>NZ_LR699554.1:2400000-2768348 GCF_902459535.1 Paraburkholderia dioscoreae
GCACGCCAGCGCATGCGCCCGGCCGTCGATCGTCACGCGACATTCCTGGCACACGCCCATGCCGCACAACGCGGCGCGAGGCTGCCCGCTCACCGACATCCGCGTGCTGCCAACGCCCGCCAGAGCGAGCGCCGCGGCCACAGTCGTGCCGGCCTCGACGGCGATGCGCTGGCCGTCGATCGTCAGGCAGATGGTTGCCGCGCTGCCGCTACGATTCATAGGCCACCTTCCTGGCAAAACGACCGGGCAGATAAGGCTCGACAGGAATCGGCGCAACGCCCGCCACGATCTGCGCGGCAAGGAGTTTCGCGGTAGCGAGCGAGGTCGTTACGCCCAGGCCCTCGTGACCGACGGCGAGCCACACGCCGGGCGCGAAATCGCCGGCCGCGCCGATCAGCGGCAGTCCGTCCGGCGTGGCCGCGCGAAAGCCGGTCCACGCGCGAATGCCGTTGAGTGTCGGCAGCGCCGGCAGATAGCGCGCGGCACGCTGCAGCATTTGCGCGAGCACGGGCAGGTCGACGGCGGGATCGGTACTGTCGAACTGGCGCGAAGACCCGATCAGCAACTGCCCCGTGGGCCGCGGCTGCGCGTTGAACGCCACCGAGGTGCCGGCCGCGTGATGCGCGCTCTTGATGTAGCCGAGTTCGAGCAACTGATGCCGGATCAGGCCGGGATAGCGGTCCGTGATCAGCAGGTGGCCCTTTTTCGGCTGCAGCGGCAGCGACGGCACCAGCTGCCGCGCGCCGAGACCGTTGGCGACGACGACATGCGCCGCGCCGACACGCCCGCCATCGGCAAGCGTAACGCCGCTCGCGCCGATCGACGTCACCGTCGTGCCGAGGCGCACGCGAATATTCGCGGCGGCCGGCGATTGCGTCAGCAGCCACTCGGCGACAGTCGGCGCATACACGATGCTGTCGTGCTCGATGCGCAAACCGCCCGCCATTGGTGCCGCCAGCGCCGGCTCGCAAGTCCGCAACGCCGTCGAATCGAGCAGTTGCGCGGCAATGCCTTGCGCCTCGAACGCGGCGTGCATGGCGCGGGCGGCTTGCCACTCTTCTTCGTCGGCGGCGACCCAGAGCGTGCCGCAGCGCGCGAACGCGTCGCGCGCTCCCAGCCGCGGCGCGAGGTCGAGCCACAAGTCTCGCGAATAGCGGCTGAGCGCGAACTCCGCCGGCGAGTCGTTCATGACGACGAGGTGGCCCATGCCCGCCGCCGTCGTGCCGCCGCCAATGCCCTGCGCGTCCAGCACTTCGACCCGCATGCCGAGCGCCGCCAGTTCCGCCGCGCACGCCGCGCCGACAATGCCCGCCCCGACGACCACCACGTCCGCCGTCATGCCGTGCGGATGCCCCAGGCAAAGGGATCGCGCTCGTCGAAGCACAGGCGCGCCTGCGCGGTGATGTACGCGTGGCCGGTAATGGTGGGAATCACATGGACGCCATCGCCGGCATGGCGATAGCTCGCCTCGAACACGCTGCCGATAATGCTCTCCTGCCGCCACACCGCGCCTTCGGCCAGTTTGCCGTCGGCCGCGAGACAGGCCACCTTGGCGCTCGTGCCCGTGCCGCATGGCGAGCGGTCATACGCGTTGCCGGGACACAGCACGAAGCTGCGGCTGTCGATGCCGTCGCGCGAACCGGGGCCGAAGAGCTCGATGTGATCGATCAACGCGCCCTCCGCGCCGGTGATGCGCTGCGCGATCAGCGCGTCGCGGATCGCCCCGCTGAACACCGTCAATTCGCCGATACGCGATGCGTCCAACGCGCAGCCGTGGTCGGCCACGAGAAAGAACCAGTTGCCGCCCCAGCCGATATCGCCCGTCAACACGCCGTGGCCCGGCACGTCCACCCGCACGGACTCGCGATAGCGATAGGCCGGCACGTTGCGCACGGCCACGCTGCCGTCCTCGTTGAGCGTCGCTTCGACGACGCCGACCGGCGTCTCGATCCGGTGACGCCCCGGCTTGATCCGTCCCAGGTGCGCCAGCGAAACGACGAGACCGATCGTGCCGTGTCCGCACATGCCGAGATAGCCGACGTTGTTGAAAAAGATCACGCCGGCGGCGCACGTCGGGTCGTCCGGCTCGCAGAGCAACGCGCCCACCATGACGTCCGAGCCGCGCGGTTCGGTAACGACGCCCGCGCGCCAGTCGTCGAACTGTGTGCGCAATACGTCGAGCCGTTGCGCCAGCGTGCCGCCGCCGAGATCCGGGCCGCCCGACACCACGAGGCGGGTCGGTTCACCGCCGGTGTGCGAGTCGATGATGTCCAAGGTTTTCATGGTGCTCATGGTAAGAAACCGCGCACGGCCGAGTCTTGGTGTGCTTGCGCGCGGATTGTGACGATTTCGGCATAGCGAGGCGATGCTGCGGTGGCTTTTTTACTCCTCGCAGATCATAGCTTGGGAACGTCTGTTTGGCGCCTGAAGCAGGTTATCCAGAACGCATCGGGTCGCGCTTGCAATGCGCTTTGGACGCACCCCATCCCACATATCGGAACGGGCCGACTGCCTTGATCCAGCGATGCTTCAAGCAAAACGGCTGTGCTGAAATCGTCATTCGCTGCGCGCGATTCGCGCAAGACGGCAGGATTTTCCCTGCTTACACTGCGCTTGAACACATCACATTCAGGAGAGCAGTCGTGGCGCATATCTGGGAAGGCGTATTGCCCGCAGTCACCACCAAATTCAACGCGGATTTCAGCATAGACCGCGCATGGACCGGCAAGAATATCGAGGCGCAGATCGACGCGGGTGTGGACGGCATCATCGTGTGCGGATCGCTGGGCGAAGCGTCGACGCTCTCGCTGGATGAGAAGCTGCGTGTGCTCGACATCGCCGTCGAGGCCTCGCGCGGCCGTGTACCCGTTCTGTTGACGATCGCCGAAAACAGCACGCTCGACGCGTGCCGCCAGGCCGAAGCCGGCAGCCGTCACGGCGCGGCCGGCTACATGGTGTTGCCGGGGTTGCGGTATCTGTCGGACCGCCGCGAGACGCTGCACCATTTCCGCAGTGTCGCCGACGCGAGCGCGCTGCCGCTGATGATCTATAACAATCCGCTCGCCTATGGCGTCGACATGACGCCCGACATGTTCGCGGAGATCGCCGACGAGAAGAAGGTCGTCGCGATCAAGGAATCATGTGGCGACGTGCGGCGCGTGACCGACCTGATCAACGCGGTCGGCGACCGCTTCGCGATTCTCTGCGGCGTCGACAATCTCGCGATGGAAGCGATACTGATGGGCGCGCATGGCTGGGTGGCCGGTCTCGTGTGCGCGTTTCCGCGTGAGACGGTGGTGATCTACAAGCTGCTGAAGGCGGGGCGCTTCGAGGAAGCGCGGGCGATCTACCGCTGGTTTGCGCCGCTGCTCGCGCTCGACGTCTCGGCGAAGCTGGTGCAGAACATCAAGCTCGCCGAAGCAATCGTCGGACTGGGCACCGAGCCGGTGCGCCCGCCGCGTCTGCCGCTGGCCGGCGACGAACGCAAGGCCGTCGAAGCGTTGATTCGCAAGGCGCTCGAAACGCGGCCGGCGCTGCCGCAGATCTGATCTGACGGCCGGACTGGCCTCAGGCTGCCTGCTTCTCGGCATCAGCGCCGGCGCTGGCATCGGCATCGGCGGATTCGCCGTGGCGCAGATGCAGCAACCGGTAGCCGCTTTTGTAGACCGGTTGCAGCCGGAACTCGTTTTGCGGCTCGATTTCGAGCAGCAGGCGCAGCCGCGAAACGTGACTGTCGATCGTGCGGGTGAACTCGCGAAACTCGCGTCCCCATACCATCGCGAAGATGTGATCGCGCGACAGCACGCGGCCGATGTTGGAGAAGAACAGCGATGCCAGCCGGTATTGGGTGCCGGATAGCTGGACCGGCTGGCCGCGCAGCATGACGAGCTGGCGGCGCGTATCGAAATGGTACATCCCCGGCGAATCAAAAAATCCACACGTATTCAATGACATAGCCCAGTTTTTTGCACCTGTTTTCAGGTGCAAAAACGTCCTATAGCGTCCCAATAAAATCAAAGAGTTACGAGGGGTTTTGAACAGGCAAAACGGCGTATCTGCGGCTCAGCCGGGCCGCGCATACCTCGTGGATGCCGCAAACCACCGGCGACGCGTAGTCGAGCATCCAGCCGTCGATAAAGAGCGGCACCAGCGATCGCTCCATCACGAGGCCAAACGTCTCCATGACCTGTGGTGCGAGCCCGGGCGCCATCTGTCCGAGCGGGATGCGTTCCTGCCAATCAAGGTGCGCTCCGTTTGCCTTGCACCAGATGCGTCCTGATTCCACCAGATGGTCCGTGCGCAGCCATTCGCCGGTGCGCGCCCGAGCGACCAGCTCGGCAACGACGAGATAGCAGAGCAGTTCGGCGCGGGCTTCTTCGCCCACGCCTCCGGCTGGTGGGACACCTGAACCTTGCGATGCCGTCATTTGCGGGCCTTGCTCAGGAGGTGCGACAGCCCCAGGTCCGTTGCGATCTTCCAGACGTGACTGCGCGAGTAGCGTACGCCGAGCTTCCTCTCGATGATCGTTCCGAGACGTTGGTTGGTCCAGAGATCGGAGTCGAAATCGTGCAGCCTGGGCGAGTGTCGAAGTGCCGCAGCGATCCATGAAAGCGCCTGATCATCGACTATGCCCGGAGCCCGCCGGATGGGCGTTTTGCATCATCGCATCCCGGTCGTGCACGCCTAGATTGATTGTCAGCTGTCTGACATAGACGATGGAAAACCGCTGGCCGAACTGGCGTTCGATAACTGCCTGCAGTACCGGATTTGACCACCGATCAACCTCGAAGCCATGACGGCGCGGAGACCCACGAACGGCGTCGACGATCCACGCACGTGCCTCCTCGTCCAAAGCGGACTTTCCCCCACCCACGCTCATTTTGTCGAGAGCCGCAACGCCTCTCATGTCGAGAACGGCCTTATGTCGTTTGACCGACTCGACGCATAGACCTACTGTCAGCGCGACGCTCTCGGGGCTACCACCGCCGGCCAGCAGTTGGGCCGCCTGAATTCTCTTCGCGGCAGTCGGCGTTAGTTTGGAGGTGGAGCTCATGAGAGATAGGCGTGATCTGATAACCCATTCTTGCACAGGTTAGCAATTTCCGAAGACGCGACCGTCGGTTCTGCATCCGGCGGCTTCCCGGCCCTCCTCTTAACTGATCAACGGGCACTCTCTGGCTCGCTCGCTTACCCACAGTCTAAAGATTAACCGCTCCCGGGCGGCGGCGCGCTCATGAGACGAATTGGTGCCACGCGCCCTGCCTTGCATCTGCGGAACTCCATGTGATTCTGGACTTGTCCTCACAAAGCATCAACGTGCGAGGCCAGCGGTCGGACGGCTTCTGTCTCCAAAGGCGGATTACTCCGGCAAACCAACCTATTCAAGGATCCCCATGGGCAATCCGCAAAAGAATCTCTGGCAGGTATTCGTCGAAGAATGCCGACAGTGCCTCGCTGACTACTTCTCGCCATTCATCCTCCTCGCACGGTGGTTACGACGCCGCACGCGCAAGTGACATGTCAACGGCACACGCAAGGAGATACCAGTTGGAAACCACACGCTTTACCGCGGCCAATGGCCGCGAGGTCATCAAAGTCGTGACCGACTCGCGCGTCACCGGCTATATCGATGGCAGCATCCCGCCCGAAGCGATTGAAGCCTGGTACAGGCGCCTGAGTGCTGACCTCAGGCGCCCTATCTCGCACTCGCGACGCATGCTGCGGCAGAACCGGCGTCGCACAACCAGGCCGATGCGCAAATGTACGCGCCGTCGGCATCCGGCACCTCGTCAGTGGCTGCCCAGACGAGGTCGCCCACTCATCGTGCTTCGCTAGTCCGCGTCAACTTGCTTTTCCTCTGGTCCATGGGAACCTGGATCTGTTGCCGCACGACGAGCCGTCGCGACGGGACCAACAGATCCAGTTCATTATCTAAACGGAGCTCCATATGCAAAACCATCAGCGACAAACGTCACTGTTTTCCTTCATCCATCCGGACCATGCGTGCCTCCCCCGTCCGGTCAGGGCATTCTGCAACACCCTTGCGACACTGATGTTCTTCGCGCCGGTTTTCATGTCCTGCACTTCGTGTCTTGGAATCCTGCTTGGCCTAGGTGGACTTCAGGATGCCTGTCCGGCGCTGGCACACGGGTTTGCCCTCGGGGTCATCGACATGATCAAGGGCTGCTCAATCGGATTCACGGCCCTTCTCCTCACCGCGGTTTTCTTCGAACGCGCGCAGTTCGCGCAGTTCATCCGCGACGACCTGTACAGCATGATCGAGGACGAGATCATGCCCATGTACCGCTAGACGTTCCGGGTTCTTCCACGCCCCAATTCAGTCTCTTCCCTGTAACCCACCTGCTTGTACGGAGAGTCATCCATGAAGGATGCCATCGTATTCACGGCCCGTCTGTTCCCTTCGATCCTGACTGGCACCCTCATGGGCGCCGGCGTTGGATCGGTTCTTCACCTCCATGACGGGCACCGGCTGCTCGCGATGCTGGCCTGCACGGGCCTGACGCTCGCGCTTCATCACTTTGTCCGCGCTGCCCGCTGGCTGATGGTCACCGGGACCGTCGCCATCCTTATGCTTGCGATCGGTCAGTATTCCGTGCCGAGCGCCGGCCTGCTCGGCGTCGGAATCGTACTGTGGATGGCATTGTGTGCCGGGCGCGGGTACGGCAGGACCGGCCAACCCACCCAGCGCCCCGTACAACAGCCCGTCCCACGCTCGGGGGCACAGGATGCACCAGGTCAACCGGCACCCCAGCGGGCATACGCCCTGGACGACCGCGTACTGCGCGCCCGGTTCGCCCTTGACGCCATCACCGGCATGGCTGACACAAAGAACAGGTTACTCAACGCGGCGCGCGACATCCTTGCCAACCCCGCTCAGGCGAGAAACGGCATCCTCCTGTCCGGCGAACCCGGCAATGGAAAAACCATGTTTGCCGAAGCACTCGCCGGAGAGTTACAGGTCCCCTTCTTCTCGATTGCCTATCAGGACATCGCCTCGAAGTGGGTCAATGAAACACCTGAGCGCCTGAAGGCCACTTTTGCGCAGGCCACCCAGCTAGGTCAGGCTGTCCTCCTGATTGACGAGGTGGACGGATTCATCAAGGCAAGGCACGACGCCCACCACATGGATCGCGATCTGACGAACACGATGCTCACCGAGATCGTCCGTCTGCGCGGCACCCGAATTATCCTGGTCGCCGCCACTAACGATCTCGACTGGCTCGACGGGGCCGCGGTGCGCGAAGGTCGCTTCGACTTCAAGATCGAGGTGCCACCGCCAGACGCGCCAGCACGCGAAGCGCTGCTTTCGCGTACCGTCTTCCATGCGTTCGGACCGAAGGCGCTCAGCATGCCAGTGCTTAAGAGTCTCGCGGCCCGCTGGGAAGGGTTCAGTGCTGCCCGTCTGATGGCCGTGGGACCTCAACTTGCCGACATGCGGCGCGAAGGCCTTTTCGGGAACGAACCCGTTTCGTTCGATATTGCGATGCGGGCCATGCGTCGCATCCAGGGGTCGAAGGGCCACCTGCCGGAGAACGTCAAGACGGTCGACGAAATCATCATGCCCGAGGGCTCGCGTGATGAACTTAAACGGCTTGCGCTGCGCCTGCGCCATGTTCACCGCATGGAACAGCTCGGCGGCGCACTTCCCCGCGGCGTACTGTTCTACGGCCCACCGGGCACCGGCAAGACGCAGGCCGCAATGGCCATCGCAAAAGCCAGCGGATGGGTGGTTCTCAAGACAACCGGCGCCGAGCTTCTCGCCAGCCATTCCGCGTGGAGCCAGCTATACCGGCAGGCGAAGGACCTGCGGCCGTGCATCGTGTTCGTCGACGAAGCGGATGATGTCTTCCGGAATAGAAGCATGTCTGCGGCTGTAGCCGTGACCAACCGCATTCTTGCGTCGATCGACGGCGCCGACGGCCGTGTGCCTGACGTACTTGTGATTGCGGCTACCAATCATCCGGAGGCGCTGGATCCGGCGGTTTTGCGTGGCGGCCGCCTCGAGCAGAAGATCCGCTTTGACGTGCCGTCACGCGAGTCGCTCGCGGTTTATATCCGCTCCCGGCTGAAGCTCAAAGTAGGCGACACCTTTGCAATTTCGCGGCACACCGTGGAATGCGTGATCACGGCGCTTGAGGGCTGCTCGATTGCCGACACGGACGCCGCATTGCAGCGGCTCATCGACGAGGCTGCGGCACACCATATCGAATCGGGAGCCTCCACTATTACGACTGCCGATGTGCGCGCAGCGCTCTCAACACTGGATATTTCCGTTGGTTGAACCGTCTGAGGCACACTCGCGATAGGGCACTGAGCTCCGACAGCCTGAGCGTCTCCTTGCCCACGACCGATTCGTATCGGCATTGCGTTTCCGGTGTGATAAGTTCCAGGATTACAGGCCGGCCAGGCCGAGAGCCTATCAGCCAAGGCCCGCGCTCCCTCGATGAGTTGAGATGACAGATGACAACTGCCCGACCATGCAGGAAGCTATGCTGTCGATCTAACGTGACGACCACAAATGGGGAGTGCCTCGCCAGTGTGCCACAATCGTGGCAGAGCAAGTCGCGAGAACTGGTGAGGGATTAACCAATGACCCGACGTAAAAGAGCGGCGCTGCCGCCGGTAGAGACATCTGAGCAACTCCAAGTGCGCCTGCGGGCCTATGCACTCGCAACGCGTGAAAGCGCGATGAAGCCACGCAAGGTCCCGTTTCCCGAGCACGTCACGGTGCTGGCCGGGCCCCTCAGGCGCGTGCGCGCTCGACCCAGCGGGTCTGGCGATGATCAGGCTGGCGAACCCGATGCCGGTTGAACGTCGATTTTCCCGTCGCTCAATGTCGAGCAGCTAACCCGCCAACGATGCTCAGACACGACGGCAGGTTCTCGGCCTTATGCGACGCTTTCCATAAGGCCGAGAAGCCGGCAGACGCCTCCCTGCCCGACCGAATCTGCCGCTCCCGTCAAGAGGCGGTTTCGTTCAACGGGTGTTATCGCCGCTGCGCCTGCCACCTCTTCCTCGCACCGCAACCGCTACGAGGGCCGTTGAGGTCTCCGTGCCATGGTCGCTGCTGGTATAGGTCCATGCCGTCCAATGGCCTGCGTCGAAGCCTGTACCATTTGGTGACCGCACGGCACAGAGAACCGGGGGGTTCCCTGTCGTTCGCGGATTTTCCATAAAAGAAATTAGCAACATCTGAACGATCGTGCTTTTTATTGCGGTGGTACCGGTCCTTCGTCATCCCGGTGCCCATGCAGGGGCAATTTGCGGTTTGCGGTGCAAACGTCGTCCGCGGGCGGCCTAGCGCTTGTCGAGGAAGTCAGCGGTTGTGAGCCGGACGGGCTGATCGGGCCGCGCCCGCATTTTTCTTTCCGCAACCGCGATAATGCGCTCTCGGCCATCAGCAAACGTTTTGAGCATGCGGACTTCGCCGGCGCCTAGCGGCAGCCAGAAATACGCTTCAAGTGCCTCACGTGTGATTGCACACTCGACTGAGCCAATCCGATCGGACAACCGGAAAGTGATTCTGCTTCCGTCTGCCGACACGGTTGGGACGAAATCAAGAACGTCCATGACATTACCTCGCAAATTCATCGGCGAACTTTTGAGTTGCTGCCGCTTGTTTGCAATTTACCAGAACACGTCTGGCGGCTAACTACGATTGCCACCACAGGCCGCGGCTTCAGGTGCGCCCAAGTGGAGCCCCGGCCCTTGCAGACTTGGGTTTGACGTTTTGTGGGTTATGAACTTGTGCTTGACAGTTAGTTACATTGTTGCAACTTGAAAGCGGCTTGTAGCGGTGAGATCTTACGGGAGGCGAAAGCAAACCATCGCAGGAACCGCGCACGCTTGCGTCGCCAATACCGTCTCCCCCTAGAAAGCGTTGTGCCCGCCGCATGCCCTCGCTATCATTCGCAACGGGATCAGATCGACATACGATCTGAAAGCGGATAAAAATTATGACTGAGGGGCAAATGAGCGGCGGAGAAACAGCGGGCATCGCTGAGTTGGCGAACAAAATATCGAAAGAGCTATTCGAATGGTTTAGATGGGAACGGGTGCCGGTACTCGACCAAAACTTCCGGTGCGTAAAGCAAGAAAAACATGCGCCAAGGAAAAAAACAGATCACACACATCCAGTAGACGTCGTTTTCCATTACGTGGACCCTTATTTGGGTCGCCGCGTGTTGCTCAATACTGACTTGAAGAGCTACGCGAAAGGATCTATTTCCTCTAGCGCGATCCGATCTGCACTGCGGTCACTCGCCCAAACTATAGATTGCGCATGCGTGAGCGAGGAATGGTCAGGCCGCTATGACCTGACAAACGAATCTCTCGATGTGCGTGGGATGTTGTTCGTATACAACCATGACGCCGAGTATGACAGCGACTTCATGGCTATGCTTGAAGAGAAAAAAACCAAGGCAAAAAATCCCTTAGATGAAGAACCCGGTGTAACGACAGAAACATTGCCGCTTGAACTAAACCAGGTGCTGCACATCGTTGATCCGTCGATGATTGCCTACATGACGACTGTGATCGCAGACACCCACCGACTGCATTCGGAAGGCACTTTTCCCACTTCAGATTACTTCTTTCACTACCCGGATCTCAAACTCCATAAAACTCATGGGAGTAAGCAATCGCGGGCTGCCACGGTCGAGATGATCGCGGGCCCTTATTTGATCGTTGGCCACGAGATTGTAAAGAAATACAACGAGAAAACCGAGGAAGTCGAAGAACGTTTTCCAGCCGGGTACGTGATCTACTACAACCGCGCAGGCTCGACACACCACGAGTTCATGTACCTATTCGATACGTTATCGAGTTTTCAGATTCTAGATGGATCTCATCCACTGCGGGTCCGGGTTGCACACAGTTCACCACACACCAGCATCCGTAGTAATTTTCAGCGCGCCATCGAGATGTACATCAGCGATTGGAAATTCGACGAGTACAAGCGGCATCGACTCGAGCAAATCGAACTTGAGCTGATAGAGGTTCGCAAGACAACGTTCTCGCAGGAAAACATCAAATGGGATCGGATCGAAAAATGAAAACTGGGTCGATTTATAGCGCAAGCGACAAGGCGTTGTTTGAAGCGCTCAACCAGCCGAAAGTGACGCGTTCTGATCTCCGACAGCTTTTCATGTCGAGAGGCATCGTCGTCTCGCACCAGACCTCACGCGAGGCACTTGCGCTGCATTTTTCTCGCCTGATGCACGATTACAACGATTTTCAGCTGCTCGCTCGCCTGTTCGGCACGAAGGCCCGAACAGAGCGTATCGCCTCGTTCCGCGTCATCTCGAAAGCAAAGATGCAGAATTTTGAGACTGCCGCGCATGCAGTCATCGAACAGATCAAGAAAGAAGACGACTCTGCAACAATGTCCTATCAAAAGGACGGTACTCTCCAGATCTCTGTCAGGTATAAGACAATGCACTTCGACAAGAGTGAATTTAAGCAGGTCGTCAACAAGAGTGCAATTATTACGGTCGAGACATCCGGGAAAGACCTCGTTTTGCGCGGCCCTCAAAATGATAAGGTCGACGGCTGGTGCCGGACGCTGCTCTCTAATGTAGAGGCGCAAGTAGACGGCGTTTTGGAAATTGACGAAATTAGTTTAGAGAATGAGCCGTTGCCCTCTGTCCGATCGAAATTTTTCGCTGATCTGATAAACGCGATGTCGGGCTTTAAGCGCCATGATGTTACGGATGTATACGTATTCAAGCCGAAAGTAAAAATAAAGGAGCTTGATGAGTCCGAAGAATCGGACCCGAAAGACGTACAACTCGGTGTACATATTTCCCGGGCATCGTTACGCGGTGAAGGTGTCCTTCAGTCTGCTGAACTTCAAACGCTCACACAGCGTGGGTTTTATATCTCAAAAATTATTTGGCAAGCGACTCGGAATTCTGAAATCGATTCCGATCTATTTGAATTCGAAGCTCAGTTTTCTGAGCCAGAGACCTGCACAAAATTCTCTTACCTCCCGCGCGGCTACTATGGATATATGGGGCCAAATGAATATGCGGTTAGCAGAACACAATGCACGCTTGAAGAAGATCGGGAGTTAAGCAAGCTGATTGAGGCGGCGGCTCGATCAGCTTTGCCTGTCAATTCGCAAGGTGTCGCAAAGAAGCTACCGTCGACAAAAAAGAGACCAGCTGTCTCTGCAAAAAAACCCGTAATTGAAAGCTCCGGTGCTTCTTTAGAAGAATCACAAACGGCGCTAACTAAATAATAATCGTTGGCGGCACATGATAAAGACAAAGTGGTTTGAAGTTTCGACCCAAGAGCGAATCAACGTGATTGCCGACGCATTGTCCACGCATCGGTTTAGACGCGGTGCGTCTACTGGTGTCGAGCTTATTTCGGTAAGCGACCGACAAATCGAAGGTAAGTTTATCGAGGAGGTCCATAATACCGAAATTTATGTTGACCCATTTGGCGATGAAATTCGGAATGAGGTCCGTAGATTTTCTATCTTCGCATTTGTTCTCTTCCGCGTTAGGAAAGGGCATTACCTGCTCCGTATAACGGCGGGGCCTCGCAACCTTCGAAGCTTTGTGCAATTTTTATCGGACGCAATCGGGTTTGGCCTAGCGGTTTCGCCTATCGTCGTAGACGTGGCCGCGTTTTTAAAAATGCTTAAAGTCGCTAAGGGTTTTCAGTTAGTCCGTGTCAAGAAAATCCGAGCAGGTCAGATACGATTTGCAGGGAGATCGGTGGCGAGAGTCGAGATCACGTCGGCCGCTGACGCGTTTGATGACCTTACACAGACAATTGAACTCGGTGAGGCTGTTCTGGAAAAGGCTAGTGTAGATTTTCATCTCGATGGTCTTGTGCGAAACGTAGAACTCACGGCAACGGGCTCCTTAACCACAGACTTGTCACTGCTTCCCGTAATAACACCAATGTTTATCAAGTGTTTCGGTCGTGACGACGAGCTCTGAATCGAGTAACTGTTTGAGAACCGATCCGCTCACTTCAGGCAAGGCGTCCTTAAACCGATCGCAGACCGCAGGTCCCCGCGCAAACCCCTAACGCTGGACTACTTTGACGGAACTACCCTCAAAGCCGCGATCGCTGACCAGTCGAGAGAGCCCATGCCCGCCTCGACAGGTTCAGCCATCTGACCATGGACGGCAGCGAGCATCGGGAGTGTGCGGCCAGCCTGTTCGGCTGCTTCGGAGGCGAGATGAAGATCAGTTAAGCCAAGCGAGGCCTTGAAACCTGGCCGATACTCGCTCCGGATGATATTGCCAGAATAGGTCTGGTAAGGACGGCTACCGGGCAGTGACTGCATCACCTCAAGCACTGCCTCATGTTCCCATCGTCGGATACGACGATAATCAGCGGGCGTGCACTGGCTTTTCATCGGGCACTTCGGGCAAGCGCTACTCCAGTACGTTCGCAGCTCCAGCAGATTAACGCTTTCGAAGGAGGTGTATCGGTATATCGCCCGTTGCCCCGCTGGGCACAGGTACTGGTCGTCCCGGGCAATGTAGATGAAGTCAGCCCGATCGAATCGGCCATCCGCCTTCGCACCTGATGTCTGTGTTTTCGGCAACAGCGCACCAATTCCCGCGTCGTCGCATGCCTTGATTTCCGTTGCATTGAAGTATCCGCGATCGGCCAGCGCCCGGATCCTCTTCCTGCCCATGGCATCTCGAGCGGACCAGTCTTCCGAATCGCGGCCGCTGCGCTGAGCGGCCCGATAGCTCCAGACGAGCGAGCCGCCCGGGTTCAGTATCTTGCCGATGCCGCGCGGCATGTGAATCAGCGCGCTGCGATCCGGCGGACCGCTTTCGAGCAGCGGCACGGATACGCCTGAATCCGCCGATAAAAGATTGGCCAGCACACAGCCCGCCGAGCCTGCTCCGACAATCACATAGTCGTAATGCTCACGAAACGCCATCGATCCTTCCTGTGACGAGTTGACGGGTTTATCCGTCGCCGACGGCCGCGCGCCATCGAACACCGTCGTCAACTTCCCGGAGATTATGAACATATAGCTTAAATGTGTCTGTTATTTGGTCACATCTCCAGGGTATCTCTGGATAGTGCCTGTACAGGGGCGCCCAAAAGGCCGGGTAACTCCTGATAGCGGATAAGTTGAACAGGTTTGATTCTGGTGATCAACTTAATAAAGAGCCAGCGGACGGTCCGACTGGCCGGTGTCACCTCCCGACGGTCGAGCATGCAATCCCACCCTTCATTCCAGTCCCAGCGGGCTATTCCACACGTCGAACCACCCTGCGCCATATGCTGGGCCGTGCTCAGCCCGCCTCAGCCCGAGTCTGCGCCACATCGGATCTTCGTCCACGTCAGCGGCTCTTATATGAACATGTTCCTTATTTTTGTTTCGAATAAGGGAAAACGAGAGAGTCGGAGCTGAAATTCTATCTATAGAATTCAATTCCGAATCCAGGCGAATCCAATCAGTCCCGACGAGCAGACTGCACAGAGTTGAACACTGTGTCTAATTCCCTGGGCGGCAGCGTGGAACCCACGAGGCCAGCAGCACCGTGCCGTCGCCAGCGTCAAACAAAAACCCAGCCCCGCCAGGGAGCCACGGAGACAAGGAGATGAAGGGAATGAGCAGCTGCGCCAGATTCGAGAAAAACCGCATGAGCCTCGGTATTGCGATGGCTCTGGGATGCTGGGCTGCAACGGCCGGCGCCATGCAACTCAGTTCGAACCCCGATCTGAACATCAATTGGGACAACACGATCAGCTACAACCTGGGCATGCGCGCCCAAGGCACCAATGACTCGATCGGCAATAACCCGCTCTACAGCGAATCGGAATACAAGTTCAAGCACGCAGGCGACATCGTGACGAACCGCGTGTCAGACCTGAGCGAGTTCGATGCCGTGTACCGCGACAAATTCGGGTTCCGGATCAGCGCGTCGCTATGGAAGGATTTTGCGTACGGCGGCGGCGTGAACAACAACCCGGGCATGGCCTACCCCGGCGTGCCGTATTCCAGTCTGAACTCGTACAGCGGCAATCACTACAGCAGCTACACCGAGCGCTATTACCAGCAAGGCGCGGATCTGCTGGATGCGTTCGTGTTCTACAAGTTCGAGATCAACGGCCAGCCGAGCGCGATCAAGGTCGGGCGCCTGACGCAGTACTGGGGCAACGCGCTGATCTTCGGCAGCGAGGGCATCAACTACGGTCAAGGCGCCTCGGACAACATCAAGGGCGCGGCCTCGCCGGGCACTCAGGCCAAGGAACTGGCGATCCCGCGCGCCCAAATCCTGTTCGAGACGCAGCTGACACCGACGGTCGGCCTCGCCGCGCAGTATTTCGCGGAATACATGCCGACCCGCCTGCCTGAAGGCGGCACCTATCTGGGCACGGTCGGCTTCGGCTTCCAGGGGCCGAACCTGTTGCAGGGCGTGGTTCCACGCGGGAACGACGTGATGCCGAACAATGGTTTTCATAACGACTACGGCGCCAAAGTCACCTGGGCTCCGCAATGGCTCGGCGGCACGTTCGGCTTCTATTACCGCAATCTCACGGAAACGCAGCCGTGGGTGCTGCTCGGCGTGAATCCGGCAACCGGTGCGCCCAACTATCACCTGGCCTACGGCTCGAACGTGAAGCTGTACGGCATGAGTCTCGATCGCCAGATCGGCGATTTCAGCACCGGCTTCGAAGTGTCCTACCGGCATAACACGGCGTTGAACAGCGGCACCGGCCCGCTGGCGAGCGACCTGAGCGGTCAGCAAGGCGCGCGCGGCGACGTCATCAACGTAATCGGTAACGTGCTGGCGGGATTGTCGCGCACGCCGTTCTGGAACACGGGTAGCGCGCTGGCTGAAATCGCATTCACCCAGAAGGTCAAAACCACCAGCAACGGCGCGCTCTACAACGGCGTCGGCAACTCGGTCGAATGTCCGAGCGGCAGCAAGTGGTCCGGTTGCTCCACCAACAATTCGGTTGCGCTGGCAGTTCAGTTCGATCCGCAATGGCTGCAGGTATTTCCGGGCGTCGACATCGACGCGCCGATGTTCATCCAGTACGGCCTATGGGGCAATACACCGAGTCTGGGCGGCACCAACCAGGGGTCGATGATCTACACCTTCGGCCTGCACGCGCTGATTCAGAACAAATACAACGTCACGCTGCAATACAACGGCTATCACTCGCACGCAGGCGGCCAGACCAACTTCGGTCTCGCCAACGGTTTGCCGAGCGGAGGTCCGTCGTATTACGCAACGGGCAACGGTCCGTATTTCTACAACGACAAAGGTTGGGTTTCGCTGACGTTTTCTTCTTCATTCTGACCGGCAAGGGTGCTGGCCGCTTTCCGTCACGGACGCCGTCATGAGCGGCCGGATAAGAAATCCGTCCGCACCCGACGGGTTTTTCCGACACATATTCTGGAGACAAGCATGAAACTCGCAATGGTACTGGCAACGATGGCGACGGCAGTCGCCGCCAGTGGGCCCGTGCTCGCGGCGGTCAGCGCCGACGAAGCCAAAGAGCTGGGCGCCGGCAAGCTCACCGAATTCGGCGCGAAGAAGGCCGGCAACGCGGACGGTTCGATCCCCGCCTACACGGGCGGCGTGAAGGATCTCGCGATCCCCGCCGACTTCAAACCCGGCAGCGGCCGCTATCCCGATCCGTTCAAGGACGACAAGCCGATCGAATCGATCACCAAAGCGAATCAGGCCAAGTATGCCGACGAACTGACGCCCGGCACCAAGGCACTGCTCGACCGCCTCCCGGGCTTTCGCGTCGACGTGTACAAAACGCGCCGCACCATGACTTATCCGGACTGGGTGCTGAAGAACACGGTGGGCTGCGCGACCACGGCCAAGCTTGTCGGCAAGGTCAAGGGCGACGGCGTGGAAGGTGCGTTCGGCTGCATTCCGTTCCCGATTCCGAAAGACGGCTACGAGGTGATGTGGAATCAAAACATGCGCTATCAGGGCGTGCGCACCGACTTCCGCTTCCGCACCATCTTTGTCGACGAAGCGGGCCACAAGACGCTGATGGGCGATCAGGAATCCAAGTTCATCTATCCGTTCTACGACCGCAACGCGAGCAAATTGAACGACCTGTACTTCCGCCTGACCTACACGAACTTCTTCGGTCCGGCTTCGCAGGTCGGCCAGTTGTATTTGGCGAAATACAGCTCCAACAACGGCGACCAGGACGACACCACCTGGATCTACATGCCGGGACAGCGGCGCGTGCGCGTGGCGCCCGAACTGAAATACGACACACCGATGGCCGGGATCGGCGGCACGCTGCTGTTCGACGAAATCGGCGGCTTCCAGGGGCGCATGGACCGCTTCGATTTCAAGCTCGCGGGCGAGAAGGAAATGATCGTGCCGTACAACAATTATCGCGCCTACCAGTCGCCGAATCTGGTGGGCGACAAGTTCGCCAATCCGGATGTCGTGCGTTGGGAAAAGCACCGGGTCTGGGTCGTGGAGGCGACCCTCAAGCCGGGTCAACGTGATGTCTACAGCCATCGCACGTATTACATCGACGAAGACACGTGGCTGATCGTGGCGTATGACGCGTATGACCAGAGCAATGCGCTCTACCGCACCGCCTATACGCTCGACATCATTCCCTACGACAAGCCTCGCGTGGGCCAGCCGATCCAGGTGGCTTACGACCTGACGAAGGGCAACTACGCGGTGATCGCGGACCAGGGCGATCCAGCCACTCACATGATCCCGTACGACGAACTGCCGAATCAGGCGTACTACACGCCGCAAGCGTTGCAGAGCGCAGGCGTGCGCTAAAGCGGTACGGCCGCGCCGGCCGGACCGATTCGGTCCGGCCGGCGCGTCACCGATTTTGATGATGCGTTTTCATCACGAGTTTCGACGAGAGGTTGTCAACCCGTGTCCGCGGAGACTTACCCATGACTTTCCGGTCTGTGCAATGCATGACGGCGAGTGTCACCGCGCTCGTTGCGGCGCTCGCGTGCCCGCCGGCGTTCGCCGCGGCGACTGGCGCCGGCCCCCAGACGGCGAGCGCGGCGCGCTTTATCGATCCGCTCGACGCGCCCGCCGAAGCCGCCGTCTCACCCGCCACCCGCCCCATGACCGCAGTGGCGAGCGCGGGTCAGCGCCTCGTCGGCGTGGGTCAGCGCGGTGTGATCGTCGTATCGGACGACCACGGGCAACACTGGCGCCAGGTCGCCAGCCCCGTGCAAAGCGACCTGACGGCCATCACCTTTCCCACAGCGACCGAAGGTTGGGCCGTCGGCCACGACGGCGTAATCCTGCACACATCCAACGGCGGCACGAGTTGGACCAAACAGCTCGACGGTCGCATCTCCAACGAACGCTTCGTCGCCTACTATCGCGCCGCCGTTGCGCGAGGCGATGCCAATGCGGCAGTCTCGCAGACCTATCTGAAGCAGGAAGAAAACAACGCCAAGGCGGGCCCCTCGCTGCCCTACCTGGATGTCTGGTTCGACGACGCAAGCCACGGCTACGCGGTCGGCTCATTCGGCTCCATCGCCGTCACGAGCGATGGCGGCAAGACCTGGCAACCGGGCCTCGAACATATCGACAACCCGGACTTTCTGAACCTGAACGCCATTCGCGGCGTGGGCGGCGAGGTGTATATCGCGGGCGAGCGCGGCACGGTGTTCAAACTCGATCGCGCGAGCGGTCAATTCAAGCGGCTGCAATCGGGCTACACGGGCAGCTTCTTCGGCATTGTCGGCAATGACAAGCGGCTCTTTGCGTTCGGTCTGCGCGGCACGGTCTATCAAAGCACCGATCGGGGCGCCAGTTGGCAAAAGGCCGACACGGGCACCGACTCCACCTTGAACGGCGCCACCGTGCTCGGCGACGGCCGCATCGTGATTTGCGGCAGCCGCGCCATGCTGCTGGTCGCCGACCCGGTCAGCGGCGTGTTCCAGCGCGTGTCGGCCGATACGCCGATGCTGTTCGCCGGCATTGCCGCGGACGGCGCGGATCGCGTGGCGCTGGGCGGGTCGAGCGGCATGAGTGTCGAAGCGATCGGCGCGCGTCGCTGAGCATTGAATCGCATCACTAGAGGTGTTCAACATGCATAACCCCCACGATCCGTCGGCAGCGAAGGATCAAGCCCAACCGGCGCAGCCATTCGACCGGCGCTCGGGCGGTCCCGTCGAGCGGCTGATTTTCAATCATCGCGCGCTCATCGTGATCGTCTGTATCCTGCTGACGGCGCTGTTCGGCGCCCGCGCCACGCGGCTGGAAGTCAACGCGAACTTCCTGAACATGATTCCGCAGTCACATCCGTTCGTGCGCAACTATCTCGACAATGCCGCGTCATTGCGCGCGCTCGGCAACTCGCTGCGTATTTCGGTCGAGAACACCCACGGCTCGATCTACGACGCCGACTATCTGCGCACGCTGCAAAAAATCAACGACAAGGTGTTCCTGATGCGCGGCGTGGACCGTGCCTACATGAAGTCGTTGTGGACGCCGTCAGTGCGCTGGACCGAAATCACCGAGGACGGTTTTCGCGGCGGACCGGTGATGCCCGAAGCCTACGACGGCTCCGCAAAAAGCCTCGGCGAATTGCGCCGCAACGTGGCGCGTGCCGGCGTCGGCGGTTCGGTGGTCGCCAACGACGAGCGTTCGAGCGTGGTGTTCGTGCCGCTGCTCGACAAGGATCCGGCTACCGGTGCGCCGCTCAATTACCGCGAGCTCTCGCACGATCTGGAAAAGCAGATCCGCTCGCTCGAAACGCCTGACGTCAAGATTCACATCGTCGGCTTCGCCAAGCTGGCGGGTGATCTGATCGACGGGCTCGACGGCGTGCTGATCTACTTCGGCGTGTCCGCGTTGATCGCCGCGCTCGCGCTCTACGCGTACACGCGTTGTCTGCGCAGCACCGGTCTGGTCGTGCTGTGTTCAGCCGCCGCGGTGATCTGGCAACTCGGCATCGTGCAGTGGCTCGGCTTCTCGATCGATCCGTATTCGATCCTCGTGCCGTTCCTTGTCTTCGCGATCGGCGTGTCGCATGGCGCGCAGAAAATGAACGGCATTACCCGCGACGTCGCCCGCGGCGTGCATCGCTATGCAGCCGCGCGCAATACGTTCCGGCGTTTGTTCCTCGCCGGCCTGACCGCGCTCCTCGCGGACGTGGTCGGCTTCGCGGTGCTGATGATCATCGACGTGCCCGTGATTCGCAACCTCGCGCTCGCCGCCAGCATCGGCGTAGGCGTACTGATCTTCACCAACCTCGTGCTGCTGCCGGTGCTGTTGTCGTACACCGGCGTGAGCCGCTCCGCGGTGCGCCGCGCTCGCCTGAGCGCCGACCCGCACGCAAAGCGCGGCTTCGTGGTGCGCAGCTACCAGGCCTTCGACCGCTTTTCCACTCGCAGATGGGCGATTGGTGCGATGGTCGGCGCGTTGCTGCTGTTCATCGGCGGCCTCGCGATCAGCACGCATCTGCAGGTGGGCGATCTCGACTCCGGCGCGCCCGAACTGAAAGCGAACTCGCGCTATAACCGCGACAACGCGTTCATCAACCAGCACTACAACCTCTCGAGCGACGTGTTCGCCGTGATCGTCAAGACGCCGGCCGGTGGCGTGGAGAGCTTTCCGACGCTGACCGAAATGGACCGCCTCGAAGCGAAGCTGCGCGAGACCGAAGGCGTACGCGGCACGGTATCGGCGGCCGGCGTGGTGCGCCAATACACGGCGGGCAACTTCGAAGGCTCGCCCAAGTGGCTGACGGTGAACCGCGACCCATTCGTCTCCGGCGACGCGTTTTCCAACGTCGTGGTGGCCATGCCCGAGCTGACCAATGCCGACCGCACGGTCGCACCGCTGCTGGTGTTCCTGAGCGACCACAAGGCCGAGACGCTGACGCGCGTGGTGCGCGTGGTGAACGATTTTGCCGCCGTGCACGACACGCCCGAGCGGCACTTTCTGCTAGCCGCAGGTTCGGCTGGCATCGACGCCGCAACCAATATCGTCGTCGAACAGGCCAATCGCGAGATGCTCCTGCTGGTGTACGCGTCGGTGGCGATCCTCTGCTTCATCACGTTCCGCACGTGGCGCGCCGTGGTCGTCGCGCTGATTCCGCTGATGCTCACCTCGGTGCTGTGCGAAGCGCTGATGGTGCTGCTCGGCATCGGCGTGAAGGTCGCCACGTTGCCGGTGATCGCACTCGGCGTGGGTATCGGCGTCGATTACGCGCTGTATCTGCTCTCCGTGCAACTCGCGCGGCAACGCGCCGGCGCCACATTGCGCGAGGCCTACCGTGACGCGCTGATGTTCACCGGCAAGGTCGTGATGCTGGTCGGCTTCACGCTCGCGGGGGGCGTCGTCACGTGGGTCTGGTCGCCGATCAAGTTCCAGGCCGACATGGGCATCCTGCTCACCTTCATGTTCCTGTGGAACATGGTCGGCGCGCTCGTGCTGATTCCAGCGCTTTCGTACTTCCTGCTGCGGCCGAAAGCCGAACGCCTGCGCGGCGGCTCCGGCAGCGAACCCGCCGAGGCCACGCAGAACACGGTTTCCGCGACTTCGGCCGCCCGCCTGCGCGCCGCCGCGCCAGCGGCCCGCCAGGCATCCTGACACGCCGTCCATTCAAACACTCTTTGGAGATTCGCCGATATGTTCGATCTATTGATGACCGCCGACATGATGGTTCCGGACCCGGACGGGATGACCGAACTGCTGGTCAACAAGCTGGGGATTCACAAACACCCGAACTGGCGCCAGGCGTTCGACAACCATCCGTACATCGCCCATTTTCTGCGTGTGCACAAGTCGCTGGCCGTGGCGCCGACGCGCGTCGAGCCGCAAGTGCATCTGGATCGTCCGAACCCGGGCGACCCGTCATTCCATCATTTCCTGCAGAGCCTTGAAGCGTTTCAGGGCAAGCATCGGCCGATCCTCACGCATTCGATCGTGGTGGCCGCGCATGGTCCGAAGTTCGAGCAGACTGTCGAGCGCCTGATGCGTCGCCGCCTGCCCTTCCGGATGGCGCAGCGCACGCCGGAAATGCCCTTCGACCGTTTGTGGGTCGGCGTGACGCCTGAGCGGCCCGAATACGAACCTTCCGTGGACGGCGGCCTGTGCATCGAGATCATGCCGATGGAGCCGCTGCAACTGCCGCCGGAAACCTTCGCGACGCCCGCGCCGCAACCACGCGATCTGCAGCCGGGCCAACTGGTGCGCGTGAGCGCACGCGGCTTTCTCGTGCGCGATCTCGACGACACCCTGCGCCGTTGCTCGGCGAATCTCGACTGGGAGCCAGCCGGCGCGGTGGAGACGCTGGTCGGCGAAGGCTACCGGCGCGCGCGCATGGGCTTCACGCTGCCCAACAGCGCCTCGCTCGACGTGCTCGAGGCGACCCGCTGGGACGGCGAGGCCGGCCGCTATCTGAACAGCTGGGGCCCGGGCCCCTACTTCGTGCGCATCGCCGTGAACGGCCTGCAAGTGAAGGCGGAAGAACTGAAGGCGCGCGGCATCGGCTTCGACTGGATCGAATCGTCGGAAGCCGTCGGCGGCCGATCGCTGATCCGCATCCACCCCGCCGAGCTGGACGGCCAGCTATTCGAGTTCGAAGAATTTCAGGCACCCCGCTAAATGCTGACTACCGACAAGGGGACTCCAACCATGAATGGGCTGACGATCAACCCCACTGTACGCATCGAGCGCAGCGGCAAGACCGCATGGATCGTGCTGAACCGGCCCGAACAGATCAATGCGATCAACGACGAGATTCGTCGTGGCGTGCCGCAGGCGCTGCAACTCCTCGACACCGATTCCGACGTTCACGTGATCGTGCTGCGCGGCGAAGGCCCGCGCGGCTTCTGCGCGGGCGCGGACATCAAGGAAAAGCGCGGGCCCGAATCGTCGCTGCAAGTGCGGCGGCGGATGGAACGCTCGCGCTGGATCGAAGCACTCGATCAGGTGCAAAAGCCGGTGCTCGCGGCGTTGCATGGCTTCTGCATGGGCGGCGGGTTGGAGATCGCGCTCGCTTGCGATATCCGCTTCGCGTCGCCCGATACCGTGCTCGCGCTGCCGGAGACCGGCCTCGGCCTGATTCCGGGCGGCGGAGGCACGCAGCGCCTCGCGCGAGTGGTCGGCCACGGCCGCGCGCTCGACGTGCTCCTGACCGGCGACCGCATGAGCGCCCAGCAGGCGAAGGAAATTGGCCTCGTCACGCGCATTTCAACGACGCCCGAGAGTCTGATCGTCGAAGTGCAGACGCTGGCCGACCGGCTCGCCGCGAAATCGCCGGCGGCGACGATCTACGTCAAGCAGGCCGCGCGCGCCGCGCTCGAACTCGATCTGCGCCGCGGGCTGGATCGCGAGCTCGATCTGTTCGCGCTGCTCGCGCCGAGCGACGACGTGAAGGAAGCGGCGCAGGCCTTCAAGGAAAAGCGCACCCCTGTTTTCACTGGAGACTGAGCAGATGACTAGCGGTATTGAAGGCAACGGCGGTACGCAGGCGACGGGCAAGCTCGAAGGCAAAGTGGCTATCGTCACGGGCGCGGGCAGCGGACTCGGCGCGGCCTGCGCGCGCGGTCTCGCGGCGCAAGGCGCGTGCGTGGCGGTGGTGGATATCAATGGCGACGCGGCGGTGGCGGTGGCCGCGTCAATCGGGGATCGGGCGATCGGGCTGCGTACCGATGTCTCCTCCGAGGCCGATGTCAAGGCGATGATCGCGGCGGTGCTGGAGCGCTTTGGCCGCATCGACATCCTGCACAACAATGCGGCCGTGCTCGACGCCGCGCAGCGCAGCGGCGACCGCGACGTGTGCAACGTCGATGTCGAAGCCTGGGATCGCGCCATGGCGGTGAATCTGCGCGGGCCGATGCTGTGTTCGAAGCACGCGATTCCCGCCATGCTGAAGGTAGGCGGCGGTTCGGTCATTCATGCGTCGTCTGGCTTCGGCGCGCAGGGCGACTTCACCTTGAGCGCGTATGCGGCATCGAAGGCCGGCTTGACGATCCTGAGCAAGTCGATTGCCGCGCAGTACGGCAAGCAAGGCATCCGCTCGAACACGATCCAGATCGGTCTCGTGGTCGCGGAGAACGGTGGCGCGCATCCGCTGCCCGACGACATCAAGGCGGTGATTCTCGACGGCCACCTCACGCCCTATCTCGGCGAGCCGAAGCATATCGCGGACGTGGTGTGCTTTCTTGCTTCGGACGAAGCCGCGTTCATCACCGGCGCGACCCTGCCCGTCGATGGCGGCTTCACGAGCCATGCGCCGACGCTTGCGCCTATGCGTGCGCTGTTTGCCGCGCGCGGTAGAGAAGCATATTGAGCGCGCTGCCGTCGTCTCAGGCGCGCTCGGGCGTCGATGCTTCAATGGCGACGCTGCAGACCGCCGACAAGCCGACCATCGTGCTGGTGCATGGTGGGCAGCACAGCGGCGCGTGCTGGCAGCCCACCGTCGATGCATTGCGGGCGCTCGATCCTTCAGCGCAGGTACTCGCCGTCGACCTGCCCGGCCACGGTAACGAACCGGGCGACCTCGCGACGCTGACCATCGCGCAATGCGTCGAGAGCGTGACCTCGCAGATTCTGTCGACGCGGCCAAGTCGCGTGATGCTGGTCGGCCATTCGATGGCGGGCATCACGTTGCCCGGTGTGGCGGCTCGGCTCGGCTCCGCGCTCGTGCAACGGGTGGTTTTCATCGCCTGCTGCATTCCGCCGGACGGCAAGACGGTGCTCGATACTTTGCATGCGCCGATGAACATAATCGCCTCGCGAGCCGCACGGCGCACGGCCGTCAGCGCGCCCTTACCCGCGTTCATCGCGCGCTTCGTATTTGCCAACGGCATGACGCGGGAACAGAAGCTACGCGTCGTGGCCGGTCTGTGCGCCGAAAGCACACGGGTGACGACCGAACCCGTCGATCGTTCCGCGTTCCCGCGTGTGCCGACGAGCTGGGTGCTGACACAACGCGACCGCGCGTTACGGCCGAAAGTGCAGCGCGAGTTCATCGGCAATCTGGGCGGCGTGGATGAAGTGATCGAGCTCGATACCTGCCACAACGCAATGATCAGCGAACCGGTGAAGCTGGCGGAGATTCTGTTGAGCCGGTGTTGACTGTAAAGTTGGGCGCACAGCGCGTAGCTCTCTACGCATGGTCAGAGGCTGGGTGCGAACAAGGCCACCTCACGCTTGCTCAGTGCCGCAGCTTGCCAACGCCTGTGCCAGATTCGCCCTTATGCGATGCAACAAGCCGATCAGCATCTGACGTTCGTGAGCGTCGAAGCCGGTTAAAGCTTCGTCGGCAACCCGATCGCCGACGTCCAGCACCTGGGCGAGCGCTGCGCGCGCCTTGCGGGTCGCTTGCACACAGTAAGCCCGGCGGTCGTTCGCATCCGCGGCCCGCACCACCCAGCCGCCTTCGGTCATCCTGTCCAGTAGCCGCGTCAACGAAATCGGCGAGATCTCCAGCGTTTCGGCAAGCCTCGCCTGATTCGTTTCGCCGTACCACGACAGGTAAGCGAGCACGCGGCTCTGCGCGCGCGTCAAGCCGAGGCGAGCCTTGGCCCGCTCATCGAAAAGCCGGCCGCACAAACGACCCGCGTCGGTGATCAGAAAGCCCAGGCGATTGTCATGGCCGTTTTCCATGCCGGCAATTATACGAACCCATTCGGACAAATGTGAACATGACGGCGATATCTGTATCAATTACAATAAGCACGCTTATCAATTTTGTGCGCGACGCGACTGAGACCTCTACGTTATGGCAGGACATTCCACGGCAGCCGCCCAGCCGCTGCAACCCGGCGCCGGGCTCAACCGGCCGCTCATCACCGTGTCGATCATGCTGGCCACGCTGATGCAATCGCTCGACAGCACGATCGCCAACGTGGCGCTGCCACACATGCAGGGCGCGCTATCCGCATCGCAGGACGAGATCACGTGGGTACTGACCTCGTATATCGTTTCCGCGGCAATCGCCACACCGCTCACCGGATGGCTTGCAACCCGCTTCGGCGTCAAGCATCTGCTGGCCGCGTCGATTACGGGTTTCACGATCGCCTCGGGGTTGTGTGGACTCGCGGATTCGTTGCCGCAAATCATCATTGCGCGATTGCTGCAAGGGATCTTCGGGGCGTCGCTGGTGCCGCTGTCGCAGTCCATCCTGCTCGATATCAATCCACGCGAAAAGCAGGGTCAGGCGATGGCCGTGTGGGGCATGGGTGTGATGGTGGGGCCGATTCTCGGACCTACGCTCGGTGGCTGGTTGACCGAAAGCTACAACTGGCGTTGGGTGTTCTTCATCAATTTGCCGGTGGGCGCCTTCGCGCTGTTCGGTACCCTTGCCTATCTGCCAGAGAACCGCCGCAAGCTCGGCGAGCGTTTCGATTTCTTCGGCTTTGCCACACTCAGCCTGGCCGTCGGCGCATTGCAGGCGTTACTCGATCGCGGCGAGCAGCTTGACTGGTTCAGTTCGATGGAAATTCGTATTGAAGCGTTACTTGCCGTTATCAGCTTCGCCTTCTTCATTGCCCATACGGCGACCGCTGGACCGCGCTCCTTCTTCCGCTATCAATTATTGAAAGACCGCAATTTCGTCACCGGCGTGTTCTTCATCTTCGTGGTGGGCGCGGTGATGTACGCCACGCGCGCGCTGTTGCCGCCGATGCTGCAATCGCTGATGAACTACGACGCCGCCACCGCTGGCCTCGTCAGTGCGCCGAGCGGCGTCGGCACGATGGTCGCCATGATGGTGGTCGGCCGGCTGATCGGCCGTTTCGACGTGCGCGTGCTGCTCGTTACCGGCTTTCTGATCTCGGCATTCGCGCTCTGGCAAATGACGCACTACACGCTGGTGCTGTCGCAATCGGACATTGTCTGGCCGGGGGTCGTACAAGGCTTCGGTCTCGGCCTTGTGTTCGTGCCGCTCAGTTCCGTCACCTTCTCCACGCTATCCGGCGATTTGCGCAGCGACGGCACCGCCATCTACAGCCTCATGCGCAATATCGGCAGCAGTATCGGGATTTCGGTGGTGCAAACCTTCATTACGCGTAATACCCAGGTGGCGCATGCATCGCTGGCCACGCATGTGTCCGTGTACGACCCCGTGGTGCGGAGCCAGGTCGATCTGCATTCATCAGGCGCCATTGCGCTACTGGACATGCAGATTACCCAGCAAGCCTCGATGATCGCGTATATCGATGACTTCAAGCTGATGTTCATTGCCACCTTGCTGGTGATTCCCCTTCTAGCCATCATCCGCCCCGCCCGTCATTCGAGCGCCACGCCCGCCGACGCTCATGTCGCGATGGACTAGCTGGTCGTGTGGACAGTTTGGCGCGGAAGGTTTATCTGTACATTTATCAAATTTCTGTTTAGATTATAAAAACCAGAAACCATTCAGCGGGCCGCCTATCCTGGCGCCCGACATGAGGAGACATATGCAGATCGACCTGAGCAGCAAGCGCGTGATCGTCACCGGCGCATCACGCGGCATCGGCCGCGCGATTGCGCGGGCCTTTGCAGCCGAAGGCGCGCGCGTCGCCATTTGCGCTCGCACCAGCGCCGACGTCGAGGCGGCGGCGGAAGACCTGAAGGCTCGCGGCGCGTCAGCCGTGATCGCGCAATCGGTCGACGTGACCGATACCGAAGGCGTCAAACAGTTCGTCGAACATGTGGCGCAAAGCTGGGGCGGCGTGGACGTGCTGATCAACAATGCCGGCCAGGGCCGCGGCGGCAACCTCGAAACACTGACACCCGAACAGATCCTCGAACACGCCAACATCCTGCAAATGGGGCATTTCCGTTTCGTGCAGGCTGTCGTGCCGCACATGCGTAAGCAGCGCTGGGGCCGCATCATCGAGATCAATGCGCTCGCCGGCGTGGTGCCGACACCAGACGGTATTCCGTCTGTCGTCAATCGCGCGGCCTGTGTGGCGATGTCGAAATCGCTCGGCATGTCGCTCGCGAAAGACAACATTCTCGTCAATACCTTGAATATGGGCTGGATCGATACGGGTCAATGGGACCGCCACTATCGCGAGATGCCGGCAGGCTGCACGCGCGAGGAGTTCGACCAGATGGTGCTAAAGGTCGTGCCGATCGGCCGCTTCGGCAAGCCTGAAGACGTCGCGGGCATGACGCTGTTTCTGTCGAGCGATTATGCGAGTTTCATCAGCGCGGCATCGATCGATATCGCCGGCGGCATGGGTGGACAGATTGCCTACTATCCGACGCTCAAACGCGACTTCTACGAAGCGGTGAAAGCACGTGGCGAGGCCGTGGTCGAACAGTAAGCGGGCGGCGAAGCAGCGCGCTTTCGCAGCATAGGCTTCAACACACTGCATTCCATGATGTATGACACCGCCCGCCTCGCGCGGGCGGTCGTCCATGTGCCTCGAGGAGTTCCACTTTGCCCACCGCTTTCACGCCACGGACGCAGCACGCCTCGCCTACTGCGACGGCTTCAGGTATGGCGTCAAGCTATCCATCAGCACGTTACGCGTGGTACGTCATCACCGTTTTATTCGCGGCCACTTTGCTGTCCCAGCTCGACCGTCAACTGCCCGCGTTACTGGTGCGTCCCTTGCGCAAAGAGTTCGGCATTTCGGATACGGCATTCAGTCTGTTGCAAGGTTATGCCTTCGCGATCTTTTACACGTTGGCCGGCTTGCCGCTTGGCCGTCTCGTCGATCGCCGCAACCGCCGCAATCTGATCTTCGTCGCACTGCTGTTCTGGGGCGTAGCCACCGCGCTATTCGCCTTCGGCCAGAGTTATATGCATCTGCTGCTCGCGCGGGTCGGCGTCGGAATCGGCGAAGCCGTGCTCGCGCCGGCCGCTTATTCGCTGATCGCCGACTACTTTGCGCCGACGCAGCGTGGCCGCGCAATCGCGGTCTATTACGTCTCCATCGCGATCGGTTCAGGCGCGTCATTGCTGCTCGGTGGATGGTTGCTTGCTGCGATTCCGTCGCACGGTCTCGCGATTGCGGGCTTCGGCAGCATGCCGGCGTGGCGCGTCGCCTTTGTCCTGGCCGCGCTGCCCGCCGTGCCCCTCGCCTTGCTTCTGGTCGCGACAGTACGCGAACCTGCGCGCAAGGAAGTGGCCATGGCAAGCGCCGAACCTGATGCGAGCGAGCAAGCTTCTGCAGCTGATTTCGTGCGTTATCTGCGCCTGCATTCCGCGACGTTTTCCCGCGTGCTGACTTATCCGGCCCTGCTGTCGATCATCGGCTATGGCGCGCTTGCCTGGGCGCCTGCGTTGTTCGAGCGCAGCTTCCGTATGCCGCCGTCGCATTCCGGGCCGGTGCTCGGCCTTATCATCGCCGTTGCCGGCGCGGGCGGCACGCTCGTATGCGGTTATCTCAGCGACGCGTGGAGCGCGCGCGGCGTCACCGCGGCGCGCTTTCGAGTCGCGCTGCTCGGCTCAGCGGTGTTCGCCCTGCCGTGCGTACTGTGGCCGCTGATGCCGGATGCGCGCCTTGCATTCGCGCTGTTGTTCGCCAGCGTGTTCGGTTTGGGCATTGCGCAGTCGGCGGCGCCCGCAGCGATCCAGGCGGTCGTCCCTAACCGGATGCGCGGACAGGCGATTGCCGTGTATCTGCTGCTGGCGGGATTGCTTGGCATTGGCCTGGGGCCGACCGCCGTTGCGCTCGTCACTGATCACGTCTTTCATCACGACGGCGCTTTGCGCTATGCCCTGGCGTGTACGGCGGCGCCCGCTGCGCTGTTCGGATTGTGGCTGATCGGCTCGGGCGTGAAGCCGTATGCGCGCACGCTTGCCGCTTTGCACGCTGCGCAGCAGCGTCGCTGAATAATAAAAACGGCGGCGGAGCCTGGGTGCTCAGCCGCCGTGTGACTCTAGTGCGTAAGGTCAACCATCCGCGCTTGCCATTCGGATCCGCGAATCGCGCATGTCAATCGAAGCTGCTGATTATTCAGCACGCCCCAATCTGCCGATCGCGCGCATCGGCGAGAGCACGCGTTTCGCGCCGATCCGATTACGCAGCACACCGATGCGCTCGATCTGCGCCTCGATTACATCCCCTGGCTGCAGGAAGCGGCCATCTTCGAGGCCTACGCCGCACGTCGAGCCGGTAAAGACCAGATCCCCAGGCCGCAATGCGATACGTGCATCCACGTAGTTCAGCAATTCGTCGACGGGGAAAATCATCTGGTCGGTCGTATCGTGCTGACGCTCCTCGCCGTTGATGCGCAAACTCAGCGTCACGCATGGCTGGCCAGGGCCGCCAAACTCATCGAGCGTAGTAATCCACGGACCGATCGGCGCGGTGCTGTCCAACGCTTTCTGCGTGAACAGATCGAGCGAGCCGAGCTGCTTGCCGGCATCGCGCGCACTGATGTCATTGCCGACCGTATAGCCGAGCAGACATGCGCTCGCCTGCGGTTCGTCACCGAATGCACGCGCGACGACCGCGACCAGTTCGACTTCATAGTCGAGCTGATTCGTGACGGCGGGATACTGAATCTCGCCGCCCGGCGGCACCAGTGCCGACGCGGGCTTGATGTAGGCGAGCGTATGCGGCGGCGCCTGTTTGCGGCCGAGCCGCACCAGGTGCGACAGATAGTTCAGACCGACGCCGAACACGCGCGCCCCTGGATTCACCGGCGGACACAACTGCAGTTCCGCGAGCGGCAGGCGGCACGCATCGAGTTCTAGTGCCGCACTGCCACCTTCCGCCACCACTGGCGCCCACACTTCGAAAGGCGCACGAATGCGCTGCACTTCGCGCGCGCTCTCGTCCACTTGGGCCCAGAAACTCTCGCCCGCCGCGTCGCGGACTCTCGCGAGCTTCATGGCTAGGCCGGCTGCCGTCTGGCAGCGAGAATCGCAAGGCCTTCGCCGTCCATGACTTCTTCCGGCGTGCGCACGCTTGGTCCGAGAATCGGACCGACCAGTTCGTGGCCCCACGTGCTCAACTTTTCCGGATTCAGCTCGAAGCCGTCGCCGTGCCATGGCTCGAGTTCGGTGATGATCTCGAACGCAAAACCGCCCGGCGAGAAGTGATAGAACGACACGTGCGGGTCTTGCGTGTGCTGGCCGAGCGTCATCATCATCGGCAGCTTGCGTTGTTTGACGATGTCGTAGGTTTCGCCCACGTCACGAAGATTGTTCACGAAGATACCGATGTGCTGAATGCCCATCTTGTTCGGCCCAAGGCCGTAGGCAATATCGTGGCTGGTGCTCGTGTTCAGCTTCGAGCGATAGAACGCGGTTTTGCCCTTGCCCGCTCCCGCGCCATAGTAATGAAAACCCATCACGACGGTCAGGAAATGCTCCAGCTCCGGCGGGAATTCCGGCGTGATCACCACGATATGCCCGAGGCCGCGCGCGCCGGCATTGAAGCCGCCGTGCGGGCGGCCCGGGATGAACGAACGCGGCATCCACTTCTGCGAGTAAAACAGTTCATGCTGATAGCCGACCGGATCGCGAAAACGCACCACGTCACGCACACCGCGCAGTTCTGCGTCGCCTTGCGTCACTTCGACGCCGGCTTCGCGCAGCCGCGCCACAGCCGCCTGAAATTCGAGCTTGCCGCGCGCTTCCCAGCCGATATACGCGAGCCGGTCGACCTTGCCGGGATGAAACGCAAAGCGGTGACGCCGGTCGTCCATGCGGAAGTACAGCGAATCGCTGTCCGCTTCCGGCGATGCGCCGATTTGCAGACCCAGCACTTCGGGTCCGTAGGTACGCCACTCATCCATGTTGGCCGTCTCGAAGCCGAGGTAGCCGATTCCGATAATATCCACGACGTCTCCTGAAATAGTGATCTGTCAGGCATGCCTGGCGCTGTTACAGCGCAAGCATGCCGCCGTCCACGACGATGTCGGTGCCGGTGATGTACGAGGCCTCGTCCGACGCGACGAACAGCGCCGTAGCGACGATCTCTTCCGCTTCTCCCGCGCGTTCCATGGGAATGCCGGCGAGCAGCATGGAGCGCGTGGCCGGGTTATCGAGGAACGGTTTGGTGCCGGGCGTCACGACCACGCCCGGACTGATGCACACGGCGCGAATCCGATGCTTGACCCCTTCCACGGCAAGTTGCCGCGTGAGCGCGATCACGCCGGCCTTTGCCGCCGAATGCGCACCGATGCCGGTCGCCGCCGACGCCCCCCACGCCGCCACCGACGAGATATTGACGATCACGCCGCCCTCCACCGCGAGATGACGCCAGGCAAAGCGCGTCGGATAGAACACGATGTCCAACTCGTTGCGCAGCGTGTAGCGCCAGTCGTCCACCGACATCTCACCGATCGGACCGAAGCGCGCCGCCGATGCGTTGTTGTACAGAATGTCGATGCGACCGTAAGTAGCGACCGCGTCTTCGATCCACGCCTGTGCCGCCTGCGGATCGCCCAGATCGACGCTGCCCGCGCCTGCCATGTCGAAACCCTCGTCATGCAGCAACGCGATGGTTTCCGCCTGCGCCGCCGCGTTCAGATCACAACCGAACACTTTGGCGCCTTCCCGCGCGAAGCGCAACGCAGCCGCCCTGCCCTGGCCGCCACCCGTGCCGCTGATCAGCGCAACCTTTCCTTCGAACCGTCCCATACGATCGGTCTCCCGTTGGCTCAGCCGGCAATTGCTTCCACGCTCAACGCTTCAGCGGGACAGGCGGCCGCGCCTTCGCGCGCATCTGCCTCGAGTTCGGCGGGAATCGTTTCCGCTTCCAGATAAACGAGGCCGTTCTCGTCGAGTTTGTAGACCTGCGGACACAACTGCGCGCACAGTCCATAACCGCAGCAGCGGCTCCGATCCGCGCTTACGCGCAGCACCACTGATGCCTTGATTTCCGAATTCATGTCTCCTCCTTGAGTGCGTGGCCATGCATGGCTATTGGCTGGAAATTATATGCACAGATTATTCGAATGTGTTTATTTTATGGTCCGGGTTGACCCTGGCGACGTGTCTCCACGGGGAGGCCTGTTTGCGGGCGGAAGCGTCGTCGACTGTGCGCCTTTGATCGGGTAAGCCACTATGAACAAAGGCTTTGCGCCGGGACTATTCTGGCTACAGAATATAATCACTGCCCGTAGAACGATTTCAGAACACAGTGAACACCCTTTGGCGCCGCGTTTCGTACGGGCGAGGACAGAAAATGAAGGGCACATGCCAGTGCCCGGACGGCAACCAAGAGACCGCCACCCATGACGACGAAGAAGAACATTGCTGCAAGCGAGTCGGTAGGAACCCGAGCGAGCGTGGCGCGCCGCTCTGCTGATCGAGTGCCGGGAGGCCGTGGCGCAACCAGCGCGGTGACGGTGAAGCCAGTTGCGAATGCCATCCGTATCCTGCGTTATCTCACGCACACAGGTGCGCCGGAGCGAGCCGCCGATATCGCGCGGCATCTGTCGATCAATCCGAGTACCTGCTTCAACATTCTGCGCACGCTCGTTGCTGAGGACGTGGTCGATTTCAACGCGCTGTCGAAGACGTATTCAGCCGGCCTCGGTTTGGCGCGACTGGTGGAGCAACTGGTCACGCAAGGGCAGCGGCTGCAACTGGCTGCGCCGCTGATGCAGGATCTCGCCGCCGAATTCGGCGTTACCGTGACCTTGTGGCGCCGGCTCGGCGCGGACCGGATCGTGCTGGTGAGTTCTGAGTCGAGTCCGACGGATTTGCACATCGATATGCCCGCTGGACAGCGGCTGCCGATTTTGATGGGCGCCAGCGGACGCCTGTTTGCCGCGCGCCTCGGCCTCACCGATGAACAGTTGCGCGAAGAATTCGAACAGCTGCGCTGGGCGCGACCCATTTCGCTCGAGGCCTACGTGCGCGAAGTGAATCGAGCGCGGCGGCGTGGCTGGGCTAGTGATGATGGGTACTTTGCCACGGGCGTCATGGCGATCGCAGCCGCTGTCTGCGACAAGAGCGACAACATCGCGTTTACCGTGTCCACGGTCATGATTCGGGGCGACCGCGGGGAGGCGCAAGTCGATGCGCTAGGCGAGGCCGTTCGCGACCTGGCTCACCGGCTGGAGTCAGTGCTCTTCTGATTTTCTCTTCTCATTTGGGCGCGGTGGTCGTGCGCCCGGAGCGTTGGCATTTTTCGCGTTACGCTATGTTCATAGGCCGACGCGCCTTTGCAGTCTCGACGTTCGCTCGAGGCATCAGCATTTCTTTTCGAAGTATCGATCCGCGGCCCTCTCCGCACGCAAACTCAGCGACGCGCTGCGCCGAGGACGTGCGGCAAGTGTGCGCTGCTCACAAAAACTCCCCGCCCTTCTCCCTGTAAACCCTAAAAACGCCTCGTCACACACGTTTAAATGAACATTATCGTTGATTGTGTTCAGCTTGTTATCTACTATCTCACTACCAACTTGCTCCAAACCCGGCTCGCAGAGTCGCAGGTGAGCCCTTCACTACGGGGACCCCCGATGAAACTGGAAGACCTCATTCTCGTCAGCGTAGACGATCACGCGATCGAGCCGCCCAACGCTTTCGCACGCCACATGCCCGCCAGATACAAGGGCCGCGAACCGAAAGTCGTGCAACGCAGTGGCCGCGATGTTTGGGAATTCGAAGAAAAGGCCACTGGCTACATGGGCCTGAATTCCGTCGTGGGCCGGCCGAAAGAAGAGTACGGCATGGAGCCGCTCGGTTACGAGCACATGCGCCGCGGCACCTGGGACATCAAAGCCCGGGTCGATGACATGAACGCCAACGGCGTTCTTGGTTCGCTCTGCTTCCCGACGTTCCCTGGCTTCGCAGGCCAGCGGTTTCAGGCTTATGAAGATCGGGGCGTGTCGCTCGCAGCGATCCAGGCCTATAACGACTGGCATCTGCACGATTGGTGCAACGCCGCGCCGGGCCGCTTCATGCCGTTGATGATCACGCCATGGTGGGACCCGCAAGCCGCCGCGGCAGAAATCGAGCGGATGGCCAAACAAGGCGTGCACGCTCTGTCGCTCTCGGACAACCCTTCGCTGCACGGCTACCCGTCGATCCATAACGATCACTGGGATCCGGTCTACAAAGCCTGTGCGGACAACAACGTGGTGATCTGCTGCCATATCGGCACCGGTGCGAAAGCCGACCACGCCTCCGACGAATCGCCGATCGACGCATGGATTACCTCCATGCCGATCTCGATCGCCAATTCGGCCGCCGACTGGATCTGGGGGCCGATGTGGAAGAAATACCCGACGCTGCGCATGGCGCTCTCGGAAGGCGGCATCGGCTGGATTCCGTACCTGCTCGAACGCGCGGACTTCACGCATCGTCACCATCACGCGTGGACCATGTCGAACTTCGGCGGCAAGATGCCGAGCGATATTTTCAACGAGCACATCATCACCTGCTTCATCGAAGATCAGTTCGGTCTGAAGAATCTCGATTCGATCAACCTCGACAAGGTCACCTGGGAATGCGACTACCCGCACTCCGACTGCACGTGGCCCAATTCCGCCGACGTGTTCTGGGAGCAGGCGCAAGCCCAAAACGTCTCCGATGAAGTGATCAACAAGATCACCCACCTGAATGCAATGCGCGAGTTTTCCTACGACCCGTTCTCGATCCTCGGCCGCGAAAACTGCACGGTCGGTGCGCTGCGCGCCAAGGCGAAACATGTAAGCATCGAGCCCGCGCTCGGCATGGGCGGCGCCGCGCCGGTGCGTGATCCGAACAAGCCGGTGACGTCCGGCGACATCAACCGGATGTTCGCCGCGGCCGACGCACAGGCCGCGTTGTAAAGCGGTCCACTCACGCCGTGGCAGCGCATCGCCACGGCGTCGGCAATACAGACCGGGCCGCGCTGCACATTATTGGCTTCGTGGTACAGGCGAGCGATGCAGCCGGGGCGGCTTGCGTAAAACGCTCGACATCCACGGCCATGTCGGCGCAGCCCGGTGCCCGCTCCTTTGCGTCCTACCGAACTATGTCCGCTACCGCCTTTCGCTATCACCGCATTCCCGCCGACGCCGAACCGCTGCGCGAGCAGGTGCGCGCGTTCCTCGCCGAGGCCTTGAAGACGCGCCCGCCGCTCAAGCGTGCCGAATCGTGGATGGGCGCCGATCCCGCCTTCAGCCGCGAACTCGGCCGGCGCGGCTGGCTCGGCATGGCGCTGCCCAAACGTTATGGCGGCAGCGAGGCCGGGCCGTTTGCGCGCTATGTCGTGATCGAAGAACTGCTCGCGGCGGGCGCACCTGTTTCCGCGCACTGGATCGCCGATCGCCAGAGCGGTCCGCTGCTTCTGCGCTACGGCACTGAAGCGCAGCGCGAGCGCTATCTGCCGGCGATCTGCCGCGGCGAAAGCTATTTCTGCATCGGCATGAGCGAACCGAATTCCGGCTCGGACCTCGCGTCGATCCGCACGCGCGCCGAACGCAAAGGCGACGGCTGGGTGCTCAATGGCCATAAGCTGTGGACCACCAACGCGCATTACTCGCACTACATGATCGCGCTGGTGCGCACCGGCGATAAATCCAGCGCGCGGCACGCAGGCATGTCGCAATTCATCATCGACCTGAAAGCGCCGGGCGTCACGATCCGCCCGATCCGTGATCTGGCCGGCGGAGAGCATTTCAACGAAGTGTTCTTTGATGACGTGCAACTCGGTTCCGACGCGCTGGTCGGCACCGAAAGCCAGGGTTGGGACCAGGTCACCGCCGAACTCGCCTTCGAACGCAGTGGCCCCGAGCGCTTTCTCAGCAGCATCGCGTTGATGCATACGCTGATCGATGCGATCGGCCGCCGGCCCGACGCCTTGCAAGCACGGGAAATTGGCCGTCTGACAGCACGGCTCTTCACTTTGCGGCAGATGTCGCTCTCGGTCACAGCGGAACTGGTCGCCGGACAAAACCCCGCGTGGGCTGCTTCATGCGTCAAGGATCTCGGCACGACTTTCGAACAGGAGATTCCCGAAGTCGCGCAACTGCTGCTCGATACGCTGCCTAGTACCGGCGGCGGCAGCGATCACACGCAAGTACTCGCCTACCTGATGCAGATGGCGCCTTCCTTTTCCCTGCGCGGCGGCACGCGCGAAATCCTGCGCGGCATCATCGCCCGCGGACTTGGACTGCGGTAAAACGCCATGAGAGAAATTTTCGAATCCACCATCGAGCGACTGCTCGGTGACATCGTCACGCCCGAAGTGCTGCGCGACAGCGAAGCAGGCGCCTGGCCGGCGTCATTATGGAGCGCCATCGAAGAATCCGGTTTCGCCGTCGCGGCCGCTTCTGAGGCGCAAGGCGGCGCCGGCGCGAACTGGGCCGATCTATTTGTCGTAGCGCGCGCGGCTGGCCGTCATAACCTGCCCTTGCCCCTCGCCGAAACACTGCTCGCCAATGCGCTTCTCGGCGAATGCGGGCTCGAAGCGATCAACGCGCCGCTCGGCATCGCAGGCGGCGGCTCGGTGACGCTGCAACAGGGACGCGTGAGCGGCACGCTGCTCGACGTGCCATGGGGCCGCCACGTGGGCCACGTTGTTGCCATCACCGCGGGCAAGGAACCGACCCTCGTGCTGCTCGACACGGCCGACGCACAAACGACACTACGCCAGAACATCGCGGGCGAACCGCGCGACGATCTGCATTTCGAGCGCGCCGCCTGCGTGAGTTGCATGCCTTTGCCGGGCGATCTGCAGGCCGACGCGCTGCAACTGGGCGCAGCGATGCTGCGCAGCGCGCAGATTGCAGGCGCCTTGCAAGCGGTACTCGACCTGACGATTCTCTACGCCACCGAGCGCGTGCAGTTCGGCAAGCCCATCGGCGCGTTCCAGGCGCTGCAACAGCAGATCGCCGTGCTCTCCGAGCATGTGGCCGCCTCTGCGGTGGCTGCGGAATGCGCATTCAGCGCATCGCTCGACGGCGCCGGCGGCTTCGCGGCACTGCCTATCGCCGCTGCCAAAGTGTGCAGTGCCGAGGCGGCGAGTTTCGCGGCGGGCGTGGCGCACACCGTGCATGGCGCGATCGGCTTCACCCATGAACACGCATTGCATCACTCGACACGGCGGCTCTGGTCGTGGCGCAGCGAATTCGGCAACGCGACCGTCTGGGCGCAACGGCTGGGCACAGCCGTGTGCGCAGCGGGCTCCGCAGGATTATGGCCGGCGCTGACTGCGGGACGCCTCGCGCCACTCGATCGGCCCGTAACGGCAGCGCCGCTGCAAGGAGTCGCGGCATGAGCTTTCTCAAGGTCGAACGCGACGGCGCCGTACTGACCGTGTGGCTGAACCGTCCCGAGACGCGTAACGCGCTGTCCGAACCCGCACAAATGGATGAACTGGTCGACGTGTGCCAGCAGGTGCGCCGCGACCGCAGCATCAAAGCACTCGTATTGACCGGTGCAGGCAGCGCGTTTTGCGCCGGCGGCAACGTGAAAGACATGCGCGAGCGCGGCGGGATCTTCGCCGGCTCGCCGCACGAGGTGCGCGACAGCTACCGCAATACGATCCAGCGCATTCCACTCGCATTGTATGAGCTCGACGTGCCGGTGATCGCCGCCGTCAACGGTCCGGCGATCGGCGCGGGGCTGGATCTCGCGTGCATGTGCGACATCCGCATCGCCTCGGAGAAGGCGCTGTTTGCCGAGAGCTTCGTGAAAGTCGGCATCGTGCCCGGTGATGGCGGCGCATGGCTGCTGCCGCGCGTGATCGGCATGCAGCGCGCAAGCGTGATGTCGTTCACGGGTGACACGATCGATGCGGCCAAAGCGCTCGAATGGGGCCTGGTGGCCGATGTGGTCGCCGCCGACAATCTGCTCGCGCATTCCCAGGCCATGGCGCGCCGCATTGCCGCCAACCCGTCACATGCACTGCGCCTGACCAAACGGCTTTTGCGCGAGGGGCAGCATATGCGGCTCGATTCCTTGCTGGAGTTATCTGCCGCGTATCAGGCGCTTGCGCATCACAGCGAGGATCATCTGGAAGCGGTCAACGCGTTTCTCGACAAACGGCCGCCTCGCTACACGGACAGATGATCTACCGCGTGACAAGTCACGCGCAATAGATGCATTCATTCCACCAAACGCACAGCAACATTCTCGCAGGACATGACCATGCGGACCGTTTTCAGGGAAGACCACGAATTATTTCGCGAGCAGGCCCGGCGCTTTATCGAAACCGAGATCGTGCCGAATCTGCACGCATGGGAACACGCCGGCATCGTGCCGAAATCGCTGTGGCGCAAAGCGGGGGAAATCGGACTGCTGTGCTCGACCGTGCCCGAGGAGTACGGCGGCAGCGGCGGCGACTTCGGCCATTCCGCGGTGATGATCGAGGAACTGGCGCGCGTCAATGCCACGGCCATCGGTTTTACCACGCATTCGGAGATCGTCGCGCCCTATCTCGTCGCGTACGGCAGCGAAGAACAGAAACAACGCTGGCTGCCACGCATGGCGAGCGGCGAACTGATCGGCGTGATCGCGATGAGCGAGCCGGGCATCGGCAGCGATCTGCGTTCAATGCGCACCGGCGCGCGGCGCGAAGCCGATCAGTACGTGATCAACGGGCAGAAGACGTTCATCACCAATGGCGGCAACGCTGGTCTCATTGTGACGGCCACCAAGCTCGATCCGCAATCGCGCGATCTCACGCTGATTTGCGTCGAAGAAGACACCGAAGGTTTTTCCAAGGGCAAGCTGCTGGAGAAGATCGGACTGAAAGGTCAGGACACGTCCGAGCTTTTCTTCGACAACGTGCGCGTGCCGGTCCGCAACCGGCTCGGTGAAGAAAACCAGGGCTTCAGCTATCTGACGCATCAGCTTGCATGGGAGCGCACCATCATCGGGATTCGCGCGGCCGCCTCGGTCGACGCCTTGCTCGACGAAACCGTTCAATACACGCGCGACCGGCGCGTCTTCGGCAAACCCGTGTTCGACTTTCAGAACACCCGTTTCAAGCTGGCTGAAGTCAAGGCGCAAGCCACCATGCTGCGCGCCTTCGTCGACGAATGTCTGGGCAAGGCAATGCGCGGCGAGCTGACGGCCGAAGTCGGTGCCATGTGCAAACTGGTCGGCTCGGAATTGCAAGGCAAGCTGCTTGACGAACTACTGCAGCTGCACGGCGGCTACGGCTATATGAGCGAGTACAAGATCGGCAAGGCCTGGGTTGACGCACGCGTCGCGCGCATCTATGGCGGCACGTCGGAAATCATGAAGGAAATTATCAGCCGGTCGCTGTAGGGCTGCCATTTACGCCGCACGCGGACCCACACCACTCGAACACCGGCGCTTCAACAACGCTATCAGGAGACAACCATGCCCAAACTTTCATACATCGCGCACGACGGCACGCGTGTCGACGTCGACGCAGCCGTCGGCGCGACAGTGATGCAAAGCGCGCTTGAACGCAACATCGCCGGCATCAGTGGCGACTGCGGCGGTGCATGCCAATGCTGCACGTGCCATGTGTTTGTTGAGGAAACGTGGCAACACAGATTACCGCCGGTCGACGATATGGAAGACGCGATGCTCGACAGCACGGCAGAGCCGCGCCGGGCCAATAGCCGCCTGTCGTGCATGCTGACCATGAATGCGGACCTCGACGGTCTTGTCGTGCACCTGCCCGCTTCGCAAATCTAGGCGAACAGCCTTGCTTGCGGCAGTAAAAAGGCGATCCGGTATGGGTCGCCTTTTTCTTACGTCAATGCCTTTTCTGGTCAATCCCAGATCACATGCAGCGCGTGCGGTCCGCGCAACTGAGCACCGACGATTTGCGGCTTCGGCATATCCGGATCGAGCCGCAGGTTCGGCAGCAAGTCAAGGATGGTATTCACCGCCACCGAGAGTTCCACCTTGGCGATGAACTGTCCGATGCACATATGCGGACCAAAACCGAAGCCGAACGACGGTTTGAGCTTGCGGTCGATATCGAAGCTCTCACTGTTCTCGAACACCTCTTCATCGCGATTCGCCGAGGACACGATACATTGCACCATCGCGCCCTTCGGAATGCTGAAGCCGCCGATCTCGGTGTCCTGCGCCGCCTGACGCACCTTGAACGTCGCCACCGGTTCGAAACGCACAGCTTCGTCGATTGCCTTCGGCACAAGGCTGCGATCCGCCCGCACCCGCGCGAGCAGTTCGGGCCGCTCCAGCAACGCCACCATCAGCGAGCCAAACGTGCGCGTGGTGGTCTCGCCGGCCGCCGGCAGCAATGAGCGCACGAAGGTCGCCACCTCGTGATCGTCGAGATGACGGCCCTCGTATTCCGCGCGGATCAGCCGGCAAATCAGATCGTCGCCTTGTGCGCCGTTCTTGCGCACTTCGGTCACTTCGAGCTTCACCGCGTCATAGAGCGCCTGAGCGGCCTCCATCGCCGCCTTGCGGGCCTGAGCGGCCTTTTCCGCGTCGACCTGCGGACCCGCCAGAATCGCCAGCGCCCACGCCGCGTATTGTTCGATCTGCTCGGGGCGGTTGTCTGGAAAGCCGATCAGCGAATAGATCAAACGGATCGGAAAATGCAGGCCGAAATCCATCAGATCGGCGCGGCGCTTTGGCACCATGGGCTCGATATATTCGTTGCGCACGATCGGCGCCATTTTCGTTTCGCGCCAGCGGTTCACCACGTCCGGCATGAACACCGGCTGCAATAGCGAGCGGGCGCGGCGATGCACTTCGCCATCCATGCCGGTCAGGATCAATCCGTCGAAAAACGCGCCGAGTCCTTCGGCGATGAAGCCGCTGGTGAAATTCGTTGCATCGCGCAACACCGACATCACGTCCTTGTACTTGAACAGCGTAAACGTGGGCCGGTTTGCATCGAGACCGGCAATGTTCGGCACGCCCAGGCGTGCCATGAAGTCTTCCGCGATCACCGGCGAATTGCGGCGCATGTCGCGATAAATCGCATGCAGGTCGACGTCGCTGCCTTTGTAATTGTCCGCAACGCCCGCGAAGGCGCTCTCGAGCGAAGTTGCTGCGGCGGGTGTGCTCATGCCTGTCTCCATCGTTGATATTCGGCGCGCCGTCTCAGGGATCGGCCCGATAACCGTTTGACCCAAGGTCAGCGCATTATATTGAACAGATTTGCAGATTGTGATCCACTTAAGACATGGAGGCAAGACAAAAGGCGCGCACTGCGATCGACGCAAACGCCCCTGCACCCTGACAACAAAAAAGGGCGGAGACACATGGCAACAGAAGCGACTTACGACGCGTTGATCGTCGGTGGCGGGCACAACGGACTATCCGCCGGCTGCTATCTCGCCGAGGCCGGCAAGAAGGTGCTGGTGCTCGAAGCTCTCGACAAGGTGGGTGGCATGGCCTCGTCGGGTTATCTGCTGGATGGCGCGCCGCAGCACATGGTTCATCCATGCGCACTCGACATGATGTCGATGCGCGTGCACCCGCGCGTGCCGGCCGAATTGCAGTTGGAGCGGCACGGCTTTCGCCAGATCGAACTGACGCCCGGCTACGTGTACCTGCATCCGGATGGCACCTCTCTTGTGTTCTGGCGCGACCCGGAGAAGACCGCGGCCGAGATTCGCCGCTACAGTCCGAAAGACGCCGACGCGTTTCTTTCCTTCATCAAGGTCGTGTTCGCATTCATCGACATGGCGATTCCGATGATGCGCGTGGACCCCGCCGATAAAAACCTCGGAGCCAAATTCGAGGCGTTCAGGGCGGCGCTGCGCAATCGCAAGCTGAAACCCGAACTCATGGCGCTGCTCACCGGCTCTGCTTATCAAGCCGCGCAGGAGCACTTCGAGCATCCGGTCACAATCTCGGCCATGTGCTGCCTGACAGGTCTCGCCGGTCCGATTACAGCTGACGGCAGCGGCATCTATTACGCGCTGCTCGGCTTTTTGCACCGCTTCGGCGTGGGCCGCGTGGTGGGCGGCATGCAGACCTTGTCCAACGCGATGGCCGCGCGGCTAAGCGAACTGGGCGGTGAAGTGATGACCTCGGCGAGTGTCGCGGAGATCATCGCGGATGACTACGCCGCGCGCGGCGTACGTCTCGCCGACGGCCGCACGTTCTATGCGCACGCGGTCATCGCGAGTTGCCATCCGAAGGTCGCGCTGGAACTGGTGACACCCGGCCGGGTCGACAGGCGCCTGTTGACGCGCATTGCGCATGCACCGGCCAATGCGCACGGCGCGTCGCCCTTGAAGGTCGACATGGCGCTGCGTGGCCAGATTTCGCTCAAGCGCTTCGAGGCGAAACGTGGCGACGGTCTCGATCTGCGCAAGACCTGCTTGCTGATCGGCACGACGGAAGCGGTGCTGGAAAACTTCCGGGCTTCGGCGCGTGGCGAGGTACCCACGTTGCCCTATCTGACGATCACGGCGCCCAGTTCGGTCGATCCGTCACAGGCCCCGGCTGGACAGGACTCGGTCTATCTGTACCCGCCCGCCATGCCGACCCAGCCGCGCGAGGGCTGGGATGCGATTCGCGAGCGCCTCACGCAGCAGGTGATCGACCAGGCGAGCGAGTATGTGGACGGTCTGAAAGAGTTCGAGATTGCGCGCCGCATGGAAGCGGCTCCGGACTTCACTCAGCGCCTGAACACGGTCAACGGCTGTGTGGTGCATATCGACACCAGCACAATGCGTTCGAACAAGTTTCGGCCCGCTTATGGATTGGGCGGCGCTACGTTGCCCGTGCGTGGCTTGTACTTCGGCGGCGCGGGCATTCATCCGGGAGGTGGTGTGAACGGCATGCCGGGCCGCATCGCCGCGCAGCGGGTGCAGCGCTATCTCGGCCAAACCGCGCGCCGCGGCACGGCGAAATCAGGCTTCGTGACGGCTATTCTCGCCGCGTGGGGGGTCTGCTAACGCTGTCAGCGCAGGCCGCTTCAAGGGCGGCCGGCCGTCGACAAGCACGGTGGAAAGCACGAAGTCCACCGAGAATTCACGCCATACCGCCGCGCCCGTGGCTGATGTGGTATCGAAACCCGCGACTGCGGACACCGTGTAGTGATTGGTGAAACCGCCAGTAGTGAGCAGCGCGCACGCGGCGTAGAACATGCGCGCATCCACGCCGTCGCGGAACTCCCCGCTCGCCGCCCCGCGCCGCAGGATGCGCTCCATCTGACTGACCAGCGCGGGCGCCAGATCGACAAAGCGATTGCGTTCGACGGGATGCGCGTTATGCTCATGAAAACGCAAGCTTTCCTGCGCCAACGCGCCGAGCGTGGGATCGGACCGGTATTGATCGATCGCATGTTGCAGAAACACTCGCAGCGCTTCCACCGGCGGCAGGTGATCGAGTTCAAGCGCCAGCAAATCGGCCAGCACGTCTTGCGCTGACTCGTCCAGTACGCTGGCGAACAACTGTTCCTTGCTGCTGAAATAGTGATAGACGAGTTGCTTGGTCACCCCAGCTGCCTTTGCAATATCGTCCACGCGAGCACCGGCGAGGCCTTTTTCCGAAAAAGCCAGACGCGCCTCTTTCAGCAGGCGGCCGAGTGTGGCGCGTTTGCGTGACGGAGAGGAAGGTGCCGCGCACGTAGCTGGCGCGGCGGTATCGGTAAGCGTCGAAGGCATGGATAGGCAGCACACAATGCAGGGAAAACGAAGCTTCGCTGATGCAATTGAATGCGCCCTTCTCGAACGCAATCCGCGGTGGTGTTCGGCTAGTGCATTGTAGTGCCGATCGGCGGCAAAAAGCGTCGCGCTGCTGCGCCGCCGGTCATTTTCTGCCTCAGAAACTTTGCGAGAGCGGGCGCACGACGATCTCATTGACTGCAACCTGCTCCGGTTGCGTAATCGCATAGACAATAGCGTCGGCGATCACGTCCGGCGACATCGCGCCCTCGAAAAGTTTTTGGGCGCGCTCGCGGAAAGCCGGCACCGTGATGCTGTCGGTGAGTTCGCTCGCGACGAGACCTGGGCAGATGGAGGTCACGCGCACCTTGCCCGCGCATTCCTGACGCAAGCCCTCGCTGATCGCGCGCACCGCGAACTTCGTGGCCGAGTAAACCGCGCCGCCTGGCCCTACCGTCAATCCCGCCACCGACGAAATATTGATCACATGTCCCGCACCCTGTTCGAGCATGCCGCCGAGCACCGCGTGGATGCCGTACAGCACGCCTTTGATGTTCACGTCGATCATGCGGTTCCAGTCGTCCACGCAGCCTTGCGCGATCATCGATACCGGCATGATGCCGGCATTGTTGACCAGCACGTCGACGCGGCCGAAGCGCTCCCGCGCCTTCTGCGCGAGTTGTTGCAACTCGGCCGGTTGCGTGACATCGGTAGCGGCCCACAACACGTTGGCCTCGCCGCCGAGTTGCTCCGCCAGATGCTTCAGCCTGTCCGCGCGCCGTGCGGCCAGCACCAGTTTGGCGCCCTGCTGCGCGAGCCGTTTGGCCGTCGCTTCGCCGATGCCGCTGCTCGCGCCGGTAATCATGATCACCTTTCCTACAAGCGAATTCATACGCTACATCCCTTCTTTTAAGGTTGATTGTTAAAAGGCGCCCCAACCGCGCTAACCCGCCAGTGATTCCACCAGCACAGGATCGGCCGTCTCTTCAGTGACCCATTTCACGGTGCGGCGAATCGGTTCGATCGCGTCCTGCCGATCGAGGTTGTGCTGCAAGGTGGCCGCCGCGCCGAGCGACACCAGCCGCTGCGCGCCCTGATACGCGAGCCGGTCGCGCAAAGCGTGTTTGAGTGCCTCTGGAAAAATGCCGATAGTCTGCGTATAGGCGTTGACCGAGCGCACGGCAGTATCAATCTCATCGATCGGCACCAAATTGCCCACGCGGCAACCTAGGATGCGCGAAAAGCTGACCGGTGCGCCGTCGTGCGAAACGATCAACGCACCCTCATTGCTTCTGCCGCCGAAGACCGTGTAGTCGTCGCCGATCATGCGGATGCCGTCGAGTTCTTCCTTCAGTTGCGGATCGAATGCCTTGTGAGGCGTGGAGAGATTTTCAGGCAGCGCCTGCAGTGCCGCGAACGTCAGTTCGGCGAGCCTGGCGCACCGCGCGAGGCCGGCTTCATCGGTGCCCGACTGCACGTAGATCACGCGCGCGCTTACGCAGGCCTCCTGGTTCTGCGCGCCGATGTCGAGTGCGAGGCGCCTCGCGACGCTCGTCAGCGTCGGCTCATCGGCGAAGGCTTCGTGGCCGATGATCGTGCCGCTCAGTTTCGGATCGAGCGTGATGAGATCGAGCCCCGGCTGCAGATAGCGTGTGATGTGCTTGACCGAATCGAAGCCGCCCCATGCAATCAGCTTCTCGACCTTGCGAGGATCGTAGATATGCCGCTCGACCGTTTCATCACCGCCCTTCCAGTATGCGACGCTCAGATGCTTCGTCAACGGGTGGTCCGGCGCCATGTCGATCATCGTACGGGCCAGGGCCATCGAGGTCAGCGGATCGTTCGACGGCGCCTTGATGATCGCGTCGGAGCGCGTGAGCGCATTGCGAATCAGCGTCAGGACCGCAACCACCGGCGCATTGCCCGCTATCACGTGAACGCAGCGCGCGCCGAATGCACGCGTGCGCGCGGTCACGCCCGGCAGACTGCCCGGTTGCTCGACCCAGCCTTCCAGATACTCGGCGCCGACCGAACGCGCGACGATGTTGTACAACTCTTCCCGTTGAAAGAGGCGTGGCGTGCGCGTGTAGTGAAAGCGCAAAATGCTTTCCGACAAACCCGAGGTGGCGCACGACAATTCGAAGGCCTGTTGCAAGTGACGGTTATCGGCGAAATTGAGGTGCTGGCCGAGCTCGACCAGATAGTCGACGATCTGGTCGAGACTCAGCGTGTACAAATCGGCCATCTGCGATGGCGCGCGCAACGTGAGTTCGTCGACGTGACGCGTTATGTCCGGCGCCGTGAATGAAACGCCGCCGCGTCGGCCGCCGAATGTCAGCTCGTCGCCTTCGATGAGCTTGCCGCGAATGATCAGCGGCACGTTGTAGGAAGTGCTCATGATCGGCTTACTCCGAAAGTTCGGTCAGGAAGTTCAGTGCTTCATCGTGCGCCGCCGGCGCGCCGGCGCAGATCACCTTGTCGTCGCCACCTTCCTTCTCGCTATAGCGGCGAATCGCGGCCAGCAGATAAGGGCCGCTACGGCCGCATGTGCAGGCTTTCTCGTAACCGTGCAGGGTGATTTCGTCGCCGGTTACGAGGCCTGCCCAGTACGTGCCCGGTAGCAGATCGAGTGAAGCGAAGCGCCCCGTCAAGCCGTCTTTGCGAGGTAGCGGTTTCCCGGTCGCCGGATCGAGCAGGAATGCGATGGTGGTGGGCGGTACGTGATAGTGGCCTTCCTCGCAGCGCATGCAAAAGCCCATCTGTTCGCTGCAGCCGTAAAACTCGTAGAAGTTATCGAAGCCGAGAAACTCGACCAGTTGCTCGCGCCAGTTATCCGGCATGTTCTTGCCCTTCTTGCCGCCGCCCGTGTGCAGGACGCTGCCATTGCCGAATACCTGACGGGCGGCTCGGGCCAGACCTTCGGCGGCGGTGTCGTACAGGATCGTCCAGACCGCGCCCATGTAGACGTCGCGACCGGCAAATCGGCTGATCGCTTCGGCGAAGAACTTGCGCAACTGCTCCGGACGTTCGCGCTCCACTCGCACGAGTTCGTCGCGTTTGGCCAGCAACGCCTCGGAGATATGCAGCGAGCCGAGTTCTCCTTGTGCCTCGGCTGCCGCGAGACGGCCCGATAGCGAGGCGACATCTGCGGAAAAGCGCGCGTCGGGATACATGAACAATGCGTTGTGCTCGCCGCCTGCGTACATCTCGACCTGATAACCGCTGCCGCGAGCCGCCGCGCTCGCCCCTTTGCGATAAGTCGGCGCAATCAACGGGCGCGGGTTGGCGATCAGATCGGGACCGGTGCCCGGACCGCGCCAGTCGCGAACGCGGCTGGCCGATAGCGTGATGTTCTGGCGCCACTCCCGATCGGTGCGCGGCAAAAAAGACAGCTTGCCCGTGGTGCCGGAAGTATGGAACACGCGCAGATTCGTTTGCGCGTCGAGCAGATCGATCCAGTCGTCTATCAGCTTGATGCCTGATGCGTCGACGTGGCTTAGATCTTCCGTGGTCAAACCGCTGAGCCAGCGCGTGAGTTTGTCGAACTGGCCGCGTTCGAGATACGACAGCGGGTACGACTTGTACACCGTGTGCGCAAACAGCAACGGCGCGACGTCGTCGATGCTCTCGATCGTCTCGATGCCCTGTTCCGTGGCGAGACGATCGAGTACGGGAATCTTCGCGCGCATTTCGCCGAAGCGCCGGCGCGCGCCGCTTAGCTGGACATCGAGGATCTGCTGCGGGGTGAAACGGAAGGCGTCGTCATAGCAGGCGGTGACGAGCGCGGCGGGGTCGGCAAGGAGCTGCTGGTACAGCGTGGACATGGTGTCTCCGTTCGGACTGTTTGCACTATTCGGACCGCTCGCGGCAAAGGTTCGCGGTGCGTGTCATGAATGCTATGAAAACGAGCCGCCGAACAGAACCGCCAGTTGTCGCGCCGCGCGGTCAAACTATCGTTGAACGGACATGTCGTGCTCCGGCGCTGTTTGTAAGCCCAACATATCGAGCCGGTAGCCGCGCGGCGTGCGCCCGGTGTGCTTGCGAAACGCCGCGCCGAATGCGGCTGCATTAGCAAAGCCGCACTCGTACGCGACCGTTTTCACCAGCACGTCGGCATCGGCCAGCCGTGCTTTGGCCTGGCGGATGCGCGCGTCGGCAATGAAAGCGCTCAATGTCATGCCCGTGCTGATCCTGAAAGTGCGCGACAGGTGCCGCGCGCTAATACGGCATGCCTGCGCCAGCTCGATCACACCCGGTGACGGTCCGTATGCGCCCTCGACGCGCTCGCGTATCAGGCGCAACTGCCACGGCGCGAGCTTGCTCCCCTCGCCTTCGTCGGCACGCAAATCGGCGCCGCGAACGTGCCGTGCGATCTGCACGAGCATCGACATCAACAGACTTTCCGCGAGCGCCGCGCTGGCGAAGCCCGGACTGAGCGCCTCGGCAGCCAGTTGCAGCATCGGGTCGCGCACCTGGGGCACCCTTAAATCACGGCACCGTTCCAGCCGGGCAGCATCCCATTGCCAGTCACGAAACTGATCGAAGCGTGCGGGCTCGAACATGCAGCACACCACACGCCGTTGCATCTGATCGCAACGCACGTGAAAGGTCTGACCGGCCGGCACGAGCACGCTCTCGCCGAGACGGCCGAATGCTGTCTGCCCGGCGCCACCACGAAATGCACCGCATGCGCCGCGCTCGCGTGCATCGAGCGACAGATCCAGATAGCCCAGCGACGGACGGAATACCGCGTCGAGCGAGTGGGCGAGCGTGAAGGTGCGCACGTTGACCTCCACCGAGGGCGTCGTCAGATGCGCATCCACCGATAGATGCGCGGACGCCATCCGTTCGCGCCGCACCAGACGGCCGCTGCCGGCCACCGTGTAGAGGTCGGAGACGTTTGGGTTCGCCGTCTGAACGTGTGACATTTTGCGTCCTCGACATGAACATTTACCGATAATGTGTCTATATAAGCTGCTTTGTGTCGGGACGCCAATAGCGACGAACCCGTATCGCTTCGAGTTTGACAGCGCGTCAAACGAAGTCAGCGGACAGTCCAGCCGTTGCTCGCTAAGCTGCACAACAACACCGATATCACGTCCGCTCACATCGCAATGTCCGATCGTGCGGCCGGACCGGACAGACCCATGAGGAGACACATGAACGCACCCACGCAAGCAGGCTTCACGCTCGATCTGGAGGCGGCCTATCACGCCGTCTCCGACACTTTCCGCGGCCCTGACCTTGATCTGCAGGCGCTGTACCGCGAGATGCGCCGTACGCAGCCTGTAATGCCGGGAGATTTCGTCGCCACCCGCCTCGGCGTGCCGACCAACGCGGGCGCCAATGCCGCGCAATGCGCGGTCACGCTTTTCAAGTATCAGGACGTGATGGCTGTCATGCGCGATGCCGCTACCTTCACCAGCGGCTTCATCGCCGAGGGCCTCGGTGCATTCTTCGACGGGCTGATCGTGCTGGCGATGGACGGCGACGCGCACCGCCGCGCACGCGGCCTGCTGCAGCCCGTCTTCATGCCGGAAACGGTGAACCGCTGGCGGCCCGAACTCGACCGCGTGATTCGGCAAGACTTTCTCGAACCGCTAGTGCCGAACAAACAGGCCGAACTGATGGACTTCGGCCTGTACTTTCCAATTCGCGAGATGTACGCGTTAATGGGTTTCCCCACCGACGACGCCGCCCGCTTCAACCAATACGCCACGTGGGCGCTTTCGATGGTGGCGGGCAATCAGATCGACCCGGAGAAGATCAAGATCTATGGGCCGCTCGCGGGCGCCGCCGTCAAGCACCTTTACGACGCGGTGAAAGAAGTGGTGGTGCAACGTCGCGCCGAAGGCGCCAATGGCGACGATCTGATCAGCCGCCTGATGCGCGCGGAACACGAAGGCCACATGCTCGACGACCACGAGGTGACCACCTTCGTGCGCTCGCTGCTGCCCGCAGCCGGCGAGACCACCACGCGCACCTTCAGCTCGGTCATGACGCTGCTGCTCGAGCGTCCCGAACTGGTCGAGCGCGTGCGCAACGATCGCACGTTGATCCCGCGTTTGATCGACGAAGCCGTGCGCTTCGAACCGGTCGCGACTTTCAAGGTTCGACAGGCGGCGCGCGACGTCGAGATCGGCGGCGTGAAGGTGGCAAAAGGCGCGCTGGTGCAGTGCATGGTGATTTCCGCGAACCGCGACGAAGATGCATTCGACAACCCCGACACCTTCGATATCGACCGCAAGCCCAAGCCTTCTTTCGGCTTCGGTTTCGGCACGCATATGTGCATCGGCCAGTTTGTCGCCAAAGTGGAATTGCAGTGCGCGGTGAACGCGATTCTCGATCTGTTCCCGAATGTACGGCTCGACCCGGACAAACCGGCGCCGAAAATTGCCGGCGCCCAGTTGCGTGGTGCGAAGTCCGTGCCGGTCGTGTGGGACTGATTCCGGATCTGATATCGCGTTCATACCGGCGCTTGTACTTTTGCGCATCCTTACAGCACGAATTCTCTCGAATAAACCATGAAGCACTTCGACACTGTTCCCGGGCGCGGCGATTTCACCTATCAGACACTGGTCGCGCCGCATAAAGTGAGTGGCCGTGCAATGCATGACCTGCGCGGCTTCTACGGACTGCAATTGACCAAGGGCATGCCGTTCGGTTGCGTGCGTGATGAAGACGACGAAATCTACGCGTTTGTGCGGGCTGTCAACGAACCCGGCAGCACGCCGAACCCGACCAAATTCATCTACCTGTCGACGCAGGTGGACGGCAAGCACTTACGCATCGACAAGTCGCGTATCGAACCGCGCGCGATGACGCTATTTCCGAAGCGCTGGCTGGAAGGCGATACCGCGTGCTGGTCGAGCCTGGAAGGCGAACCAGGCGCGGCGTGGCGACTGACTGCATCCGCCGAACGGCTGAGCTGGAAAGAAGACGGTTTGTTCGATCTGAGCGGTCCGCTGTTGGGCCAGGGCATGCAGTGGTATCTGCCGGGGTCCGAATGGGGCACCTTCTACGTCTCGCAAATCTACGATATCGCCGGCACCTGCGACGGCCGCAAGGTCAAAGGCCTGATGTGTTTCGACCAGGCGTATATGGCCGAGGGCGGCGCGATCCACTTCAGGAAGGATCTGGTCGTCAACAACAAGATGCACGTGATCTGGTGGTCGTTCGCGACCGTCTATAAAGACGGCACTTGGGATGCGGGCTCCTTCATGGTCGGTCACCACAACCTCGGTTATGCGATCTTCCAGAACCACAAGGGCGAAATCCGCACCACCACGGATATCGAAGGCAGCGTCAAGCACAAGGACGGCAGCTACTTCGTGGACAGCGCGCGCATTGTGCTCGACGGGCATGAAGAATGGGAATATCTGCCTTGTCCGAAGGGCGAGATGATCGACTTCGTCGGCGGCTTTCCCATTACCGCGCAGCAGGAAGGCCGCTGGCGTCGCGTCGGCGATACGCGCGAGCCGGACCGCTGGCTCGGCTGGGGCGAATCCGATCGACGCAACGGCACGGCGCGCAATGTGCGCGGTGCGGATCTCTGATGCCTTCCGAACGCATCCTTGAACCAAGAGGTGCGCTCCTTCCAGAACAGACGACCATGTCCACTACTCACAAAACTGCCGAATCCATCGCGACATTCCTGCACGACCAGACCGAGCACTGGAACGCAGGCAACAAGTCTGCGTTCTTCGATGCTTACCGCCGCGTCGCGCCGGCAGGGCTCACGATTGAATATATTGGCCGGCCGCCGCAAGACGGTTGGCCCGTCCTCGAACATATGTGGGAGAGCCAGCGAGCGAATATCCGCGCCGAACCGGTAGCGAAGATCATTAACGGCAACGAAGCTGCCTGCTACGTGCGAAACGTCGTGGCCGGCACCGAGCGCGTGATCGAGACAATCGAACTCTTTCGCTTCACGGCCGGCCAGTTATTCGTGCGCTACTTCATCAAACAGTAAGCTGCATTTGCACGAAGGCACGCCGCACGCGATCGAGCAGAATCACGTACAGTGCAAGTCAGCGCTTTTTCATCTGTCTGCAACCAGAGGACTCGCAATGAGCACACCGATCTACGACATTCCCGTTAATACTATCGACGGCGTACCCGCCAACCTCGCGCAGTATCGCGGCAAAGTGCTGCTGGTCGTCAATGTAGCGTCGAAATGCGGGCTAACGCCGCAATACACGGGGCTCGAAAGCCTCTATCAGGACAAGCGCGCAGCCGGGCTTGAAGTACTGGGCTTTCCGGCCAACAACTTTAAGGGCCAGGAGCCCGGCTCGGACGAAGAAATCAAATCGTTCTGCTCGACAAGCTACGACGTGCACTTCCCGCTGTTCTCGAAGATCTCGGTGACGGGCGAAGACAAGCACCCGCTGTATGCGGCACTGACAGAGGCGCAGCCGTCGGCAATCGGCGATGGTCCGTTTCGTGAGCGTCTGAAAGGCTATGGGATCGAGTCGGGTGATCCGGTCGAAGTACTATGGAATTTTGAAAAGTTTCTGCTGAATCGTAACGGGGATGTGGTCGCGCGTTTTGCGCCGGATGTGGCCGCGGACGATCCGCGCCTCGTGGCGGCAATTGACGCGGAACTCGCGAAGTGAATGTGAGGCTGATTGATTTCACTCGCTGATTTCGGTCACCTGCTTCTGTCGCGTGAAAAACCGGCGCGCTGTTTTTCTAGCGCGCCGTTTGTTTTCCAGCATCTTCTTCGACAGGCCGACTCGCGACTCAGTCTAGCCGCTCGATAATGGTCGCCGTTCCGAGACCACCCGCGCAGCAGATCGCCTGCAAGCCATAACGCGCGCCACGCCGTTCCAGCTCGTGCAGCAGCGAGGTCATGATGCGCGCCCCGCTCGCGCCCAACGGATGCCCGAGCGCGATCGCCCCGCCATTCACGTTCACCTTTGAATGCGGCACGCCGAGTTCCTTCATCCACACGAGCGGCACCGAAGCGAATGCTTCATTGACTTCGAACAGATCGATGTCGTCGATGCCAAGGCCCGCTTTCGCCAGCACTTGTCGCGTTGCGGCGATCGGGCCTGTGAGCATCAGCGTCGGATCGGCGCCGACGGTGGCGACCGCTCGCACACGTGCCCGCGCTTTCACGCCTAGTGCTTTCGCTTTGGCGGCGGACATCAGCAGCAACGCCGAAGCGCCATCCGAAATCTGCGACGAATTGCCCGCAGTCAGACGCCCCTCGCTGCGAAAACTGGTCTTCAGCGTGGCGAGTTTTTCGGCATGCGTGCCGGGGCGGATCGTTTCATCCGCGGAGAAAAGCGGTGCATCACCCTCGATCGATTTCTCACGCAGACGCTGCACCGGCACGGGAACGATCTCCCGCGCAAACCAGCCTTCCGCCGCCGCGGCCGCCGCACGCCGATGGCTCTCAACCGCTAATGCATCGAGCTGTTCGCGTCCAAGTTCCCACTCGTCGCACAGACGCTCGGCGGCCTCGCCCTGGCTCGTTAGTTCGTAGCTTTCGCTTGCCATCCAGCCGAACGCTTCGCCATGCAGATCGCGATTGCTGCCCATCGGCACGCGGCTCATGTTTTCCGCGCCGCCGGCCACCACCACGTCGGCCGCGCCGAATGCAATCAGGCCGGCGGCAACGTGCACCGCTTCTTCGCCCGAGCCGCATTTGCGGTCGATCGTGAGACCCGGAATGCTGTCCGGCCAACCCGCGCCGAGCAAAGACGTGCGCGCGATATTGGCCGACTGTTCGCCGATCTGCGTGACGCAACCGAAGATCACATCGTTCACGACATCCGGCGCGAGTCCGACACGTTTGACCAGTTCATCGATCACATGCGCGCCAAGATGATCGGCGCGCACACCGGCGAGCGAGCCGCGAAACTTGCCGATCGGCGTGCGCACCGCACCGACGATCACGACATCGCTGCTCATAGCGAACTCCCCTTCAGACCCGACCCGGGCACCCGCTGCCCGTCTTCGTAGCGATATACGCCGTGACCGGTCTTACGGCCGAGGCGCCCGGCGGCCACCATCTTGATGATCAACGGACACGGGCGAAACTTGTCGCCGAGCGTCTGATGGAGATACCTCAGCACCGACAGGCGCGTGTCCCAGCCGGTGAGGTCGCCGAGTTCCAGCGGCCCCATGGGATGATTGAAGCCGAGACGCAGCGCCGTGTCGATATCCTCCGCGCTGGCCGCGCCTTCCTGCAGCATCCACATCGCCTCGTTGCCGGCGAGCGCCGACATGCGGCTCGTCGTCAATCCTGGTGACTCGTTGACGATGATCGATGTCTTGCCGATCGCGTCCGAATACTCGCGAGTCAGCGCGACGGTTTCGTCGCTCGTGGCAAGGCCGCGCACCAGCTCGACCAGCTTCATCTTGTGCACGGGGTTGAAGAAATGCATGCCGATCACGCGTTCGGGGTGCGCCACCGCGGTGGCGATCTCGGTCACGCTGAGCGCCGACGTGTTGGTCGCGAACACCGCGCCGTCGGCCATCACGTCTGCCGCATGCGCGACCACCGCCTGCTTGACTGCGAGTTTCTCCGACACGGTTTCGATCAGAAGATGCGCGCCATTCGCCGCGGCGGCGAGATCGGTTTTGATCGCAAGACGCGCCTTGGCGGCATCGGCCGCCGTGACCTGAAATTTGCCCAGGCGCACACCGTCATCGAGAATCTTGCCAATGCCCTTATGGGCGCGTTCCAAGGCGTTTTCATCCGTATCGACTAGCACCGTGTGAAATCCCGAGCTCGCGAACGCATGCGCGATGCCCGTGCCCATCAGTCCCGCACCGACCACCACCACCTTGTTGTTTCTCAGAGTCATGCCGCTGTCTCCCTTCACGCTGATTCTTTTACCGATACGACATTACGCAAGGCGCCGATGCCTTCGATCGAGGCTTCCACCACGTCGCCGGGATTCAGGAAGCGGCCAGTGCCCTGGCCTGTTCCCTCCGGCGAGCCGGTGAACAACACGTCCCCCGCTTCGAAGCTCGAGCGTTCGTCGACGAAACGCACCAGCGCTGCCACGTCCCACGTCATCTCTCCCGACGATGCGTCCTGCCGCGTATCGCCGTTCACTTTCAGAGTCATTCGCAACGCCGGACTGCCGGATGCGAATTCGTCGCGCGTGACGATCCAGGGGCCGAGTCCCGTCGAACGATCCTGGCTTTTCGCGGCGAACAAATCCATTCCGACGCCCGGCGGCCCGCTGCGTTGCAGATCGCGCGCGCTGACGTCGTTGCCCACCGTGTAACCCAGCACGCTAGTGAGCGGATTGTTTCGATCCACCCGCTGCGCGCCGATCACGGCAACCAGTTCGACTTCATGGTCGAGTTCCGTGGTGAGCGGCGGATAACGAATCGGATCGCGCGCGCCGATCAGCGCGCCGTACGCTTTCAGGAACGCAACCGGCTGACTGTGGCTCTTCATGCCGAAGTCGGCGTTCAGATGCTTCGCATAGTTGGCGCCTGCGACGACCACGCGGTTGCCGCGCTCGATGGGCGGCAGCAGGCGCAACTCAGCCAGCTTGCGCGGCGCACCCGCTAGCTTGAGCGCGTCCGAACCGTTCTCCGGTTTCGCCGTAAGCGCGGGCGCCCATTCTGCGAACGCCCCGGCGATCGGTGTCGCTTCGCCACGCTTCGTATCCACCACGGCCCAGAATGGCGCGCCACCATCCGTGCAGCGCGCGAGCTTCATGCGCTCACCGCCTGCTTCGGCGCAGGCACGCCGATTTTTGCCGGGTCGAGATGCAGCAGCTTGCAGGCGTTCTGCCAGCGGATCTTTTGCAGGTCTTCATCCGACAAACGCAAACCGTCGGTCAGATCGTGACGCACCGCATCGCTACCGCCGAAGTTGCTGCCATAGAGAATCCGGTCCGCGCCGATGATGTCGATCAGCGCCTGGCGCATTGGCACTTCATGCAACTCGACGTCGAAATAGAAGTTCTTCAGATAGTCGAGCACCGGTTTCTTGTTGTGCGCGAAGTCGAGATTGGTATTGCACTGCGCGAGGCGGCCAAGCTGATACGGCACATAGCCGCCGCCGTGGGTGATGTACACCTTGAGATCGGGAAAGCGGTCAAAAACGCCGCCGCAGACCAGATTCCAGAAGCAGCGCGTTTCGTCGTACTGCATGCCGACGATCGCCGTGGTCTCGTAGCGGTCCTCGTTCGCCTTCTTGCCCCACGTGACCGACTGGTTGTAGCCGTGGATGAACATCGGCAGGTCGAGATCGCACAGCGCCTGCCAGACCGGATCGAGTTCGGGCGAATCGAATTCGAGGCCGCCGAAATTGGCGCCACCGGCCACGAGCCCTTTCGCCCCGAGTTCGCCGCACGCACGGCGGATTTCCTTTGCGGCCTCGTCCGGCACATTCAGCGGCGCATGCGCCCAGAACATCAGACGATCGGGTGCGGCGGAACAGTAATCGGCGAGCGTGTCGTTGACCTTCTTCGCGTAGCGCACCGAGAAGTCCGCTTCCGCCCAGTACATGTAGCAATGCGAAGGCACGGAGACTACTTGAGCATTCTGGCCGGCGGCATCCATGCCGGCGAGGCGAACGCTCGGATTGGCCCAGCGCGCGAAGTACTCGTCGAGCTTCAGTCCTTTGCCTGAACGCACGGCTGCTTTGCGCTCCGGCGAGCCTAGTGTCAGGATCCAGTCGCCGACGCGCAGCTTGACGTCTCCGTCCTCATGCTGTTCGAAGAACGGGCCCCAATGGGGATGCTGGTTGTAGTAGCCCGGGTGGGGCGCGTGGGCGTGTAGGTCGATGAGCATGACGTCTCCTGGCGCTCGACGGCGCAGATGTGGGATTGACCTGTCTGCAGTTCACCGACACCCGGACGTACGAAAGCCAGATGCGCGAAGCAGATCAGACTGTTCGCCATCATGCCAATGTTAGTCACTTAATGCAAATGTGTTCAAATTAACGTTTACGCGACTCTTCTCTCGGCTCTTCCGGTTCTTCATTGCCTGTCTTCGGTTTGCCTTTCGCTGCGGCCGCACACTAGCGCACACTCATCGCAACGCGCTGGCTGCGGCCATAGGACCGGCCATAGGACCGGCCGCAAGACCGTTGCATGCGGGCGCGCGTGCGTGCGTTCATGGACACCAGGCACTTAGCGGCGCGCGCGCGTGACGCCGCCAAACCGAATCGAGTCGATGAGACGGCCGATGCGGCGTTGCATTGCGCCCCGTTCGGATTCGTTCGACACCAGGTGTTCGCTCATGACGAATCGGATCAGCAGATCGCAGATCAGTTCGCGGTCGAGTTTGACGCCCAGACGTTCGTCCCAGGCGTCGAACACCGGCGCCAGCAAGTCCTGAAAGCGCACCACGGCGTCGTGAAAGATGCGCTTGAAGAAACGCAGCGCGAACTCCGGTGCAACCAGCAGCATGCGCCGCGAATTGCCCGCATCGAGGTAGTCCTGCAGGTAGTTGATGACCATGTCGAAGCGCTCGTCCGGATCCTGGTAGCGCACCAGCAGTTCAGCCAGCGTCTTATGGAAGTTCTCGCGCTTGTGGCGTGAAAACGCTTCGAGCAATTCGTCCTGCGAGGCGAAATAGCGGTAGAACGTGCCGCGCGACACGCCCGCGGTTTCGCACACTTCAAGAATCGAAATGCGGTCCGCACCCGATTCCAGCACGACCTTTTCCGTCGCTTCAAAGATGTTGTCGATGGTCTGCTCGGAGCGGCGATTGCTGCGCCGGCGGCGCGGAGCAGCGGGCGTTGCAACAGCTCCGACCGCCGGCGCCGAAGTCGCTGCAGCCGGGGCTTGCACGGCAGGCGTGCGGCTCTTGCGTGCTTTCGGCACGGGCGCCACGGCCTGCGCCGCGCTCTTGCTGCTCTTCTCGGCGACGGTGCGTTTCTTCGCCGGTTGTTTGACAGCGACTTTCGACGTGCCGGTTTTCGATGAAGCGGTCTGTTTAGCCATAAGTTGATCAGTTTTTAGAAAAGTGTGCGGGTTTCCCCGCAGATCAGGATCGGAATACAAACACTAGAATTCAATTCTGGGGTTAGAATTTGAGGGCGAGCTGCCCGATTCATGCCCGGTTCATTTTCGGAGAGGTTGATATGGCTGGTATGGGAAGAGCAGAGACGTGGTCGCTCGGCGAACAGGACACCGTCATCGCCGCACTCGAACGCGCCGTCGCGGCGCATCCGGACCGGGTTCTGCTCGACTTTTCGGGCGCGCTCTACACCTATGCGGACGTCGATCGTCTTTCCACCCGCCTTGCCCACTCGCTGGCGTCGCTCGGCATTCAGGCCGGGCAAACCGTCGTCACGATGCTCGACAACAATATCGACGCCGTGATCTCGTGGCTCGCCGTCAACAAACTCTGCGCGGTCAGCGTGCCGATCAATACGGCATTGCGCGGCGAATTCCTGCGGCATCAGATCGCCGATGCAGGCGCGCCGCTCGTGATCTGCGAAGCCGATTATCTCGAGCGGGTCGCCGCAGTTGCGGCCCAATTGTCCGAAGTGAAACAGGTGCTGTACCGCAGTGCCGAGGCGAGCGCGGCTGTGACGGCCTCCACCTGCGGACCCTTGCCGCTCGCACCGCTCGACGCCCGCCGTGGCCATGACGACACGCCGTTCGAGCGCAAGCCGAACCCTTGGGACCTCGCCAGTCTGATCTACACGTCGGGCACCACCGGCCCGTCCAAGGGCTGCATGATCAGCTACAACTTCATGTGCAATCTGGCGCGTCTGCAATTGCGCGCCGGCCCCGCCAATGCCAACGACGTCACGATCACGCCGCTGCCGCTCTTTCACATGAACGCGCTGGCGGTGGGCATTCTGTCGAATATTCTGGTGGGCGCGCGCGTGGCCATCATCCCGCGTTTCTCGGTGTCCAATTTCTGGCCCGAAGTGGAGCGCAGCGGCGCGACCATCGCGTCGATTCTCGGCGGCATGGGCGGCCTGCTCGCGAATGCGCCGAATCATGAGGCGGCAAAGCGCTGCTTCGGGCAGATTCATACGGTACGTGGCAATCCGTTCACCGAAGAAAACAAGCGGGTTTGGCGCGAGCGCTTCGGCGCCAGACAGGTGGGCGGCAACGGCTACGGTCTTACCGAAGCGTGCGTGATCACCTCGCTGCCGGGCGGCGAATACGCGGCGCCCGGCTCGTCCGGCAAGCGCATTGCCGACTTCGACGTGCGGATCGTCGACGATCTCGATCGCGAACTGCCAGCCAATACGCCGGGCGAAATCGTCTGCCGTCCGCTGCGACCGGACGTCATGTTCATGGGCTACTGGCGCCGCCCAGAGGAGACGCTGAAGCTGATGCGCAACATGTGGTTCCATACCGGAGATATAGGCAAGTTCGACGACGATGGATTCTTCTATTTCGTAGACCGCAAAAAAGACTATTTGCGCCGCCGTGGCGAAAATATTTCCAGCTTCGAGATGGAATCGGCCTTTGCGCGCCACCCGGATATCGCCGAGGTCGCGGTCCATGCCGTGCCATCGGATAAAGGCGAGGACGATGTCAAAGTCACCGCCATTCTGAATCCGGGTGCCGCGCTAACCGCCGAAGCCCTGTTCCACTGGGCCACCGACGCCGTTCCATATTACGCCCTGCCGCGCTACATCGAGTTTCGCGTCACGCTGCCGAAGAACCCGCAAGGCCGCATTCTGAAGTATCAGTTGCGCGATGAGGGCAAGACGGCATCCACCTGGGATATCGAGGCAACCGACATCAAGGTGGCCAAACGCTGATCGTGTTCTGTTTCACCGGTGATTAGCAGTAAAGGGGCCCGCGGAGCCCCTTTCGTTTCATATACGGCCAGGGACTCGGCCCCGTGCCCGTTACATCCTTCAGTACTCACGCACAGGCACATTGGCCGGCCGCGAGTTGTAGCCTGGCAAATGCAGTCCACCGTCCACGTGCAGCGTCTCGCCGGTTATAAAGCGCGACATCTCCGACGCGAGAAACACGGCGGCCGGTCCGATATCTTCTTCTGGATCGCCGCAGCGGCCAAGCGGACGCGCCGCGGCCGAGCGTTCGGCAAAGCCGGGATTCTCTTCGGCCAGCTTGAAGAAGGTCGCCCCCATTGCGGTCGGCGCGATCGCGTTCACGGTGATATTGAAGCGTCCCCATTCCGAAGCCGCGCTGCGCGTCAACCCCACGATGCCCGACTTGGCGGTATTGTAATCGGCATGCAGCCATGCGCCGGTCTCGGTATCGATCGAATAGAAGTTGACGATGCGGCCCCAGCGGCGCTCCCTCATAGACGGCATCACCGCACGCATCGCCCACCAGGTGGCCCACAGCGACGAGGTCAGGGTCTGCTGCAACATCTCGTCGGTCTTGTGTTCGAAGAGCACGTTGGGCGTTGGAATGAAGGCGTTGTTCACGAGAATGTCGATGCTGCCGAAGTGCGCTACCGTGCTCTGCACGGCTACCTCTATCGAAGCCTTGCTCGTCACGTCGGTCTTGACGAACAGCGCACGACCGCCCAGTTCCCTGATTTCGCGTTCGACCTGCAAGCCGGTCTGCTCGTCGATCTCGGCAATCACCACGGCCGCGCCTTCTCGCGCAAATGCCCGCGCGACGCCACGGCCGATGCCGCCGCCGGCACCTGTGACGAGACTCACCCTCTCCTTAAGCAAAGCCATGCCGACGCCTCTTGTTTGTTGAACACAATTTGCGATATCGTACACTTTAAGAATTCAGGTGTCAGTATTTTGCATGCCGCAATCGGGCGTCGTTGATGTTTTCACGTTGTTTTCGAGGGTTTCTTCATGTTCAGGCGCCGCATCGTGATCCGCAGTCGCACCGGGACGTCACAGCACGTGACGCGCGCGGCACTCGAAGACGACTTTCATCACTTCCGTGTCGAAGTCGCGAGCGCGCATGGACAGGTGAGTTCCATCGAGGCCGCGTCGCCGCGCCGCCCCTATACACTGTGCGCGCAAGCGGCAGAAAGATTGCAGGCGCTGGTCGGCATGGCCCTCACGCAAACGGCCCACGAGGTGACGCGCATCACGGACGCCAGCGAACAGTGCACGCATCTCTTCGAACTTTCCGGCCTGGCGATCGCCGCGGCTGCGCGCGGTACGCTGCGGCGTCAGTACGACATCGAGGTGCCAATGCGGGTAAACGATCACATGCATTCGACACTCGCGCGTGACGGCGTCCCGTTACTCGAATGGATTGTTCTAGGCACGGTGATTCAGGGTCCGCCGCCGTATGCGGGCATCGATCTGTATCACGGTATGGCGCGCTGGGCACTGACAACGCTACCGAGCGAGGATGCGGAGGCAGCGCTGGTGCTCAGACGCGCGACGGGCATCGCCAAAGGACGCGGCATGAATCTGGACGCTCAGGCGCATGCGCGCCCCAGCGGCAACTGTTTTGCACAACAGCCGGTGCGAGCCGAACAGGCGATTCGTATCGTCGGATCCACGCTCGACTTTGCAACGCGCCCCGCCGACCTGTGCGCCGACGACAAGGCGTGGCTAGCCTTCGACGAATGAGCCACTAGAGGCCACGCACAATAAAAAAAGCCCCCTGAAACAGGGGGCAACTTCCTTGGCTCGCGAAGCCTCAAGAAACCACGGCGACTAGAGAAAGATCGCCAGATTCGGTGTGCCGAGCACGGCCTGGTCGAGAATGATCTCGCGGCGCGCCAGCTTGAACGTGTCGCCGCTGCGGCGCAGTACGTCATGACGCTCGCCACTGATCAGATCCAGTTCATCGAAGTTGAAACGGCTGCGCGTTATCAGCAGATTGCTGCGCACCACATATTCGCCGGCCGCATCGCCCTCGTACACCAGCACGTTGGTCACGAGCCGGCGCGTGCGCGACGGCGGGTCTTCTGCCCACGCGCTCTTGGTGCCCGTGAGACGCATGATGCGGCCCATGATCGAGCGATAGTTGTCGTGATAGTGCTGCATCGTCCGAATCACCGACGACGCGTGCTGCGCATACGGCCGCGTTTGCCGAAGCGGCGCCGCGTAGACGAGATCGGTGGCGAGCGTCGCGCCCCATTCTTCCAGACGAATCTCGTCGAGCAGCACCGCCTCGTCGTACAGGAACTCGACCACTGCGTTATATACGGTTGAACCGAGCGGCACGCGAGCGCGTTGCGGCGCTGCCGGCTGGTCCACAGCTTCTTTTACTTCGCTCATCACCCTGTCTCCTTGAATGGCTTTGATTGATGCGCGGCGCTCAGCTTTCCGACGTCATCAGTTCGCGCCAGTGCAGCCACCAGTGCCATTGCGTGTCGTCTTTCGTGAAGCCTTCGTTGACGATGCCCGGACCGGGCCAGCCCGCCGGCGCGCCGGTTTCGTAAATCGCCTGATACTTGAGCGTCTGCTTCTTGCCCTGCGCGCCCTTCGCGGCGAGGGTCATGTGCGGCCATGTGTCGGAGTCGTCCTGCTCGACCATGCCCGACGTGCCGAACAACTGGATGGTTTGCTTGAGCATCTGCTCGCGCACCTCGGGCGGACAGTCCTTCTCCGCAAAAATCCAGTTCACGAACTCGAGCTTGTCCGGCCCGCGCGGAATATACGCGTGCAGCGTGATCGAGCCGATCACCGAACCGTCGGCCTGCGGAATATAGAGGAAACCGAACAAAACGTTCGGGAACATCCCGCCCACTTGCGGCGGCATCGAGGTCTGTACCTGCAATTGGCCTTCGTTCAGATTACGCTTGAGCTGGCTGACCATTTCCTTTGTCATGCCGGCGGGCGGCAGCACGTCGAGTTTCTGTTCGACCGTCAGCTGATCCGGATCGAGCCCGGTTAGGCGGCGAATCTTGCGGCCGAGGTCGATGCAACGCAGCGCGTGCCCATGCGGTGAACTGATTTCGACGCCGTACATCTCCGGGCTCAGATCGCCGCCTTTTTCGTCTTTCTTCGAATACGCGCCGACTTCGCCGAGCCAGCGATGCAAGGTCAGCGTGTGATACCCGTCGCCCGACGACTGCTCGCCTGCAGCCTTCCAGTTAGCGCGCACGATGAAGCGCTGCGGCGGCCCGAGCACTTCAATGCCCTTGTCGCTGCGTTTGAACAGCATGTCGTAATACCACTTGGCGTCGCCGAGAAATTCTTCGAACGAGGGGCCGTTCAGATTCCATGTCGCGAAGATCAGGCCGCCGTACAGCGTCATGCGCGCCTTTTTCAGCGAGAGCTCGTCTTTAGTACGAATCTTGCCGTGCATGCATTCTTTCTCGACCGGCGCGCCCAGAAACTGGCCGTTCGGACGAAACGCCCAGCCGTGATAAATGCAGGTATGGATTTGCGTATTGCCGGCATCCAGCGTGGAGACGCGCATACCGCGGTGCGGACAGACATTCAGCATGACGTGAATCTCGCCCGTCTTGTCCCGCGTGACCAGCACCGAGTCCGACCCCATGTCGCGAACCATGAAGTCGCCGGAGTTTGGAATTTCGCTTTCGTGGCCGAGCAACAGCCACGTCTTGCCGAAAATCCGCTCCATCTCCAGTTCATAAAGTTCGGGGTCCGAGAGGGTGCGCATTTGCACCTCTCGCGTTTCGACGTTCACCAGATCAGCGACCTTGGTGCCGTCCGCCAGTGTGGGACTGGTCTGCGTCAGCATGCTTGTCTCCTTGACTTACCCTTCGTGGGGTTGAATTGTTAATATAAACACTTTTACGCTCTGTGTACATATTTTGAGTTTTTGCTCCGGATAATCCCTAGGGATGCAAAGCGCGCACGTTCATGCGTGCCCTCATCCGGTTTTCGCCACGAGGCAGCAAGCTATGTCTTTACGTTCAGGAAGCGGTCCAGCCCTTCGGCACGCGCGCCCTGTCGATCTTCGCCAGATCGCAGATCGCATCGGCGATGCCGGAAAAATCGATGCGGCCGTACTCGCTCGCCCGCGCGAGACTGAACGACTCGAACACGGCCGCCGCCACCGGCATCGGGACTTTCGCCGCGTGCGCGGCGCCGAGCACCAGCGCCATGTCCTTGTGCGCGAGGTCGATCGTGAAGCCCGGCGTGGTGTCGCCGGCGAGCACCTTGTTCGGGAAGTTCATCCGCAGTTGGCCATTGCTCGCCGAGGTGCCGTAGAGCACCTGCAAAGTCTTCCTAATGTCGAGGCCGAAGCGCTGCGACAAAGCAAGCGCCTCCGCGTTCACCTGGCACAGCGTCACGGCCACGTAGTTGTTGATGAGCTTGGTGCGTCCACCTGTGCCGACGGCGCCGCAGTGATAGACCGTCGTGCCCATCGCGTCGAGCAGGGGTTTGACGCGGGCGAAATCCGCGTCGCTCGCCCCGACCATGAAGAGCGATTCCCCGCGGTCCGCATGCTCGGCGAGACGGCCCACCGGTGCATCGACCACCGAGAGGCCATGCTCGCGCGCTTGCGCTTCCAGCCGGTCGGTGGCGAGCGGATCGATTGTGCTCATATCGAGCAATACGCTGCCGCGTGCGGCGTTGGCAAAGATGCCGTCAGCGCCGAGCGCGACTTGCTCCACTTCCACCGAACTCGGCAGCATCGTCACGACGATCGAACAATCGCGTGCGATCTGCGCGACGTTTTCGCCGGCCCGCGCACCCAGCTCCACCAGTTCCGCCACGGCTGCGCGGTTCAAATCCATCACGACCAGTTCGAAGCCGTGTTTGCGCAGGTTGGCCGCCATCGGCTTCCCCATACGGCCGAGGCCGATAAATCCGATCTTTTCCATCACTCAGGTCCTGTCGTCGTCCATCGTTATCCGAGGTGCCGGGCCGGTTCAGTAACCGACGTAGGCCGTCTTACTGTTGGTATAGAAATCCACTGCGTAGGTGCCCTGCTCGCGCTGACCGTAGCTCGATGCCTTGGTGCCGCCGAACGGCACGTGATAGTCGAGGCCCGCAGTCGGCAGGTTGATCATTGCGAGGCCGCTTTTGACATGTTGGCGGAAGTGGCTCGCGTACTTGTGCGAGGTCGTGCAAATCCCTGCCGAGAGGCCGTACTCGGTGTCGTCGGCGAGCGCCAGCGCTTCGTCGTAATCGGCTGCGCGGATGACCGTCGCGAACGGACCGAATACCTCCTCGCGATTGATACGCATGCTGTTCGAGGTCTCCGTCATCAACGCTGGCTGCATGAAGAATCCCGGCGTACCAGCTTGCAGCAACTGGCCGCCTTCTACCAGTTCCGCGCCTTCGTCGCGCCCGGTCTGCAGATAGCCTTGCACCGTGTCCAGTTGACGCTGATTGATGAGCGGGCCGATGTCCGTACCGGCCGTCAATGCGTGACCGATCTTCAGCGAACGCATGCGCTTGCGCAGTGCGTCGACGAAACGGTCGTGGATCGCCGCGGTCACGATCAGGCGGCTCGATGCGGTGCAACGCTGTCCCGCCGAAAAGAACGAACCGTTGAGCGCAGATTCGACCGCGACGCCGAGGTCCGCGTCGTCGAGAACGACGAGCGGATTTTTGCCGCCCATTTCCAGCTGAACGCGCACCATGTTGGCGATTGCGCTCTGCGCAAGACCTCTGCCAGTGCGCACGCTGCCGGTGAAACTCAATGCGTCGACACCTTCGACGAGCGCCTCACCGGCATCCGCACCGCGTCCGTTGACCAGATTCGCGACGCCAGCCGGCAAGCCGTTGCGCTCCAGCACGCGAAACAGTTCCCACGCCACGCCAGGCGTCTCCTCCGAAGGCTTGAGCACGGCGGTGTTGCCGAACGCGAGCGCAGGCGCGAGCTTCCATGCGGCAATGGCAATGGGGAAATTCCACGGCGTAATCAGCGCGACGACACCCACCGGATCGCGGCTGATCTGCACGTTGATGTTGGGACGCACCGAAGGCAGGTTCTCGCCGCCATAACGCACGGCCTCGCCCGCGAAAAACTGAAAGATCTGGCTGGCGCGCAACACTTCGCCGATACCTTCAGCACGCGTCTTGCCCGCTTCGCGCGAGACGAGTTCGCCGATTTCCTCCTTGCGGACAGCAAGTTCGATCGAGGTCTTCAGCAGAAGGTCGCTGCGCACCTGTGTCGTCGTCGCGCTCCACGCAGGTTGTGCCGCGCGCGCGGCAACGACCGCCTCGCGCATTTGCGCCGCATCCGCAAGCGCATAGTGCCCGATGCTTTCGCGTGTATCCGACGGATTGATGCTCTCGATCGCACTCGATCCTTCGCGCCATTCCCCGCCGATGAGGTTGGGCTTCACTGTCATGTGACTCGTCTCCGATATGCGCAGCACTCGCGAAAACGCTCGGCTGAACGCGATGGTGTTTTGGCAGGGAGTCATCTTAGGATTGCGTGCAATTCCTTGTCGAATGACAAAAACTGATCGGCGTATCACGCACTGTCATGCGTGGTTGCCGATTGCGTGCAGCATGGTTTTGAACTACTGGACTTGCTATGGATATCCGTCAGATTCGCACCTTCCTCGCGATCGCCGACACAGGCAGCGCGACGCGCGCCGCCGAGTTACTGCACATCGTGCAACCCGCGGTATCGCGGCAATTGAAGTTGCTCGAAGACGATGTGGGCGCGCCGTTGTTCGAGCGTGATCGCCGCGGCATGCAGCTGACCGAAGCCGGACATATCCTGCTCGATCGTGCGCGACGCGCATTGCGTGAACTGGAGTCGGCACAGCAGGAGATCCGGCCCACGCCTGGACTCGTGTCAGGCGCGGTGAGTCTGGGCCTGCTGCCTAGCAGCGGCGAATTGCTGACCGCGCCGCTGGTGGGTGCCTTACAGCGAGCATTTCCGCAGATCCGGGTTTCGCTGTCGGTGGGTTATACCGACCATCTACTGCGCTGGCTTGAAAGTGGCGAGATCGACGCCGCGCTGCTGTACGACCCCGCGGCTTCGCCGGCTCTGGACGTTAAGCCTTTGGTCGAAGAGTCGCTGAGCCTGGTCGGCCTGGCTTCGATCGGCTTGAGCGACGACTATCCGGTTTCCATCGCGGCACTTGGAGAAGCGCCGCTGGTTCTGCCGAGTGCGCCGCATCGGCTGCGCAGTCTCGTCGAACATGCCTGCGCGGTGGCCGGAGTCGGAATCACCTTCGCTGCCGAGACCAACGCTCTGAGTGTGCAGAAAGCGTTGGTTGCGCAGGGATACGGCGCGACAGTGATGCCTCGCGTCGCTGTTCAGCAGGAAATCGAACGTGGAGAGTTCAGCGCCGCACGAATCGACGCAGAAGCCTTTCTACGGCGGATTTATCTGGCCATTCCGACGACAAGAAGGTCCTCCACCGCGGTTAGATGCGCGACCACCGTACTACAGAACTGTGTGAGAGAAATTGCTTGCAGCGGCGCGTGGGAAGGCGCGCGCTGGATCGGACCCAGCCATGCGCCTGACTGATCGAAGCATCAGCTTTTGTGATTCGACATGCCGCGGATGCCGCTCCTAGAATCCCTTAGCCGCGGATGCGCCGCCAGGAGACAAGGCATTGCACACACATCCGCGTTATCCGCCCTTTGGCAAAGAGAACTCCAATGACATCACTCGCCGATCAACTGGCCACCTGTAACACGCCCGGCCTTTTTGACGTCCTGCGCATTCACGGCCTGCCGGTCCACGAACTGCCGCGCGATATCAAAGGTCTTGCACCCAATATGAAACTCGCCGGACCGGTCTTTACCGTGACCGGCCGCGCCGATCCCACAATTTCGGTTAGCGAATCGCTTGAACTGTTCATTTCCAAAGTGCTTTCAGGCGCGCCGCGCGACCACGTTGTCGTGTGCCAGCCGCATGACCATGCGCGCTCGGCAATGGGCGATCTCGCCGCTGAGGCGCTCAAGCAGCGTGGCATTCGCGGCTATTACATCGACGGCGGGTCACGCGATGCCGAAGAAATCGAGGCCATCGGATTTCCGGTTTTTGCCCGCTATACCAGCCCGATCGATATCGTCGGCAGCTGGCGGCTGGAGGCCATCGAGGTTCCCGTGGTCATCGGCGGCGTGAAAGTGTCGCCTGGGGATTATGTGCTCGGCGATCGCGACGGCACGCTTCTGATCGAGCGCGAACATGCGGAGTTCGTCATCACCGAAACGGTCAAGACAATGAGCACGGATTCGCGCATGCGTATGGCCATCCGCAGCGGCCGCGATCCGTATGACGCCTTCCTCGAGTTCGGCAAGCTGTAGCACAACCTCAGGAGACCCACATGAAAATCGCCCGCTATCAATTACGTGATGCCGTTCACTACGGCGTGCTCGAAGGCGAGCATCTGGAGCGCCTGAGCGGCTCGCCCTTCGACGACATCGCGTCGGCCGGCCAGACGGATGCGCTCGCCGATGCGACACTCCTCTGCCCACTGCCCGCGCCACGCTTGTTCGCGGTGGGTATGAACTACATCGGTCACATTGCCGAGGCTGGCGCGAAGACGCCCGAGATTCCGCAATTTTTCATGATGCCAACCACGGCGGCAATCGGCCCGAACGAAGCGATCGTGCGGCCGCGCGAGGCCCAGGTGGTTCATCACGAGGCAGAACTGGCGATCGTGATCGGCAAAAAGGGCCGCCGTATCGATGTCACCAATGCGCTCAACTACGTGTTCGGCTACACCTGCGCAAACGACGTGAGCGAACGCGTGATCCAGAACCGCGAAATGGGCTACGGGTGTTTGCTGGTCGGCAAGGCCTTCGATACCTTTTGTCCACTCGGACCCGTAATCGCCACAGGACTCGACGCCGGCAATTTGCGCGTGCAGTCCAGCGTCAACGGAACGAGGCGGCAGGACGGCAACACCTCGGATCTGCTCTTCTCCGTGCCCTTCATCGTCTCCTATCTGAGTCAGGCGGTCACCCTGCTGCCCGGCGACGTGATTCTCACCGGCACGCCATCCGGCGTCGGCCCGCTGAATGGCGCCGATATCTGTGAGATTACGATCGAAGGCATCGGCACGCTGAGCAATCCGGTCGTCGACGAAGCCGCCTGACCGGCTCACCACCGCGCCCTCTTTAGAAACAGGAATCGACATGCAACGCTATGTGCACTACATCGACGGCCAGGATGCGCCGCCGCAAAGCCAACGCTGGTTCGAGTCACACAACCCCTATACGGGCGACGCCTGGGCAGAAATCGCGGAAGGCTCTGCCGTCGACGCCGATCGGGCCGTTCAGGCCGCGCACCGCACCTTTACCAGCGGCGCGTGGCCGCATCTGAGCGCGACGCAACGCGGCGAACTGTTGCGCCGTCTGGGTGATCTGATCGCACGCGACGCGCAGAAGCTCGCTGCCATCGAAGTGCGCGACAACGGCAAGCTGCTCGCCGAAATGGCCGGGCAACTGAACTACATTCCGCAGTGGTTCTATTACTTCGGCGGTCTCGCCGACAAAATCGAAGGCAGCGTGATTCCGCTCGATAAAAAGGGCTTTTTCAACTTTACGCGCCATGAACCGCTCGGCGTAGTCGCCGCGATCACGCCATGGAATTCGCCGTTGCTGCTCACGGCATGGAAGATTGCACCGGCGCTCGCCGCAGGCTGCACGGTCGTGATCAAACCGTCCGAATTCACTTCGGCGTCCACGCTGGAATTCGTCAAGCTGTTTGCGCAAGCCGGCTTTCCGCCGGGTGTGGTCAACGTCGTGACCGGTTTCGGCCGCGAGGTGGGCGCGGCGCTCGTCGAGCATCCGCTGGTGCGCAAGATCACCTTCACCGGAGCGGACAGCACCGGCCGCGCGATCAACGAGACCGCCGCGCGGCACTTCAAGCATGTGAGTCTGGAGTTGGGCGGCAAGTCGCCGAACATCGTCTTCGCCGACGCGAATCTGGACGACGCCGTGAACGGCGCGGTCGCCGGCATCTTTGCCGCGACTGGGCAAACCTGTATTGCCGGTTCACGGTTACTGCTGCAGGACTCGATTTACGACACTTTCGTCGAGCGCTTGCTGCAGCTCGCTCGCACCGCGCGCATGGGCGATCCCATGTCGATGGATACGCAGGTCGGCCCGATCACGACACGCCGGCAATACGACAAGGTGCTGCGCTACATCGATACCGCACAAAGCGAAGGCGCCACGCTATTGCTCGGCGGCGGCGCCGGCACACGGCCCGAATGCGGACGCGGCTGGTTCGTTGAGCCGACTATTTTCGGCGACGTCGACAACGGCATGCGCATCGCCCAGGAAGAAGTATTCGGCCCGGTCCTCTCGATCATTCGCTTCAAGGACGAAGACGACGCGCTGCGCATTGCCAATGACGTTCGCTTCGGACTCGGCTCGGGCGTCTGGACCTCGGATATCGGCCGCGCGTTTCGTGTGTCGGAGCGGTTGCAGGCAGGCACGATCTGGGTCAATGCCTATCGCGCGGTCAGCTTCATGTCGCCCTTCGGCGGCTATAAAGATTCGGGCCTGGGGCGCGAAAACGGCGCCCAGGCGATCCACGAGTACTTGCAAACCAAAAGCGTGTGGATCAACACGGGCGCAGGCAGCGCCAATCCGTTCGTGATGCGTTGAGGGCATACGGCGCCACGCGTCCATGCCAAAAGCTGATATCACCAGCAACCTTTGTTATTGGCGTGGCACCCGCCTCTCGCCCTAGCATAGCGTTACTCATTTACGGATTCACGAGGAGACATGAGCACAACCGAGTCGCCAGTATCGAACTGGCAGGAGAACATTTTCTCCATTCTGAAAAGCGGCGGCGTGCGCCAGGTCGCTTATGTACCCGACGCCGGGCACGCCCACGTGATTGGCCGTGTCCAGCAGGACCCGCAGATGCGCGACATCGTGCTCACTACCGAAGAGGAAGGCGTCGCGCTCACGAGCGGCGCATGGCTCGGCGGCCAACGCGCGGTGCTCCTGATGCAAAGCAGCGGCGTGGGCAATTGCGTGAACATGCTCTCGCTCCTGCAGAGCTGCCGCTTCCCATTCCTGACGCTGGTGACGATGCGCGGCGAGTATGCCGAGTTCAATCCGTGGCAATGTCCAATGGGTCAGGCAACGCAGGCGGCGTTCGAACTGATGGGGATCACCGTCCTGCGCGCCTCCACGCCGGAAGAAGTCGAAGACATGGTGTCCGCCGGTCTCGACGCTGCCTTCGAAGGCGGCCAACAAGTTGCCGTGCTGCTGTCGCAGCGCCTCATCGGACGCAAAAAGTGGGAACGCAAATGAACGCCTCATCCTCGATCTCTTTTTCAGCGTCGATCGATCGGCGCGAATTCGTCGCGCGTCTGCTCGCGCTGTGCCCGAACGCGCTGGTGGTGACAGGTCTCGGTTCGCCGACCTATGACGTCTTCGCTTCCGGCGATTCGGACCGATACTTCTATCTGTGGGGTGCAATGGGCGGCTCGACCTCGATCGCACTAGGTCTCGCACTCGCCCAACCCGAGCGCCCCGTGCTGGCGATTACCGGTGACGGCGAACAGTTGATGGGCGTCGGAAGCCTCGCGACCGCCGGCGCGCAGCAACCGCCCAATCTGTCCGTGGTCGTGCTCGACAACGGGCACTTCGGCGAGACGGGCATGCAGCGCAGCCATAGCAGTCTCGGCACCCGGCTCGCGCAGGTGGCGCGCGCATGCGGCATCGAACAGGCTGCGGAAATTCACTCGCTCGACGACGTCGAAACGTTAGCCGCACGGATCAATGCGCGAGGCGGCCTTAGCTTCGCGCAGGTGCATGTCAAAGCCGACGAGCTGCCACGCGCGCTGCCTTCACGCGATGGTGTCTTCGTGAAGAATCGTTTCCGTCATGCGCTCGGATTCGCTCCGCTGTGATCGCGCCATGATGCTGTCCACAACGACTCCGGTGTCCGCCGAACTAGAAGCGCAATACAACATGCGTCTGCTGCGCCCCGATTTCGAGGCCAGCCTGCTGCAGGAATGGCTGACTCGTTCAGCCGCTTTCAGGCGCCTGCCCGGCGCGCAACTGGATGTGCCGTATGGCCCGGGCGAACGGGATCGTCTGGATTACTTTCCCGCTGCGTCCGCCGACGCGCCGCTGTTGATCTTTTTTCACGGCGGGTTCTGGCAACGCGGCGACAAGTCAGTGTATAGCTTCGTGGCCGAGCCGTTCGTAGCCGAAGATGTGTCGGTCGTGCTGGTGAATTACACGCTGTGCCCGGCGGTTTCGGTCGAAGAGATCGTCGCTCAGTCGCAGCGGGCGCTGACATGGCTATGGCGTCATGCCGGCGAACTGGGATGTTCGCGCGAGCGTTGGTTCGTTAGCGGCCATTCGGCGGGCGGCCATCTGGCCGCGCGAATGATGGCCACGCACTGGGATACGTTCGGCAATGAGTTGCCAAAGCGAATGCTCGCCGGCGCGATCCTGATCTCAGCGCTGTTCGACCTGGAGCCGCTGTGCGACACGTCGATCAACGAAGGACTGCGGCTCGACCGCGAGCAGGCGCGGGCCGTGAGCGCGCTCAGGCATCCGCCCGCGACCGACGCGCCGCAACTGATCGCGGTGGGCGGCGCCGAAACCCCAGCATTTAATCAGCAGGCCCGCGCTTATGAAACGGCATTCGGCAATGTGCAGCGTTTCATGCCGCACTACCGGATCGACGACTGTGATCATTTCGACGTGGTACAGGCGCTCGCGAATCGCGCGCATCCATTCTTCGAACTATGCCGCGATTTCATCCACGCTCGCTAGCGGATTTGTGGGCGTCATGCACGCCCGCCTTTTCTTCAGCGATAGCCGGAGCCGAGTCAGTCCACCATGCCAAGCAGCGCACGGATATCGCGTCCCGGCTCCGCGTCAGATCCGTAGGAGAAGTCGCCGCGCGCCTGCCGTTGCACCAGTTGATCCATCAGGAAGCGGAAGCGCGTGCCTGGCGCATCGAAACGCGAATGCAGATCGAGCCGGTCGGCCGGATCGAAATAGCGTTCGTTCTGCGGCCGGATCACCGAATTGTCCTGCGGCTGGATTACGAACGCGATTCGCGGCATCACATAGCGCAAAGGAATGGGCGCGGCTGTCGTATTGAACGTGACGTCACAGCGCGAGCGATGGCGACCCACCGGCACGAACGGTTGCAGATTCGGCACGTCGTAGCCGGGCCGGAAACGCGGATAAGAAATGCATACGTTGCTGCGCAAATGCACGTGCAGCACCGCACGAAAATCCTGGTACTTCGTGCGCACGCCGCCAACCCAGCGCATGATCGGCGCCACTGACTTCCGCGTCACGATGCGGGTGCGCGTGACCGTCTCCGAAGTCCATTCCGTTTCGACAATGTCGGACTCGGAGGTCCCATCGCCGATGGTGTTCGCATGCAGAAAATCCGCGTGCGTGAGATCGATCAGATTTTCGATCGAGAGCGCCGATGTCGAATCGAAGCGCACCGTGCGCTGCGTATAACCGGGCAAGCTGCCGTCGAGCGGCAGAAACGGGATGTGCGGCAGCAATTGCGCATCGGCGTGATCCGGATTGCCGTACCACGCCCAGATATAGCCGTAGCGTTCCACCACCGGATAGAAGCCGGAGCCGCCAGTGAACGCGCTAGCCTGTGCACGATGCTGTTCCAGTTGCTCGGGGCGAAACTCGGCGGCGAACGGCTGACCCGTGTGGTCTCGCCACAGAAAATAGGGCTGTGAATGGACGATGCGGCGAATCGGCTTTTCCGTCACGTCGCGGCTATGCGAGACCGGGAACCAGGCGTCGCGCAAATCGTAGTTGAGCGGTGTTCAGTCCCGGCGCGCGGATCTGGATGGTGTAGCGGCGGCATTGGCCACGTCGTCGGCGAGTGTTTCGGTGACGGCATTCATCGTGCGATGCTCCTTGTCGAAATGGAAAGCAATTCAGGCGGCCTCGCTCAATGGCGCACGCCGCGCGGCGCGAGCCGCGGCCAGGTCACGCGACGGCGCCACCAGCAACGCGGCCAGCGCGGCACCGTCGATCATCGGATGGATCCGGAACGGTGCGCGTGCCCGACGTCGCGCGATAAGCCAGCGTAGCGGCGCGCCGGCCACCCGCGTGTCGTGCCTGAAGCCGCGCCAGCACAGGCTGGTGGTGCCACGCCGGTTAGCACTGGCGGCGATGCACAAGGTCACGAGCGGCGCTTCGTCCGCATCCAGCAGCTCGACGCGGATCGTGCCGCCTTCGAGCGGCACCGCCGTGCGCACGATCAGCGGATGATCGACAACGAAGGCCGGCGGCAACATCTGCGTCTTCCATACCGCGCCGCGATCGACCACGAGGCGCCCTGCTTCCATGCGTGGATCGCCAAGAAAAAAATCTGTGATACGGACGCTGCCGAATTCAAGCAGACATTCGGGACCATCGAGCATCGCCGCGAGATACTCGTCGTGCGCGGTGTTGACGACCGCCGTACCGCTGAACTCGGAGCCGTGCGGCTGATAATCCGCGCCCGGCAGTGGTGAGTCGGCAGGACTTCCTTCGCCTAGCCATACGTGCACGAAGCCTCCACTTTCAGCCACCCGATACGCACGCGCGCCGTATCGCGACGGCACGCGCTCGTCCTCGCGCAGATTCGGAATCGTGGTGCACATGCCGGTCGCACCATTGAAGGTCCAGCCGTGATAGCCGCATTGCAGCCCCTTCGGCGTAACCGTGCCGAGTGCAAGCGGCACACGCCGATGCGGACACCGATCCTCCAGCGCGCACAATTCGCCAGCCGCATTGCGAAACAACGCGAGTGCCTCGCCGTTGCACACCACCGCGAGAGGCTTCTCGCCGTTCACCGATTCGCGAAGGGCCGCCGCCCACCAGTTGCCTGTCGTCATGCGCGTGTCTCCGTATTTTTTATCGAGGCTCGCCGGCGAGATGCAACAGGGCATCGCACCGGCTCGCGTTGCAGACTTCCTTGCGCGTTGTGTTTTTCCCGCGCTACTGCTTAGGCGGCGACCTGTTCGTTGACATCCAGCTTCAGCAGCTTGATCGCATTGCCGCTGCGGATTTTCTCGCGATCCGCTTCGGACAGCCCGAGGCCTTCTGTGAGATCGCCGTGCTCATACGCACCACCGAAATTCGTCCCGTACAGGAGGTTATCCACGCCGACCACCTCCACCACGCCGCGTCGCAAGCCGGTTGCATGCACATCGAGGTCGAAGTAGAAGTTCGGCAGATAGTCCATCACCGGGCGCTTGTTGCGCGAATCCGGCGCCATGACGCGGTTGAGATCGTTCAGGCGTCCAAGCTGGAAAATCGCCATGCCGCCTGCGTGCGTGATGTAAGTCTTCAAGCCAGGGAACGTATCGAGCGCGCCGCCGTTGATCAGATTCCAGAAGAACAGCGTTTCGTCGAAACAGTCGCCGACGATCGAGGTGGTCTCGAACTTGTCGTCCGTATGCTTTTCACCCCAGTAGATCGACTGGTTGAAGCCGTGCACCATGATCGGTGCGTCGAGCTTTTCGAGTTGCTCCCACACCGGGAACAGTTCCTCGCTGTGCGCTTCAAGGCCATTGAAATTCGCGCCGCCCACGCACACGCCCCTGGCACCGAGTTGCGTCACCGCGCGCTCGATTTCGCGTGCGGCCTCGGCCGGATTGGCGAGGTTTGCATGCGCCCAGAACGCGAAGTGATCCCGATCTTTTGCACAGAACGCGGACAGTTCGTCATTGCAAATGCGCGCATATTCGTCGCCAAATTCGCCGGCCCAGTACATGAACGCATGCGACGGCGTGGACAGCACCAGCTTGTCGACGCCGCGCTCGGTCATCAGCTTGCGGCGTGCGTCATGGGTCATGCGCGCGAGCAGATTCGCTTCGGCTTCGTCGTCATCGCGCGCTTTCGACGGTTGCGTCGTGCCGAGCGAAAAATGACCGACCGTCAGGCCTTTGGTCTTCATGAATGGGCCCCAGAACTCGTGGCGCTTGAGCATCGCGGGGGTGAACAGATGGGCGTGGACGTCGATCAGCATGGGTCTTTCTCCTGTATGGCGGGGTATGGCCGTTTGTGGACGCCGTCGCTACGCGAATGTCGTGCAGGCTGGGGCGCGATGTTCGAAATGCGTGCACGGCGCGTCATTACGCTACGCCTTGCTCAATGGGATCGATCTGCTGCTTCCGGCATGCGGCCCATGAAACCTGCCGCGCGCTGATGAAACTGGCCGCTGCCGGATGCCCCCGCCACCGTCACACCGGAATCGATCACCAGTGTGTGTGCGGTGACATGACGCGCGTCGTCGCTTGCAAGGTAGACGAGTGCGGCGGCGATTTCTTCCGGCATCAGCGGCGTGCCGAGCGGCGACGCCGCGGCCGCTGCATCGAGCGCGGCATCAAAACTGGCGCGACCCTGCACGATCATGTTGGTGACGGTCGTCCCCGGCGCTACCGCGTTGACCCGCACGCCGTGCGGAGCGAGTTCCGAAGCCGCTGATCGTGTGAGACCGATCACACCGTGTTTGGCCGTGGTGTACGCATGCGGGCCGAGGCCGCCGATCACGCCGGCGGTACTCGCTACCGAGAGAATGCAGCCGCTCTTTTGCCGCACCATCGTGCGGCCGGCGTGCTTGATGCCGTAAAACACGCTATCAAGCAGCACAGCGAGTGTGGCGTGCCAGGCAGCGGCGTCGGTCTCCAGAATCGAGCCGAAGGCGCCCACCAGTCCCGCGTTGTTCACCATGCAGTCGAGCCGTCCATGCATATGCAGTGCATGCTCGACTGCCTGAGCAACCTGCGCTTCAATGCTTACGTCGGTGCCTACGAACGAAGCGTTCGCCAGTTCCCGTGCTAACGAAGCACCGGCCTCGGCATCGATATCGGCAAGCACGACGGAGGCGCCTTCGTCCGACATGCGCCCGGCCGTCGCCGCGCCTATCCCGCTGGCCGCGCCAGTAATCAACGCGACCTGGCCTTGCAAACGTTTAGTCATGGCGTGCCGCCGCGCTCAAGGGATCATCAGGCCGCCGTCGACCGCCAGCGTCTGTCCGGTGATGAAGTTCGCGCCGTCGCTGACGAGAAAGAGCAGCACGGGCGCCATCGCCGTGTCGGGGTCGCCGAGGCGCCCGCCGAGCGGAATCTGCTGCGCCATGAAAGCGTCGTGCGCCGCGAGTTGTTCGGTATCGAGCCGGGCGCGGAATTTCTCGTACATCGGCGTCCACATGGCGGGCGCCAAAGCATTGACCGTAATACCGTACTTGCCCCACTCTTTGGCCGCAGTGCGCGTCCAGCCGAGCACCGCCGCCTTGGCCGCCGAATAGTGCGCGAGACCGGGCACGCCCATCACGCCCGCCGCCGACGCGAAATTGATAATGTGCCCGCCACGTTCTTTCAGATGCGCGAAGGCGGCCTGATTGGTGTTGAGCGTGCCGCGCGCGTTGACGTCGAACATCAGGTCCCAGTCTTCCTGGGTAATCGACTCAGCCGGCGATTTGCGCTCGACGCCGGCGATATTCACGAGCGCGTCGAGCCCGCCGATGCGCTCCACGGCCGCGCTGAATGCGTCATCGACTTGCACGCGCTGGCTGACGTCGCAGCGAAAATAATGCGCCTCGCCGGGGCCCTTTGCGGACGCTTCAGCGGCGATGGTGCGGCCCGCTTCGTCGTTCAGATCGAGCGCCGCCACTTTCGCGCCCGCGGCGACCAGCGCTTTTACGGCGCTCGCGCCGATACCGCTCGCCGAGCCCGTCACGATCACGCGTTTGTTGTGGATATCCATACCTGTCTCCGTGTTTCTGTTCTGTTCGTACGGATTGCGCTACGCGAGCTGCGCAATCAGGTCTCTGGCCTGTCCAAGCAGGCGCACCGCCGACGCATGATGCTTATCACCCAACTCCGCCGATGACTTACCCGCGCACGAGCGCGCATAACTCCCCTCGAGCAGGATGCCGAGCTTGAAGCGCGCGAGCACGACGTACCAATCGATCGCGGATAAATCACGATCGCTGCGCTCGCGGTAATAGTCGACCAGTTCGGCGGCGCCCGGAAAACCGAGCCACGGCGCGACGCGTATCGTTCCCGCGCCCCGGCCTTCGGCATCCGGCCATGTCGCCACCAGCCAACCGAGATCGAGCAACGGATCGCCGACGGTGGCCAGTTCCCAATCGATGATCGCCGCGAGTTCCGCCGAGTCGTTGCGGAACATCACGTTGGCCAGATGGAAATCGCCGTGCAGGATGCCGGTGCGCGACGGCGCGGGGCGATTCGCTTCGAGCCACTCCGCGACCTCGACCACGCCCGGCAGCGAAGCCGGACCGGGCCAACCCGCATGCACCTGGTAGTGCTCCAGTTGCCCTCGCCAACGCGCCACCTGGCGCTCGAGAAAGCCTTGCGGTTTGCCGAAGTCGCCGAGACCGAAGGCCAATGGATCGACTTCGCCAAGCCGCAGCAGCGCATCCACCATCGAGTAGCCCATGCGTTGCTGCGCGTGCGGCTGCGCATGAAATTCCGGCAACGCGGCCGCCGAAGCGTTGAACCCTTCCACCGGCGCCATCAGATAGAACGGTGCGCCGAGCACGGAATCGTCGACACACGCGCTGAACAACCTCGGATGCGGCACCGCCGTTTCCGCCAGTGCACCCAGCACGCGCACCTCGCGAGCGATAGTCGCGCACACTTCGGGTCTCGCATGCAAAGGCGGCCGGCGCAAAACGAATTCGCGCGCGCCGCGCCGGAAACGCAACAGGATGTTCTGCGTGCCGCCCGTGAGCGGCTTCGCGTCGACGATCGGCCCGCTTTCGAGTTGCCGCGCGTCCATCCATTGCGTGAGCCGCTCAAGGTCGACGGCCGCTTGCCAGCCGGAATTCGTCATCACTTCCCCCCCTTTGAGCAGTTAGCCGAGCGCCGCGCGGAATTTGCGCTCGGCGGCCGCGGCCGCGGTCGGCCGGTGGTAAGCGGGGAACAGGTCTTCGCAGGGCTCATATTCCCGCAGCAACTGTTTAGCGACGGTGACCTTGTGCACTTCGGTCGGGCCGTCGGCGAGACCCATCTGGAAGGCGCGCGAGATCATGCCGGCGAACGGCATCTCCGACGAAGCACCGATCGAACCATGCACATGCAGCGCACGCGCCGCAATGTCGTGCAGCACCTTCGGCATCGCGGCCTTCACGGCTGCGATGTCCTTGCGCACCTTCTGGTAATCCTGATAGCGGTCGATGCGCCACGCGGTGCGCATAACGAGCAAACGGAATTGCTCGAGTTCGAGCCACGAGTCCGCGATTTTTTCCTGCACCATCTGCTTGTCCGCAAGCACGCTGCCCTGCGTGTGGCGCGACAGCGCGCGTTCGCACAAGGCGTCGAGCGCTTTCTGCGCGAGGCCGATGGTGCGCATCGCGTGATGCACGCGGCCGCCGCCGAGCCGCACCTGCGCGACCACGAAGGCTTCGCCGGGCGCGCCGAGCATATGATCGGCCGGCACGCGCACCTGATCGAAGCTGAGATAGGCGTGCGTCGCTTCGGGCTCGTCGGCCATGCCGACATTGCGCAGAATGTTCAGGCCCGCGGTGCCCGCCGGCACGATAAACATCGACATGCCCTTGTAGGCGGACACGTCCGGATCGGTGATCGCCATCACGATGAAAAAGTCCGCGAACCGCGCGTTCGACGCAAACCATTTCTGCCCGCTGATCACCCAGTCGTCACCGTCGCGCACTGCACGAGTCGTGAAAACCTTTGGATCGGCGCCGCCTTGCGGTTCGGTCATCGCGAAACAGGAGACGATATCGCCCGCCAGCAACGGCGCGAGATAACGCGTCTTCTGCGCTTCAGTGCCGTAATGCGCGAGGATTTCCGCATTGCCCGAATCGGGCGCCTGGCAGCCGAACACGATCGGAGCGAATAACGCACGCCCCAGAATCTCGTTGATCAGCGCGAGCTTCACCTGCCCATAGCCCGGGCCGCCGAGTTCGGGGCCGAGGTGGCACGCCCACAGCTTGCGATTCTTGACCTGCTGCTGCAGCGGCTTCACGAGCGTCTGAAACTTCGGGTCGTGGATATTCCACGGGCTGCCCAAAACATGTTCGAGCGGTTCGACGTCATCGCGTACGAACTGCTCGATCCAGTCGAGTTCGGCCTGAAAGTCAGGGTCGGTTTCAAAGTCCCAGGACATGCGGTTGCCTTTCGAAGTAAGCATGCGAATGAAAGATCAGGCGAGCAACATGCCGCCGTCGAGCAGCAAGGTCTGGCCAAGCATGTAAGCCGACAGCGGCGACGCAAGGAACAGTGCGCCGCCGGCCATATCCGCGGGCGTGCCGAGGCGGCCGAGCGGAATGCGCCGCAGCGCGCCCTCGAGTCGCTTCGGGTCCGCGGTCGTCACGCGCGTGAGCTTGGTTTCCACGAGCCCGGGCGCAATGCCGTTCACGCGGATGCCGTCGCGTGCCCACGCTTCGCCTAGCGTGCGGGTCAGACCGAAGGCGCCGGTTTTCGACGCGTTGTAGGCGGGGTTGCCACGCGTCGAATGAAACGCCGCGGCCGAACTGACGATGATCATCGCGCCGCGCGCCGCTTTCAACGATTCGAAGCAACGGTCCGCGCAAGCCATCAGGCTGGTCAGGTTGATGTCGAGCACCTTTTTGAAGCCCGGCGTCTTGAACTCCTGACGGTCGTAAAGCACCGTTCCTTGCGCCTGCACCAGCACGTCGAGCCTGTCGAATGGCAGTTCGCAGCGCTCGATATTGGCCGACTCCGATACGTCCACCTGGGCGTAATGCAGGCCCTTCAGATTCGAATCGATCGAATCGGCGTAGTCGGAGACCGAAGCACGCGTGCCCCACACGTGCACCGTCGCGCCTCGCTGCAGGAACGCCTGGGCGATTCCGTTGCCGATACCGCTCGAGCCGCCCACCACCAGCACGTTCTTGCCGGTGAAATCCAGTTCGTTCATCAGTGTCTCCGTGGCGCCCGAATGAGGCACTCAAATGTGGCGCTCAAATGCGCGTGACGCCCTGATTGGCCAGCTCGTCGATGTGTTGCGCGTCGAAACCCAGCATCTCCAGCAGCTCGCGGCTGTGCTCGCCGAGCGCGGGAGGTGCGCGTTCGATGACGAGCGGCAGGTCGTCGAAATCCCACAGCGCGCCGATCTGCTGCAGCGAACCGTAGACCGCGTGGCCGTAGGTGGCATGAAGGCCGGCGGCGGCATGCTCGGCGCTGTCGAGGAAGGCGTCGCTCTGCGCTTCCAATGCGGGCTCGGCAGGTACGCCAGCCGCGTGCAACGCGGCCAGCGCCGCCGCTACATCGAGCGCGGCAAACGTAGCTTCGGGCTCTTCGCCGGCTAAGTTCGCGAAAGCGTCAGCTTCCGCCGCGCTCAGTGCCGCCACGGCGATCCACCCATCCTTGCAGCGATAAAGGCGATGCGTAGACGCGATACCATGCTGCCCCGCGTCGAGATGCGCCATCGACGTCAACGCGTGCTCCTGATCGATCGCGATAGCCTCGCTCGCCGTCATCGTCATCGCGCCGAGCAATGACGATGCAACCACCTGTCCCTCGCCGGTCCGCATGCGCGCGAGATGCGCGAGCAAGACCGCGAACACCGAAGACAAGGCCGCCAGATGATCGCCGACGCCAAAGCGCAGCCAGCTCGGCGGATTGCCTTCGCCGCCCGACTCCGTCTCCCAGCCCACCGCCGCCTGCATCAACTGATCGAAGCCCGGCCAATCGGCGCGCGGACCTTGCGGGCCATACGAGCTGACATGCGCGCAGACGAGCGCCGGCTTGATCTCGCGCAACTGGTTGGGCGCGATGCCGAGCTTGCGCGCCGCCGGCAAGCGCACGTTGTGATGGACGATATCGGCCCAGTTTGCGAGCGCCTCGATGACCGGTTTACTGCCTTCGGCGCCGAGCTTGAGCGCCAGTCCACGCTTGCCGCGCTGCGTGCCGGCGAAGGCGCGCTCGAGGCGGCGCATCGCGTCGCCGGCGGGCGGCTCGACCTTGATCACGTCAGCGCCGAGGTCGGCGAGCACCATGCAGGCAAACGGACCGGCGAGATAGGCACCGAGGTCCAGCACCTTGAGGCCGTCGAGGGGCGGACGTAAAGCAGCCGACGCAGCATGTGACGACATGGGCTCGCCAGTTGCGGCATGAGAATCTGCACGAGCAGCGGCGCTAAAGCGATTGGTATCCGACCAGCCGATAGCGCGTGCTGCAATCGGAACGTGCAACGGTCCACGCACACTTGCTGGTGGGTCGACGTGATAAGCCGGTCCGGGTTGAGACGTGCTGCCGAAATCCGGATCGTCCACGCCGACCACATAACCGTTGAGGCGCGCCTGTTCGTCGGCGTAGATCTCGCCGAATGGCGCGGCGATCTGCGCGGCAACGTCGTGTGCCCAGAAATGTTCGACCCAGTCCTGCGCGTTGCGCGTGGCGATGATTTCCCGGTTCGCGCCGAAGTTGGGCGCGACATGGCTTGGTGGCCACTGCGCATTGGCGCGCGCCACTTCGTCCGGGCCCATCGCGGCGAGCGTCTCGGCCATCCACGGCGCGGCGTCGGGCGAGTAGTGCACATGAATCCAGCGGCCGTCGGCGCAGCAGTGCAACGGAATCGGCACGCTCTTGTCGAGTCCCTTGGCGAATACCGGCGTAGGCTGAGCGGCGCGCGACCAGTGCATCGTCATCGGCACGAGCGCGGCTTGCGCGAGACTCGTGTGTGCGATGCCGCCATGCCCGTCGCGTTCACGCGCGATCAGACGCGCCATGACGCCGATTGCGCTCAGCCAGCTCGCGATCCAGCTCGCAAACGGCATGCGGATAAATACGGGACCAGGCCGATGCCCCGGCTGTTCGTCGAGGATGCCCAGACGCGCGAGCACCAACGTTTCGCGCACCGGTGCGTCGGCAAGCGCGTGACGGCGCGGCCACCCTCCTACGCTCGCGACGATGAGCGCCGGATAGCGTTGCCGCAATCGCGCGTCGTCAAGCGACCATGCGGCCGCTTCGGCGGGTGTGAGGTCGTGGACCAGCACGTCCGCATCCGGCAACAAGCTATCGAGCAGGTCGCGCTGCGCGGCAAGGTCGCCATCGATCACCCGGCGCTTGCCGCGATCGAGTACATGAAAGAGTGCCGCGTCGCGCTCGGACTCATGGCGTGGCCGCTCTATCTTCACGACGTCCGCGCCGGCTTCGGCGAGATACAGCGCGCTGGCGCTGCCTGCGAGTCCGGTGGCGAAGTCGATCACCTTCAAACCGGCTAACAGACCCGCCTGTGTGTTTTGCACCGGCTGCCCGGCGTCGGCTGGAAAGGCGCTCATGCTTCGACTTCCTGCAGGACCGGCCGCACGATCCTGCTGCGCAGAATGCCGATCCCCTCCACTTCCAGCTCGACCACATCATCCGGTTTCAGATAGCGAAGCTGCTCAAGTCCGCAACCGTTGCCGACCGTGCCCGATCCGAGGAACTCGCCAGGATGCAAGGTCTCGGAGCGAGAGATATGGGCGATCACGTCCTCGAATTGCCAACGCATGTCGCGCGTGTTGCCGCGTCCCCATTCCTCACCGTTCACGCGCGCGATCATCGTCAGATCGTAGGGATCGCCGAGTTCGTCAGCGGTGACGAGACACGGACCCATCACGTTCGCCGTGTCGAAGTCTTTGCCTTTGGCCGGCCCTAGCAAGCCGCCCATTTCGGTGGCCTGGGCGTCGCGCGCGCTGATGTCGTTGAAGATCGTGTAGCCGTATATGTGAGCCCGCGCGTTCTCGCGCGAGACGTCTTTGGCGCGCTGGCCGATGTAGCAGCCGAATTCCAGTTCGAAGTCGAGCAGCTTGCTATAGGCCGGCCAGATCACATCGTCGTCGGGACCGATCACGGCGAAGCGGTTGCACTTGTAGTAGATCGGCTGACGGTTGAAGGTGTCGATCACGCGATCGTCGGCGCGCGTGTTCATCGCCTTCAATGTCGCTTCCGGATCGGGCGTGCGCAGGGCGCGTGCGCGACGAGCCGCAGCGAAGCTCTGCCGCAGATGCAGTTCGAAGCACGAGCAGTCGCGCATCTGCGTGGGCGGTTGGATCGGTGCGAGCAGTTTCACGGTGCTGCGTTCGCGCACTGCGTCGGCGGGCGCACGCGCCAGCAGCGCGCGGGCTTCTTCGAGTAGCGGATCGCCGCCCGTCAACAAGGCCTGCACGCTCGCCAACGCGACGCTGTCGCCGCCACGCACGATGCGGCTTGCCTCGCGCAAATCCAGCACCGCATGGTCGTTGTCGAACAGCGCGCCCGAGCGCTGCACGCCGTCGGCCAATTGAAAAGTCACGAGTCTCATCGGATGGCTCCGGCTTGAAGAGATAAATCGGGCACAGCGGCGGAAAGTCCCGGCATGGCACGTCGCAACACCACCGGCAGGCCGCCGTGGGTGCGTTTGCTCATCCAGTGGGACAAAGCCGCGTCCATGTAATCGGCGTGCCCGGGAAACCAGTCGGCGAGCGCTTCCGCAAGTTCGCGCGCCACCTGGCAAGCAGCGCCGTCGCGCAGCATCTGTGCAACTTCGCGCACCGAGTTCAGAACCGCCGCATGTTCGTCCGCATGGCACTGCGCGGCGGGAAAGCCGGTGCGCTGCATCCATTGCTCTTCCTGCTCGAAATGCGCGACCGCATGCCTTTCGAAAGCCGCGAGCGTCTCGGGTAAGGACGCCTCGTCGCATCGCTGCAATGCGGCGACGCAATCGACGAACTCGTGATGCGTGTCGTCCATGGGCGCGAAGCCGAGCAGGAAACTGTCGTTCCAGCTTAGTGCGACGCGAGGCTGCCGCTGTATGGCCAGGTCGGGAGATAGCGCGGCGCCCATTACACGCGCCCCGCTACCGGCAGACACGCGCCGGTCACCGCACTGGCATCGTCCGACAGCAGGAATGCGATCACAGCGGCAAGCTTGTCCGCCGCGACCCAGCGCGACGTATCGGCGTCGGGCATATCCGCGCGATTCGCGGGCGTGTCGATGATGCTCGGCAGCACCGCATTCACTGTGACGTTGCGGTCTTTCAATTCCTCGGCGAGCGCTTCGGTGAGCCGCGCGACACCGGCCTTCGACGCCGCGTAGGCGCCCATGCCGGCACCGGCTTTCAATGCGGCGAGCGCGCCGATATTCACGATGCGCGCACTCGTCTCACGCAGCAGATACGCGAGGACTTCACGCGAAGCGATCGCCGCCGTGCGCACGTTCATCGCATAGAGACGATCCCACGTTTCGATGCTGCCCGACTCCAGCGTTTCCCACGCGAAGCCGCCCGCGATATTGACGAGCGCGTCGATGCCGCCGAGCCGCTCGGAGATCTGCCCGAACGCATTCGACGTACTGGCCGCGTCGCCAAGATCGACGCCGCCGAACACTGCTTCGACACCATCGATCGCCACGCTTGCCGCGCGATCCACCAGCGCGACGCGGGCACCGCGTGCGCTGAGTTCAGCGCCGACCTGGCGCCCCAGCGCGCCAAGACCGCCCGTGACAATGACCCTGCGATGGATAAGTTGATTGGTCGGCATATGAACGCCTGTCTCCTGTGTTTGAGCGGGCTTCTGAGTGATTTCCCTGCCGGGAAAACCCTGCACCGTTCTCGCTAATTTAATACATTTTTCGCGTTTCTGTTCATATATTATGGTGACATCAACACACGGTCAACTGCCAGGCAATACGAAATCAAGCGCATCCATGCCGAGAAAACTTCCTCTTCTGACTGCTGAAACCGCGCCGTTCTGGCAAGGCGGTGAACACGGCCTGCTCAACGTCTACCACTGCGATGCATGCCGCCATCTGTTTCACCCGCCGGCGCCGCTCTGTCCGCGCTGCATGTCGTCGCAGGTCGGCGCGAAGCCGGTTTCGGGGCGCGGCAAGGTGGTGAGTTTCACGGTCAATCATCAGGCGTGGCTGCCGGATCTTCCGGTCCCGTATGTCGTCGCGATCGTCGAACTCGCGGAGCGCGAAGGCCTGCGTTTCGTGACGAATATCGTCGGCGGTGAAGTCAGCGACATGCATATCGGCATGCCGGTCCGTGTGAAATTTGAACAGCAGGAAGACGTGTGGCTGCCGCTCTTCGAAGCCGACCCCGAACGGAGCGCGGCATGAGCGAAAACCTGTTCGAGAAGAACGTCGCGATTAGCGGCATCGGCCAGTCGGAAGTGGGCCGCCCGTCGAATCGCAGCGCCATGCAGTTGAGCGTCGATGCCGCGCTCGAAGCGATTGCGGACGCGGGCCTCACTCGTGAGGACATCGACGGAATTTCGTGCTGGCCGGGCGACAACGACAATGGCAATCCGTTTTCGCCGGTCGGGCCGAATGCGCTGATGAATGTGCTCGGCCTGAAGGTGAACTGGTACGGAGCAGGCTATGAAGGGCCGGGGCCACTTACAGGTTTGGTGAACGGCGCGATGGCGATTGCCGCAGGTTTGTGCAAGCACGTCCTGGTGTTTCGCACCATTACCGAGGCGAGCGCGCGTCTCAAAAGCAAAACCGCAAGTGCTCTCACCAACAAGACCGTGGGCCGCGACGGCAGCTATTTCTGGCAGTGGTACACGCCGTTCAATGTCGTCTCCGGCATCAACCTGATGGCGCTGTATGCGCAACGCCACTTTCACGACTACGGCACGACGCCTGAGCAACTTGCACAGATCCCGATGACGTGTCGCGCCAACGCCGTGCTTAACCCGAAAGCCGTGTTTCGCAGCGCCATGACGATGGACGACTACCTCGCGTCGCGCATGATCTCCACGCCGCTGCGCATGTTCGATTGCGACGTGCATTGCGACGCGTCCACGGCCATCGTGCTGTCACGCGCCGACCTTGCGCGAAATGGACCCAATGCACCGATCCGGCTCGAAGCGATCGGCTCCGCTTTGCATCAGCCGTGGTCGTGGGACCAGATTTCGTTGACGGAGATCGCCTGCTTCGACGTCGGCCGCATGCTGTGGTCGCGTACCGATCTGAAGCCGAAAGACGTCGGCAACGCGCAGCTCTACGACGGCTTTTCGATCCTGACGATGCTGTGGATGGAAGGCCTCGGTCTTTGCCCGCGCGGCGAGAGTGGCGCGTTCATCGAAGGCGGACGGCGTATTGCGCGCGACGGCCAGTTGCCCTTGAACACCAACGGCGGCCAGTTGTCCAGCGGACGCACGCACGGCCTCGGCTATGTGCACGAAGCCTGTACGCAGCTCTGGGGCCGCGCCGGCGAACGTCAGGTCGCGCCGCACGAGGTGGCGATTGCAGCGGCTGGCGGCGGCCCACTCGGCGCCAGTGTGTTGCTGGTCAAGCAATGACGCGGTTCAATTCAAGGCGATTGCGCGGCCAACCGCGCGCCATCCCAGGGGAGATACCGAGTTATCCGAATCAATCTATAGGTAGAATTATTTTCTGTACGTGGAATATCAAACTGGCAGCCGACTGCTTTCCAGGCGCCTCTTGCGAGCACAGTGCCCGCCTGCCGAACCGTAAAGGAACCGCCGATGTCCGCTTCTGACTCGTCTCGATCCGCCGCCATCGACCTCACCGAATTCCGCGCCGGCTGGCGCCCCGTGCTGATGGCGATGCTCGGGCTCGGCGTGGCCGCCAACGCTTCGCTGCTGTATGCATTCGGCTCGCTCGTGATTCCGCTGCAACATGCGTTCGGCTGGAGCCGTGGTGAATTGCAACCGGCAATCAGCTTTCTGTTCGGCGGTGCGGTAATCGGCGCGCAAATCGTCGGCTGGCTCAACGAACGCTATGGGATGCGGCATGTGACGATCGCATCGTTGATCGGACTTGCCGTGGTCTACGCGTTGATGTCGCTGATGCAGGTGATGGGCCACTCGATTGGCTGGCTTTATCTGATGTGCACTCTGCTGCCGATCGCGGGCATGGGCACGATGCACATTACGTGGACGCATCTCGTCAATCTGTGGTTCGAGCGCAATCGCGGCCTGGCGTTGGCCGTGATGCTGTCGGGTACCGGCCTCTCGGCGATTCTGATTCCTTCGGCGGTGACCTGGGTGATCGGCCGCTGGAATTGGCAAGCCGCGTTTCTTTTACTCGCGGCGTTACCGCTGGTTCTGGTGTTGCCGCTAGTGCTGATGTGGCTGCACACGCCGAGCAGGCACGACGCCCACGAAGACCATAGCAAGCGTGCCGCCGGCCATCGCGCCGCGCCGCCGGTGCGGGCGCACACGGGGCTCGCGTTCCGCGACGCAATTGGTTCGGCACGCTTCTGGACACTCAACATCGCGCTTTCGCTCGTCGTGGCCGCAACGGTCTCCATGGTCAGCAACACCGTACCGCTCTTGCGCGACAAGGGGCTGTCGGCGGCCGAAGCCAGTCATATATTCGGCAGCTTCGGGCTCTCGCTGATAGGTGGCCGTCTGCTGGTCGGCTATCTGATCGACCGGCTGTGGGCACCTGCCGTCGCTGCCGTCGCGCTGGCCATGCCCGCCCTGGGATGTCTGCTGCTGTCGACCACCAGCGCCAATCACGCCGCCACGCTCGCGCTCGCCACGCTGCTGATCGGGCTAGGCGCCGGCGCCGAGTTCGACATTGCCGCCTATCTGATGGCGCGTTATTTCGGCATGCGCGATTACGGGCGCCTGTTCGGCGTGCACGTCGCTCTGATCACCATCGCGTCGGCATTAGCGCCGTGGCTGTTCGGCCGGATCTACACCGTGACCGGCTCATACACGACGATGCTGACGATCTGCGGCGGCGCCTTTCTGCTCGGCGCGATCACACTGCTGCCGCTTGGCCGTTACCCGAAATTCGATTCGCTGAATCTGGCCTGATTACTCGTACTCTCGATCCTCTCATGTCATTGAACAACGTTGTCATCGTCGGCGCGGGACAGGCGGGATATCAGACCGCGGCCTCGCTGCGGCAGGAAGGTTTCGAAAGACGCATCACGCTGATCGGCGACGAGCCGGGCGTGCCGTATCAACGTCCGCCATTGTCGAAGGCCTATCTGCTCGGCAAGATCGGTACGACCGCCCTGCGCTTTCGCACGCACGAATGGTTCGAGCAGCAGCGGGTCGCGCGGATCGAAGCGCGGGTCGCGCGGATCGATCGCGAGGCGCAGCGTGTGGAACTCGCCAGTGGCGAGCCTGTGCCGTACGACCATCTGGTGCTCGCCACCGGCGCGCGCAACCGCGTGCCGCCCATCGAGGGAATCGAACTCGACGGTGTGTTCGGCATTCGCACGTTAGAGCATGCTGACGCACTCGCGCCACGCGTATCGGCAGTGCGCGACGTGGTCGTGATCGGCGCCGGTTTCATCGGCCTCGAATTCGCGGCGGTTGCGGCGGCCAAGGGCTTATCGGTTCACGTTGTCGAACTGGGCACACGGCCGATGGCGCGTGCCCTTTCCGCTCATATGTCGACCCTGTTCAGCGCCGCGCACACAGGCTGGGGCGTAAAGTTCGACTTCGGACAGACCGTCGCGCGACTGGTCGGCGAAAACGGTCGCGTGGTGGGTGTGGAAACGGGCGACGGCCGCCAGTTGCCCGCGCAACTGGTCGTGTATGGGACCGGGGTGCTGCCCAACACCGAACTCGCCGCCGACGCGGGCCTCGCTGTGCAGAACGGCATCTGCGTCGACGCCCAGTTGCTGACTAGCGATCCGTCGATTTCAGCCATTGGCGATGCGGTGAATTTTCCGTCGGTCTGGAGCGACGCGCCGATTCGCCTGGAGTCAGTGCAGAATGCCGTCGACCAGGCGCGCAATGTCGCGGCGCGTCTGATGGGCAAGCCGGTGGCGTACTCCGCGCTGCCGTGGTTCTGGAGCGACCAGGGCGATCTGAAACTGCAGATCGCGGGACTCTCCGATGGTCATGACGAAACGGTCTTGCTCGGTTCGAGCGAGAGCCGGCAATTGAGCGTGTTGTGCTTCCGCGCCGGCCGCCTGATCGCCGTGGAGTCGTGTAACAGGCCGGGTGACCATATGGCATCGCGCAAGTTGCTGGCCCGCGCCGCCTTGCCAACGATCGCGCAAGCAGCGGCACCGGGTTTCGATCTGAAGGAATTCGAGGCCGCCACACGCGAACTGGTCTGAACCGATCTGAATCTGATTCGAACGAGGCTGCGAGCGCGCAACGACATGGCGGATCAACGTCACATGCTGGAGCGTCGATGAGAGCCTTCACACGGGCCTTTGCAGCTTCGTGTTTGCCTATCGCGCTCGCGCATGCCGGCGCGCCTATGGCCGGCGGCGCGGCGTGGGATCAAGCCATCCGTTGCGCCACCGGCGATGCGGGCCACTATGAAGTGATCGAGTTTGTCGATCGAACCACCCTTGTCCCCGATGGACATCTGATCATGCGTATCGACGTGCCGCAGGCAAGCTGTTATCCCTCGTGCCGGCGCGAACAAGTCGACAGCCATCTGTACCGGATCGAAGATCCTGCCGGTGATGAACTCACACACCCGTCGCTGCATGACGACGATGCGACCGATCCGGCCCACGTGCCCTCAGTTGCGTTACAGCAGATCGATGCGGCTACGCTGCAACTCGCGGTTCGGACCCGAGGCCGTGCGCACGCCTGGTCCGTCGAGGCTGACAAAGCCAAGCGCATGGTGACAACGCAGAAGGAGACGACCGCCAGCGGCGGCCTGGCCTATAACGATCCGTTTTTTGTCGTGTTCAACCATGCCGCTCTTCCGACATTGGTCATCACACTGGCAGCTGCCAAAGTCGAACTCGGCCCAAGCGAATTGGACCTGAATCAGTTGCCTTCGTGGCTGGTCGAGCCGATCGCGCCACAGCAACTAGGTGCGTCTACGGTTTATACGCTGAGGATCGTCGGCGGCCCCGGTTGCATATCAGGCAACTGAGCATTCGGTCGGACCAGCGAGCGATTCGATCCTCGATCTGGCCGAGCCGCCATCGATGGACTCAGTTGATGCCCTGTTTGTCATTCGATTACGCAGAATGAAGCGCAAGCCTGAGTTCATTTAGCGTACGCCCAAACTTTTCAACAATCTCGTCGATTTCCGACGGCGAACTAATCAGCGGCGGGCACAGCGCAATCGTGTCATGAACGCCGCGAACGATCATCCCATTCGCGTGTGCTCTACCCAGGAACTCCCGGCCTAACCTACCTTTCTCCGCAAACGCAACTTTCTCAGCTTTATCCAGAACCAGTTCAACCCCAGCGATAAGACCAACTCCACGGACTTCGCCGACCATTGGATGATCGATCAACGAAGACAAGGCACTGTGCAGACGGTGACCCATCTCGCGAGCGTGCACGACCAAACCATCCTCTTCAATAATCCGAATGTTTTCAAGCGCAACAGCGCAAGCAACCGGATGGCCACCACCTGTGAGGCCGTGTCCGAAGGTACCAAAATCGTGCGACTGCTGTGCGATCGGTTGAAATACCTTGTCACTCACCAATACCGCCGCAATAGGTTGATACGAGGAAGACAGTTGCTTCGAGAGAACCATCACATCGGGCTTGATTCCAAATGTTTCACAACCGAACATGTTTCCGGTCCGCCCAAAGCCGCAAATGACCTCATCGGCTACCACGAGAACATCATGTCTCTGGCAAACCCTCTGGATTTTTTCCCAATAAGTCTTCGGTGGGACAAAAACGCCACCGGCCCCCATCAAGGGTTCGCCGTAGAAAGCAGCGATCGTGTGCGGCCCTTCTTTCTGAATCAGACTTTCGAGTTCTGCCGCAAGCCGGTCTGCGTATTGCTCCTCAGTCTCCCCAGTCAGTCCGAATCTGTATTGATGCGGATAGCTGACGTGTAGAAATCCTGGAAGCGGAATATCAAAACCGCGATGATTTCCCTGCAGTCCGGTGAGGCTCGAACTGACGACTGTTACGCCGTGATAGCCGCCCAAACGACTGATAATCTTTTTCTTCTCGGGCATTCCCAGCGCGTTGTTTCGATACCAGATCATCTTGACAACGGTATCGTTCGCCTCAGACCCGGAATTCGTAAAGAAGACCTTGCTCATTGAAACCGGAGCAAGCTCAATAAGCTTTTCCGCTAACAGGGTGCCTGGCGCATGGGACTTGTGCGAAAAAAGATGGTAGAACGGCAGCGTTCGGAGCTGCGTCTCTGCAGCCCTGATCAGGCGCTCATTGCTGAATCCGAGACCCACGCTCCAGAGTCCGGACATGGCCTCGATGTAGCGGCGACCGTGTTCGTCAAAAACATAGACGCCCTCACCATGTGTAATGACTAACGGACCGATTTGCTCGTGCAGACGAGCGTTAGTGTATGGGTGGAACTGGTAAGCGATGTCTGCCTTCGACAGAGCACTGATTGGCTTATTCATGGTTTCTCATGAGTTTCTGACAACGACGACATAGCAGGGCGACAGTGCCCTGTGTACGCGGTTACCGGCAGATTGCCCAGCCGGGCAGAATCGACTAACGTCCGCCTGCGCCAAATAGTCATTAGACAGGCGCGTTCCCGCAGTACACGTTTGAATGAACTCGGACTCTTCAGATAGTCGTTAAACTCCAAACGTCATCGCTTGATGAGGTCTGGGTACTCTCCCTGAAACATGTCCTTCCACGCGCGCAGCAGTATGAAGGCCGCGAGTCGATGAGGCACCGGCAATCCAAATCGTTGGATAAGCACACCCTGAAGTTCACGCTGCTGAACCCGCAGAAATGGATTGACCGAGAACTCGTGCCCGATGGTTGTAGGCAGTGTCGGTCGCCCCGCCAATCTGAGTGCGGCGGCTTTCTCTTGCCAGCGAAGGATCTGCTCGTTGCCTGGTTCGCAAACGGCTGCGAACCGTAAATTGGACAGAGTGTATTCGTGAGCGCAATGCAAGAGCGTAGACGCCGGTAGCGCGGCAAGCTTATCCAGTGACGCAAGCATTTCTTCGGCCGACCCTTCGAGAAGTCGCCCACATCCGCTTGCAAATAGCGTGTCGCCCGCGAAAAGATGGCCCGGTTGACCGTCTACGCCACTCTGGAAGAAGACGATGTGCCCGTGCGTATGCCCAGGTGTAGCAATGACTGAAGCGCGAAAATTCAATTCGCCCACTTCAACTTCAGACCCATCGCCCATTCGCCGTGTGACGCACGCTATCGGCTCCCGGTCAGGGCCGAAAACCGGCGTATCTGCTTGTCCGCAAGAGCGAAGCACTGCACGAACGCCGTCAACATGATCGCGATGATGGTGCGTAAGCAGCACTGCCTTTATAAGCAGATTTCTTGATTTGCAGAACCGCTCGACTGGTGAGGCCACTCCTGGGTCGACGACAATCGCGAAGGTGCCGTCGGTAACGACCCACGCATAATTATCGTCAAGAAACGGCACAGGGATATATTCCAGGCTTTTTGCCATGTCGCTTTTCGCGTTGTCTTAACCGGCCGGTCCGTCGACTGAGGCCCAAAGTCGCATTGAGTTAAGGCAGTCACTCACGCACGACTATGGGCCGAGTTCACGACGCCGATCGCGTCGCCTCAAGCACGCTGTTCGCTGAGGCGCGGTTGAGTCTGCAGTTGACGAATATATTCTTCCCAACTCTCGTATCCGAGGAGGCCGTTCTCGTCAAAGAAAATGATTGCCCCTTCCATGAGGAACAGGTATTCAGTGTCCTCGAGCGCCGTCGTCGCACCGTGAATCATGCCGTTCGGTTCGTAGACGTAGTCGCCACTCTCGAGCACCGCATCACGCACCTGCAGCTTTCCCTTGATGATCCAGGTGTGCGACGCTCCAATGTGTTTGTGCGGAGGGGCTTGAAATCCCTTCAACCACCGATACAACAGGGCGATACGCCCCGATTCGTGACCGGCCCAAAGGACTTTCGTAAAGGAGCGTTCCGGATCATTCGGATCTGGATACCAACCCTCCGTGTCGCTATGTTTTACCAGTGTGTCCATCAATGCGGGGTTGAGCGGAGTGATATCTTGAAGGGCCATGGCTGTTTCCTTATTTCCAGAAAAACGACTGCTAACGGGTTCGGTCGCCCCTCACGAGACAACGCTCGCAAACGACTGTTGATCAATGATTTCGATCCAGTAACCATCCGGGTCAGCGACAAACGCAATGCCCTTCATCGAACCGTCGTTCGGCCGTTTCACGAACGTCACGCCTTTCTCGACCAGTTCGTCGCAAAACGTATTCACGTTTGGTACCGAGAAGCAGATGTGGCCGAACCCACGGGGTTCCGCGTTTCCGTTGTGATAGCCAGCAAAATCAACATCGGCTTCGGTTCCCCAGTTATGAGTCAACTCCAGCAGTCCCTTCTGTTTCGGGATCCAATCCACACTGCCAGAACTCTCTTCAGAATCTGAGGGGGCAAGAAAATAAAGCGAGAATTTTCCCTGAGGAAAATCGAACTTATTAACCAGTTTCATACCGAAATTTTCTTGATAGAAACGCAGCGAAATCTGCGGGTCGCGAACACGCAACATGGTGTGATTCAGGACGATACTCATAACGGATTTCCAAACAAATAAAAAACGTCGACTTCATATTGAGTCACGCATACGCATGACTGTGCCTTACGAATTGACTCAGCTTAAACGCCAGCGCTGCATAGCAACATGTTGCTGCGGGACACAGCCTGGTTCAGGGAGGCCACTGTCAATTCTCCGCGCTTGGTGACCCGAGCTTGTAGCTGGTCAGACCTCGGCCATAGCTCGTTTCGCTGCCCGCTCGGTCGCGGCAATAAACCCGTCGACGTCCCCCTCTGTCATGACAGTGGACAAGAATGCTTTACCCGTCTTGGCGATGTGGTAACCCTCGAGTACCAGATTTCTTTGCAGCCTGGTCACCCGCTTCATTTCATCCTTGCTGGAATAACCGGAGCGATAATCGTTAATTTCACGCTGATGACCGAACACCATGAACATCGACGAAAAGCCGGTGACTTGACCCGGAAAACCCGCATTAGCGAAAGCCCGGGTCACGCCGGTACGCAAACGGTCTCCCAGCGCGTCCATGCGATCCGACTCCGCCTGGGTATACAGGTCCAGAGCGATCTTGCCGGCGGTCATGGTAATTGGGTTGGCGGTAAAAGTACCGCTCCACGGCAATAGCGGCTTGCCCTCGCGGTGATCAAACACCTGCATGAATTTGCGCAGGCCTGCCACGGCTCCCACAGGGAAGCCTCCGCCGATAATTTTCGCAAGCACGGTCAGGTCGGGTTTGATATTGAAGCGCGTCTGCGCACCGCCGCTGTGCACACGGAAAGTGATGACCTCGTCGAGAATGAACACAGCGCCGATTTCGGTTGCAACTCGCCGGATCATTTCGATAAAGGCTTGCGATACCGGGACGAAGCCGAAGTAACTCGGAGCCGGATCGATAATGATCGCAGCAATGGAATCGCGGTTCGCCAGGATGATGCGCTCCGCTGCTTCGACGTCGTTGAACGGGATCACCACAACGTCGTTCTTGACGCCCTCGGGCGTACCGTTTGAATATCCGACCGACTTGGGGTCATCGCCCCAGTTTTCCGGTGACGAGTCCAGACTGACTTCGGCGTAATCGTAGGAGCCGTGATAGACGCCTTCGGCCTTGACAATCTTGGAGCGGCCGGTGATTGCGCGTGCGGCTTTGATCGCACACATCACCGCTTCGGAACCGGAGTTAGAGAATCGAATCCACTCAAAGCCTTGGGCGCGCGCGCAAATGGTCTCCGCCAGTGCCACCTCGGGTTCCGTCGGCAGGGTAAATGCGGTGCCTTTGGTGACCTGCTCCTGAATAGCCGCCACGATCGCCGGGTGAGCATGGCCGTGGATAAGTGAGGCGAAGTTGTTCAGGAGGTCGAGCCGGCGCGTGCCGTCGACGTCCGTCACATAGGCTCCGGAGCCGCTTCCGGCATAGACCGGGAAGGGCTCTTGCCATGGCAGGATGCGGGTAATGCCGCCGGGCATAACTTTGCTGGCACGGTCGTAGAGGGCCTTGGACTGGCTATGTGCTTCCGGCCATTTTGCAGCGGACATAAATGCTTCCTTCGAAATCAATGGGCTTTGTCAGAGGTGGCGCTTGAACCATTCGGCTGCTGCGACAACGGACGTGATGCCATGACCCAGGCTGCGGTGGATGTTCCCGTACCAGAGGCGCAGAGTGAGGCAACCAGTAGATGTTTAGCAAATGATGAATGCGTGCGATTTGTGCGCACATGTTCGAGACGGCCAAACTTCTGCGGTTGCGGGCCAAACAATTGATGGCTTTAAGCGGTGTGCCTGCATAGCCAGAGGCAGCGGCAGGCTAAGTGATACAGGCAGCGGACAGCGAGGCAATGGCAGAAATCGATTTACTGCACGCCGCCGATACAGAGGTACTTCAATTCGAGGTAGTCATCGATGCCGTACTTCGAACCTTCACGACCCAAGCCACTTTCTTTTACGCCACCAAACGGCGCGACCTCCGTCGATATCAGCCCCTCGTTGATGCCTACGATGCCGTATTCAAGCGCTTCAGCGACCTTCCAGACCCGCGCGATGTCCCGGCTATAAAAGTAGGACGCGAGGCCAAATTCCGTATCGTTGGCCAACCGGATCGCATCTTCGTCCGTAGAGAAGCGGAACACAGGCGCGACCGGTCCGAACGTCTCTTCACGGAAAATGAGCATGTCCGGCGTGGTGCCGGAAAGGATTGTTGGTTCGTAGAAGTTCTCGCCAGCCGCATGCTTCTTTCCACCGAGCACGACCGTGGCGCCTTTTGCAACGGCATCCGACACATGCTCCTCGACCTTTGCGACCGCCTTATGGTCGATAAGCGGCCCGACAAGCGTTCCGGTCTCCAATCCGTTGCCGACCTTGAGCTTCAACACCTCCCGAGCAAGTCTTTCCACGAATTCGTCGTACACGCCATCCTGCACAAGCAGCCGATTCGCACACACACACGTCTGGCCTGCATTGCGATACTTGGACGCGATGGCGCCCATCACAGCCGCATCGAGATCCGCGTCGTCGAATACTATGAAGGGAGCGTTGCCACCTAACTCCATAGACGCCTTCTTCACCGTGCTCGCACACTGCGCCAATAGAAGCTTGCCCACTTCAGTCGACCCGGTAAAGGACAGCTTGCGCACAATGGGATTGCTCGAAAGTTCACCGCCGATAGCACTAGCCGCACCGGTTACGCAGGCAATGACGCCCTTCGGCATGCCGGCGCGTTCGGCCAACACGCACAGGGCGAGCGCCGAGAACGGCGTTTGACTGGCGGGTTTCAGGACCATTGTGCAGCCGGCCGCGAGAGCAGGACCGATCTTGCGAGTCAACATCGCCGCCGGGAAGTTCCACGGCGTAATCGCTGCGCAAACCCCGATGGGTTGCTTCAAAACGATAATGCGCTTATCTCGCGCATGAGCGGGGATAGTGTCGCCGTAGACACGCTTGCCTTCTTCCGCGAACCATTCGAGAAACGACGCCGCGTAGCCAATTTCACCTCGGCTCTCAGAGAGCGGCTTGCCCTGCTCTGCGGTCATGATGACCGCAAGATCATCCTGATTCTCCAGCATGAGCTCGTACCAGCGCCGCAGGATGGCAGCGCGCTCCTTACCTGTTTTCGAGCGCCATTCAGGCAACGCCCGATCGCAGGCCTCGACCGCGCGGCGGGTTTCGGCGGCCCCCATCTTCGGCACGGTGCCCAGCACTTCGCCGGTGGCGGGATTATTGACCTCGATAACGTCGCCGCTATCGGCACCGGTCCACTCGCCATCGATAAAGCAGGAATTTTTTACCAGACTCTCGTCTTTCAGAGCAACGGCAGTACCAAATCGTGCAGTCGACATGTTGATTTCAACCTGGAATAGAGTCGTTAGAGACGTAGGTCCGTACTGAGGCGTTCAAAACGCTGCCTGATAGATCGCAAGGGCGTCCTGCTCAGTGACCTCGCGAGGATTGTTGACCAGCAGGCGCGTCTGCCTCATGGCATCTGACGCCAGTGTTGCGAGTGCATCCTCTGGGATGCCGACGTCGCGAAGACGCTGTGCGACACCCAATTCGCGACTCAATGCCTGCACTTGGTCAATTAATGAGGACGCGCGCTCACGCAAAGGACAACGCGACAGCTCCGGGAACAGTTCCGCAGCGAGCTCCGCATACATGCCATCGGCATGGCTCAGATTGAAGCGCATAACATGTGGAAGGATGAGCGCATTCGACAAACCATGTGGCACGTGATAGCGCGCGCCAACCGGATACGCGAGCGCATGCACCGCGGCCACCGGTGAATTCGCGAATGCCTGTCCAGCGAGACAGGAGCCAAGCAACATTGCATTGCGGGCCGCCGCGTTTGCGCCGTCAAAAACCGCCGTACGAATATTCGCCCCCAGCAATCTCAAAGCCTGGAGCGCCAAAGTTTTCGAAATCGGATTGTTGTTCGTGGATGCCGAAGTGATGGCTTCGAGCGCATGAACGATTGCGTCGATACCAGTCGCGGCTGTCACCGCTGCGGGGAGACCCAGCGTCAATTCTCCGTCAAGGATCGCGATGTCGGGGAGAAGCAGCGGAGAGACGATGCCTTTCTTCTCCGATTCACCCGTCGTAACGATGGCAATGGGCGTGACTTCTGATCCAGTACCGGCAGTCGTCGGAATGAGCGCAAGCGGTAAGCGCGGGCCATTAGCAACGCGCACTCCATACGCTTCGGTCAGGTGGCCGTTGTTGCCGGCAAGCAAAGCTACGACCTTCGCTACGTCCATCGGTGAGCCACCGCCGATGCCAAGCACGCCAGTCACTCTTCTCTCCCTCGCCACCGCAAGCCCACCCAGAATGTTTGCCTCAGGTGGGTCCGCTGCGACATCGTCGTAGACGCTGACCTCGACGCCAGCACCGCGGAGATTCTCCTCCACCGGCGCGAGCAATCCCACTTTGCGAATACCGGCGTCGGTAACGATGAGTATCCGTTGTCCCAACGTCGGTTTAACGATTGTCGCAACGTCCTTGCTGATACCGGAGCCGCAGCGGATTGATGGCGTGGTTTCAAACGAGAAGGGATCCATTCTTGCCTCTAGAATTTTTAAATACTGCTTCTTTCGCTGCGTATCGGTTCGATCATTTCGCCCAATGCGCAGGTGAAACAGTTCGCCGAGCAGGCGGGAGGACTTTGTCAGACTCGCACTTGATCTTCTGACGACGTAGTGTCGGTGGAGTCTCGCCGCAATGGCGAGCGCACGGGAACGTCGTTCAGCATGAACTTCTGCCGCGTGTAGGCCGATGCCCAGTCGAGCACAGTCCGCGCCGTGTTCATACGAAGACCGAGCGTAAGGAACCCGTGAATCTGGTCTGCGAGATGGAGGTGGTTGACACGTACCCCAGCGTCCTGCAGTCGGCGTGCGTATGCCGTGCCTTCTTCACACAACGGGTCGAAACCCGACGTGACAATCAACGTATCGGGCGATGCAGTCAGATCCAGAGCATTCAAGGGTGCGAGGCGCACATCGTCTGCGTCAAGGGCGCGCTGTACGTAGTGGTCACGGAACCAACGCATGGTGACGGACGTGAAGGGCAAGCCGGACGCAACGCGAGAATAACCCGCGGATTCAGCCGCGAGGTCAGTTACCGGATAGAACAACAGTTGTAGCTTCGGCCGGATCTCTTTCGGGTAATCGCCGGCAGACAGAGAGACGAATGTCGCAAGAAAGCCGCCCGCGCTATCGCCGACAACACCTAACCGGGAAGCGTCGATGCCCAGCCCGTCTGCATTCTGCGCGATCCACTGGTATGAAGCGAGCGCGTCATCGATAGCAGCTGGAAACGGATGTTCAGGCGCCAACCGGTAGTCCACCGCCACTATCCGGCAGCCTGACGCGCGCGCAAGTTCACGGCAGATCGAATCATGCGTGTCCAGTGAGCCAACGACCCAGCCACCGCCGTGAAAGAAAACAAGTCCCGGTGCCAAAGACCGTTCCGATTCCACTGTCCAGTATGAGCGGAGATTAAGCGGCCCCGTTGAAGTATGCGCGACCATGTCTGCTGTCGCTACCGAGGCGTCGCGCTGTAATCCGTTCATTTCGCAGCCCAGCGCGTATGCGACTCGCGCTTCCGGCACGGGCAACTGGAACAATGGCGGCCGCTTAGCGCGTTCCACCAGGTCCAGATAGGCCAGGACGTCCGGCTCCAAGCTCATGTATCTCCTCCCTTTGAAGGTTCAGAGAAGCCTCGCTCCTCACCAATATCAGCTTTGGCGGATGGCCTCGGCAGCGGACAAAGCCATGAATTCGTCGCTAACGAAGCTGCGAGTCTTGTCATGGTATTGGTGTACGGTACCAGACCAGTTGTTGATAACTTTCCCCGACGCATTTTTGTACCAGCTATTGCAATCCCCCGACCACGCCGCGTCGTCCATTTCACTTTGCAACTCTGCGTTGAAACGGGCAACGACGGTCGGCCGTACCTCCAAGGCCTCAACACCAAGGTTCTCCTGTGCGGCCAGAGCCTGAATAACGTACCCGAACTGCGCCTCGAGCATCGATAAAATGGAGTTGTGACCCAGGTTTGTGTTGGGGCCGTACATAACAAAGAAATTCGGGAACCCACTCACACACATCCCGAGGTAGGCATACGCGCCTTCCTTCCAGGTATCCCGGAGGCTGTGCCCTTCGCGCCCGAAAACATCGACAGGTCCCTGGAACGATTGCGTTTCGAATCCGGTTCCGTAAATGATGACGTCGACCGGACGCAATTCGCCGTCGGCTGTGACGATACCTTCCGGCTCGATGCGAGAAACTCCTGACGTAACAAGCGATACGTTATCGCGCAGGATAGCGGGGAAGTAGTCGTCGGACCGCAAAATTCGCTTGCAGCCGAGCGGATAGTCGGGTGTGAGCTTTTTTCGCAGTTCCTGGTCCGGCACCTGGTTTCGCAAATGCTCGATCGCTATACGCTCAAGCTCCTCAGCCTCTGCGCTACCCTGTTTCATCCGCAGGAACGTGGTCTCGCGCCATTCGAACAGTTCCTCGCGATGAGTCGCGAAGTAGTCGGGGATCGTGCAATAGTCCCTGATTTCCTTCTCCGTATAAGGACGGTCCATGCGGGGAACAACCCAGTTGGGACTACGCTGGAAAACGTCGAGGTGCCCAACAATAGGTGCGATCTCCGGAATGTACTGCACGGCACTCGCGGCATTGCCGATACTCGCAACTCGCTTGCCGGCCAGGTCGATGTCGTGTCTCCAGCGGGCCGAATGGAACTGAACACCCTTGAACGTTTCTTGCCCTTCAATGACTGGAGTTTGCGGCCGGTTGAGCTGCCCCCACGCAGCGACGAAATTGCGAGCGGTTAGCACGCTGCCATCGGCAAGCTCGACACTCCACAGGAGCCTCTCGTCATCCCACCTTACCGATGTGACCTTCGTTCGCAACCGGATATACGGACGAAGGCCATTATCGTCGACAATACGCTTCATGTAAGCGAGGATTTCCGGCTGCCGCGCGTAAACTCGACTGACAGTCGGATGGAGAGCGAACGAAAAGCAATAAAGATGCGATTCCGTGTCGCATCCAGAGCCCGGATAGGTGTTGTCGCGCCACGTACCGCCAATGTCATCGGCCTGCTCAAGAATAGCGAAATTGCGCTTCCCTGCTTCCAACAGTTTCACACCAAGTCCGATTCCGCTGAAACCGGCACCCAAAACGATGACATCGAGGTGGCTCTTCATGCAACATCTCCAGTCTTTAAGTCTACAAAGCTTTTTTAAATTCACACGGAAGGCGAAACGCACGCTGCTCGTTGCGTTGATTTCCGACAAGCGTCCGCGTTACCGCGACGAACTCACGACGTCACAACTCATCTTCTACGGAGTAACGCCCGAGCGTCTCACCACCGTCGACCGGAATCAGTGCACCATGGATGTAGCTCGATTCATCGCTTGCGAGAAACACCGCGAGATTCGCGACGTCATCCACTTCGCCCCACCGCTTGAGCGGAATGGATTCAGCGAATGCCTTTACGTAGTTGGAGTCGTCAAAATGCCCGCGGGTCATAGAGGTTTTGGCATACGTAGGGCAGATGCCGTTGGCCCGAATACCATCCTTTCCGTATTCGATCGCCACGCATTTAGTCAGACTCGACACCGCACCCTTCGAGATGTTGTAGACCGACTGCTTAGGATGTCCGCTGATGCCAGCAGTTGAAACAATATTGACGATCGTTCCCCCGCCGCTTTTCAGAAACGCCTTGATGGCTTCCTGGCAGCCGAACCACGTCCCTTTCAGGTTGACATCCCAACATGCATCCAGGTCCTTCTCGTCAAACTCGTGAACGAACTTCCCCGCGCGATAGATGCCGGCGTTGTTCACAATGACGTCGAGTTTGCCGAAGTGTTCAATCGTGCGATCGACCAGTTCCGAGACCTGCTGCCGCCTTGTTACGTCGCAAGTTGCAAAGAATGCTTCGCCGCCGTTCTTCGCAATCTCCTCCACCGTCGTCGCGGCGGATTTATCTTCAAATCCTCCGGGATTACGGCCTTCATGGAGGTCGGCGACCACGACTTTCGCCCCCTCTCTCGCGAAATGGACCGCGATTGCGCGCCCGATTCCACTGCTCGCACCGGTGACGATCGCTACTTTGTCGTTGAGTCGACTCATATCAGCCTTTTATCGTTCAATACCTTCTGCTAGCCGCATTAGCGGGCAACGAATCCGCCGTCCACGGTAAGCATGGAGCCAGTCATCCATTCCGCGTCATCCGATGCGAGAAAGAGTGCTGCTTTCGCAACATCTTCAACCGTGCCCAAACGAGGCCATGGTGTGAGTCCATGCAACCACTTGCTCGTCGCCTCATCCTCGAGGGCGGAACGAACCATGGATGTCGCGAGAAAGCCAGGACAAATAGCGTTCACGTTGATCCGATGTTCGGCAAAGTCGATTGCGATTTCCTTCGTGAGCCCGACAACCGCCGCCTTCGAAGCGCAATATGCGGGCTCCTTGGCAAGTCCGACGAGACCGGCCATCGATGCCATATTGACAACCCGTCCGCGAAGAACGCCGCCATTGGCCAACTTGACCGGCTCCTGCTTCAAGAACTGCTCGATTGCGTATTTGCAACCCAGCCATACGCCTTTTACATTGACGGCCATAGTGATATCGAAGTCTTCTTCGCGTTCCTCGACCACCGTAGCGAAGTCGAACGCGACGCCCGCGTTGTTCACCATCACGTCGAGGCGCCCGAACCTTTCCACCGCAGCGGCTACTAGCGATTTAACGTCATTTGCTCGAGTCACATCGCTTGACACGAAGTGTGCGGAACCGCCTCGCTGCACGATCAGGTCATCCGTGTCGATATTTAGGTCGGGCTCGTAGCCATCCGCATTTGCCGACTTACGAATGTCCGAGCACACAACCGACGCTCCCTCCCTTGCAAACGCGAGTGCCACCGCACGGCCGATACCAGAGCTAGCGCCTGTAACCACGGCTACGCGGCCTTGTAATTTCAACGTCATTAACGAGTGCTCCTGCAAGGGATTTCATGGATGCGCGGTGACGAATTTAAATGCGCTAAGTGTTTCGCAAGATAAGCTGGAGTCACCGTGCCGATCTTTTAAAAATATTATTCAGTCGCGACCTCACAAGACATGTTCGAGACGGCCAATATGTTTCGACCAGTGGCCACTTGCAGGGACGACCAGGCACGTTTGCGATGCGAGCACGCGTGGAGGTGCCGCACCACCCACCCGCCAGATGTGTGGTCGCCACGCACGTTCGAAAAGATTAGTCGGCCCCCGGAATTGGAAAACCAACGGTTTCAGGCTACTTTATGTACTTAACTTCTGTGCCGAGCCAACCGTCCCAGCGCTTCGACCAGTAGAGGTTATGCAACTTCGTCGTCAGAGGACCAGGCCCGCTCTCTCCGCCAAGAACAACTCCGTCGACGCTGTTGACCGGCATAATGCCGCCTGCAGTCGAAGTTAAAAACGCCTCGTCTGCCTCCCGCAGTTCACTGGCGTTGACGGCGCGGATGTGGATGGAGACTCCGAGCTCAGCGGCAATTTCCAGCGTGGTTTTTCGGGTAATGCCTTCAAGACAGCCAGAGTCAGGAGTGAACAATTCTCCGTTCTTTATAAAGAAGATATTTACCCCTGGTCCTTCGGTAAGATTCCCATCGGCATCGCACAGAACGCTCCACTCCCGGCCCTGCTCCCCTGCTTCGAACAATGACAGTTTCAGGTCCATCCAGTGGAAATTTTTTGCCGTCGGATCCACCGAATTCGGCGGAATGCGGATGTACCGCTTGCTCACGAGCAAGTCCAGCCCACGCTCACGTTGCTCGTCGCTTGCGATAAACCGGTAGGGAATGGCGAATGCATAGAACCGGTTTTCATAGCTAGCCGGATTCGTACGCTTTGCGGGCGTCGGGCCACGGGTCACCGCCCACCAAACGTATGCCTCGCGGGTGCCCGCAAGCGCGACAAGCTCGCTCAGGATTTTTGCTGTTGCATTCCTGTCATGCGGATTGCGCAGATAGAACTTTTCACAAGCGCTTTCGAAACGGTCGAGATGATCGTCCAGCCGGAAGAATAAGCCCTTGCTTACGCTCACGACATCGTACGCACCGTCGGCCTGCATGAATCCGCCGTCGGTAATCGGAATACTAGCCTCATCAATGGGACAGAACTTGCCGTTGACGTATGCGCTACCATGGTCGAATTCCGGCGCGTAGTCGACACGTGCATGCAACGGATCGGTCAGCATGATGTTTGCGGCGGGGGTGATTGTCATAGCTATCGTGTCCATACTGCTGCTCAGGATAAATTGCCGGCGCGTCCGAGATGCGCCGGCATACCGATAGATGATAGGGCCGCAATCAACCGGCGCCATGTCGGGAAAGGCCAACTGGTGACGCGCCGTGGCCACGTTAGCGGTATCGAGCTACCGCTTCAATCGGCCATCGCGCACTTGCAGCTTCGACCCTTGCATTGAACGAAAGCAGAGATTGTATTTTTATTGTCGTCAGGATTCCGTCGTCAGCAAACGATCAGGCCAGTTTCACGGTTGTCGGCCTTAGATTTCTATTTTTAGCATTGCAGCATCGACACCCGCGCGGCGGTAATTCCACTTCAAGTAGCGGACGCCAAAATAGCTAGAGAGCGCCGCCTCTGACCTTGCCCGCCCCTCCGCGAGCAATCTCCAACGACACACTCGTAATCAGGTCCAAAACAGCATCCAGCGCGGGGGTCAACCGCCCGGCGCTGTATGTGTAGACCATCAAACCCTCAAGCTGTGCCGCGATAAGCGTTGCCCGCGCAAAGCACTCCCGCCCGGACGCTTCGGGGTCGATCTCACGGACGAGACTGACGTAAATCTGCCGATATTCGGCGTAGGACCTGCTCAGAAGCTGGTGGGTGATCGCGGAGTGCTCGGCCAAGGCAAACATCTCAAAGGAAAATCGGCACACACGCGGATCGCAAGCCTCCACGAAAACGTCTTCAATAATTTCGCGCAGACGATCGATTGCATTCTTGTCGCTCGGCTTACCCATCTCCGACCAGCGGTCGTAGTAGGCGGAAAACAGCGCATTGATGGTAGAGCTCAGAAGGTCGTCATGAGTCGGGAAATAATGTTGGAGCCCTGAAGCCAACATTCCAACCTCTTTCGCGATGCGCGCCAGTGTGAAATTCCCGTATCCCTCGGACGCGAGCACATTGGCTGCTGCGGCCACAATTTCATTTATCTTCGCCTCACGCTTGCGACTCTGCATAGTCGGGCGAAGATAACTTGGCTCCGAGGCGTTCCGTCTAACGGTAATTTCGTAGTGCCCTCGGCTGATGTGCGTTTCGGAGCCAAACAAGCTTTCCCGGGCGACGTTCTGCGTGCGCGGCAGATCCTTTGCCGGTCCAATGTTCTGCTTTTCGCTGAACTCACTGCTTGGGCCCTTACCGGCGAGACCGGCAATCGCCTTGACACTTCGCTTGGTGGTGCGCGCGAACTCCTCGAAATCCTTCTCGGAATCGTCACTACGCGCCGCAAATATCATCATGCCCTCCGCCTGCGCTGTAAGCACGGATGCCCGCGCTTTGCACTCGTCAGGCGAGAGGTCAGGGTTAATTTCCGCAAGCAGCTTCGCAAATATGCCCCTGTACTCCTCGTAAGCTCGTTCGACCAGCACCGATACGTACGATTCGTGCTGGGCGAATGCCCACGTTTCGAAGAGGAACTTCTCCGCGTCGGACGACTTGTTGATGTCCTCAAAAATCTGCTCAATGAGTGCCGCGCACCTGCGCTGAGCGGTCACTCCGACACGCGTCGCTATGCCGAGGTACGTTTCAAGGTAGCCCCTCAGGAATCTCTCAATGATGATGGACAGCAGTTCGTCTTTGTCCGGAAAGTAATACTGAAGATTGCTAAGGGTGAGACCGGCACGCGCAGCAACCTTCCGCGTAGCGAAGCCCGCATAACCTTCCTCCCGAAAAATTTGAGTCGCGGCATCAAGAATTTCGGCGATACGGCGTTCACGATTGCGCCGCTGCACCGAACCGGCGCCCGCGGCACCATCCTGGGTTTCTGTTGAATCGACTTGAGCACCAGACTTCGCCGGCAAGTGAGCGTCTCTCACGGAACCATTCCCCTATGTCCAATGGACATTATAGGTCAAAACACCCATTCTATTCAATCTTACAAAAAACAATCTGTTCCTACAGAGCACCAACGTACGATACTCATTACGCACTGCTTCAGGGCATGAATCCCCGTATATAGGGGATTCTACCTGTGCCGCGCTTTTATTTTTCCCTTGATTTCTTGGTCGTCGCACCTCTAGACTTAGGTCACTTCACCAAATTATTTGTCATTTGATGCACCTTTGGTTGCAGGCGAACGACAACAATGCTGAAAGCGCCTACGGAGCGAGCATGGAACGGTTACACATAGATTCGGCTGTTGCGTTCGCCGCGCTGAACCCGGCGGAAATTTCGCTAATCGCAGATACGGCATCATCGACAGGCATTCCCGCTTCCGCCATCCTGGAGGGTACGGGGCTGGCGCCTGCCGCAATGCATCAAGGCAAGGGCAAAACTTCCGTCCAGCAGCATGTGATCGCACTCACGAATGCTGTAACGCTCACAGGTGACCGACTGCTCGTGCTGAAGGCGGGAACGCGCGCGCACCTTACTACTTTCGGCATCGTCGGATATGCGCTCTGGAGCGGTGACACATTGCGCGAGGCCCTATCCGTTGCACGCAAGTATGCGCCACTGCTGAATCTGAAATGTGGCCCAACTTTGACGGTTGTCGGCTCGACGGCAACGCTTTCATTTGCGGAACCGGGCGGATTGTCCGGCGAGGACACTGAATACTGCCTCGAATTCGAATTGGCAAAAGTTCTGACGTTCCTGCGAGACCTTCAAATCCCTCATTTCAAGCCTTCATCGCTGCATTTGCACTCGGCATCCGCAGAGCACCGTAACAAAGCAGGCGTCCTGCTTCGCTGCGATAGCGTCGTTCAGCATACAGTCACGCAAATTCGCTTTGACGCTAGATGGCTCGATCATTCGTTATCGCAGTCGAATCCACATACTCATAAAGCCTGCCTCGAGGCCTGCGATCAACTGCTCGAAGCGCATGGTTGCCAGTTCGACCTTGCGTCGAGCGTGCGTTCGATTCTGGCGAGTGCCTCCGCGTCGATACCGACACTACCCGAAGTGGCTAGCACCTTGTGTATGTCGGCACGAACACTCAGGCGCCGGCTTGACACGATGAACACTTCCTATAGTCAGTTGCTCGACGATGTCCGCAAGACGATGGCCATTCGCTATATCGCATCCACTAGCCTGACCACCGAAATGATCGCCGAGAAACTTGGCTACAGTGACGCGGCCAATTTCAGCCACGCTTTCAAACGATGGACAGGTCAGGCTCCGCGACAGTATCGGGCAATGTCGAACCACCCGATCGATGAGCCGGCAGCGAAACTCGCCATTCCCCGCACCTCATATCGTTTCAATCTGCTTCAGACCGCTGCTTAAGGTGTGAGCGCCTCGCTACGGCTTTCTCCGGGTAGCAGCCAGTGGAGTTATCTTTTTTGGCTCTCACCAAATGTATTGGTGGGAGCCAAATTGGCCGCGCTCGAGGACGACAAGAACGAAGCAGTGGGTAGCGCCTGAACGTTCCGAGCGAATTCAAACGACAACTGGTCGAGCAGACGTTCGCGCTGCTTTTCATCGAAAGAGTTTTTCTAACTCGGACCGCCAGTTAATCTGCTTTGCCTCAACATCACACCGCGGCTATCCTTGTGTCTGCCCGTGTTGAGGCGGATCGGCCAAAGCCGCCGGTGAGCCGCCGGCATCAGGTTGGCCCACCCAACTATTTCTCCCAGTACTACCCGAAGGCTCGCTAAATGGATTCCGTCCCCCAGGCACCGCTCATTCTGATAACGGGCGGAGGTCGTGGCGTAGGTGCCGCAACGTCCCGGCTCGCTGCCGTACAAAGCTACGATGTAGCGATAAGCTTCGTCTCCAACGAGTCTGCCGCGCTTGCGGTAGCGGCTGATGTAGAAGCTGCTGGACGCCGGGCTTTAACGATGCGTGCGGATAGCGCGAATCCTGAGCAGGTCGCACGGCGATTCGCGACAATCGATCAGGAATTCGGCCGGATCGATGTACTGGTGAACAACGCCGCGGTACTCGCGCCGCAGTTCCGGCTAGAGGATCTCGAATTCGAGCGAATGCAGCGTATCTTCGCGGTCAATTCGATCGGCCCTATCCTCTGTGCACAACAAGCCAACAAGCGGCAAAGCGGATGTCCTATCGGCACAACGGGCGCGACGGCGCCGTGATCAACATCTCGTCGGCATCGGCCCGGCTCGGTAGTCCGAACGAGCATGTCGACTACGCCACGTCGAAGGGCGCCGTTGAGACATTTACTATTGGTTTTGCAAACGAAGTCTCGCGAGATGGGATACGCGTCAACTGTGTTCGCCCTGGGCATATCTACACTGACATGCACGCTACCGGTGGAGAGCCGGGACGGGTGGATCGCGTCAAGGACACGATCCCCCTGGGAAGAGGCGGGCAATCTGAAGAGGTTGCGCATGCGATCCCGTGGCTTGCAAGCGCCGAGGCTTCCTTCATCACCGGCACGTTTCTCGATGTCACCGGTGGCAAGTAGTGGGGCTTTCCATTGACAGTCGAATGGCGCGTCTCGCGAATGATCTCCTGCCAAATCATATCTAGTATCCGCGAGCAGAAGGAGCCTGCCGCGCATGGGTAGAACAAAACAGCCGGCGAGAAACTTGTCCGGCCGCCAGTGCCCTTCCTTCGACTACAACTTAAAGCGTGACCTCGATCTTCGAACTCTCGTACCGTGTTCCTTCCGGGTATCCGCCTCTCCGACCACGCACGACGAAAACTTTCATTAGCAAATAATATCCAACCGCGGTGCTCAAGCATGCGGGCACGCCAGCGCCGATATAGCGGAACATTCCAACTGTTCTGAGTGAAACCGGGTCATACATCCACAGATAAACAGCGCATCCAAACGCTGCCATCAGGATTCCAATCCAGTTGACTCCGCCCCAGAACCAGTACGCGCCGTTGTGCGAATGCGTGAACACGTGCGCGGCATTGATTCGCTGACGCCGAAGGAGAAAGTAGTCCGTCAGCACCACAGCTAGAATCCCAACAAAGAACAAACCGTTGTATGTCATGAATGCGATAACTTTCTCAAGCAGCCACTCCGTTCTAAAAGCGAGGTAGACACCTGGCGATAGAAGAATTGCGATGAGCCACGACCAGCGGATACCTGCCAGGACACGAATTTGCTGACTCGCGACCGCTCCGATATACACGAACACAACCATCGTGCCCAGGTTCGCGAGCAGCATAAAGAGTAAAAGCGCGGACCCAAACCACCGGCCTCCGACCGACACCACCCAAACGGTGGGGTCGGCAGTCCCGCTAAGGACTGCCGCGAGCGAAGCGACCATCGACACGAATCCCGCGCCGACGATTCCGCAGCCCGTCACCATAGGCCCCATTACGTGCTTACGGCTTGATACAAGACGGGTCAATCCCCCGACAAAGGGGATAAACGTCAGCACATTTGCGAAACCAAATTCGAATGCTAACGCCAGGCTCTGAGCCGGATCATGAGTGTAAGCTTTGTCGGCAGGCACGTTCGCGTGGAACAGCTCCGACAAACCAAACTTGTAAATCAAAAGGCCAAGCAGAATCGCAGCCGAAATCAATTGGCCCGGCGCGACCATGGCCGTCACTCGCTCCATTCCGCTTGCACCACGGTTTGACAAGGCCCACAACACCAAGAGCATCGCAAAAGCGAAGACCACGACGTATGTCTCATTGACACCGCCCCCCACCCCGGACACCGAGTGGACAAGAACACCAAATCCTCGCGACGACAAAGCCAGCAGGACAAAAGTCCAGCCGAGACTTGAGGCAAGAATGCCGAAGAGCATCACGACCGCACCGCGCACCCCCAAGGCGGTTTTGACTGCATCCATCGTATCGATACCGTATCGATATGAAGGCATGCCGGCTAACACGGTCGGCACCATGCAGATAATCAAACCACAGAGATACCCGATGATTGCCAACGACGTATTGCCGACAAATGGGAGCGCACCGCCGATAGCGTAAGTTAGAGTCGACGCGCTGAACGCCACACCACTCCACAAGAATGAGAAATAACTTTTATAGATGCGCTCACCTGGCCGAGTCGGCAGCCGCGCTGCAGTCGAATCACTCGTTGAACCGGAGCCACCGGAAATATTGTCAGTCACTGTGCTCATCAGAATTCTCCTGCCCTTAATTCGTAGCCATCACCCACGTCGCGACATATACGGCAGCAGCGAGAACTAACCACAGCAGTGACTCGAACGCTATGCGGCCACTCCCTTCGAAAGACTCAGCGCCGGCGACTTCGTCGTTGCTCAATGCTCGCAACCTGTCTTCGAGGTCTCGATGAACCAGGTCCGCATCCGGCTTGACGAAAAAGTCGTGCAGATGATGCTGCTCCTTGCTTACAATCTCATGAAACTTACTCATAATCGAAACCATTTAGTAAGGTAAACGAGCCTGCCGGCGCTTCCGCAATAGTCAAAGCGCGTGCAGCCTCTTCGACCTAACAGGATGGTGCGCGCCCGAGGGTTCTGCAATTCGGGTGGAACCCTGCCTACGAATGCGGCCTTCACCCTGTTGGAGATCACCGCAACGCCAGACTATCGCCAACAAAAATTTGCCGAAATGTGCACGAAGGCCTGCCGGCTGTGATTAACGGTCAGTTGCATACCGTCCCGTGCAGCGTCCGGACGTGGCGCGCTCAAACAGCTTAACCGCGGAGCGCACGTCGTTCCTGTGAGCGCGCTGCTCCTCCTCCGATCCAGATGTATTTCAGACACCCGCCTTTGCAGCGCTCGAGAGGACAAACTCCGCCCGCGGGAATTGAACATGCGGATGTACCACACTAGTGCGCCTAGGAAAATAAGCCCGACGGAATGGGAAGATCCGCCCACGTGAGGACAACCGACACGCCCGGGGTGGTCCTGATAAGCCGGGTAATCGCCTCAAAGATGGTCGACTGACCAATAGAAAATGCGTCCCTCTTCGGAATGATATGGTCGACACGTGATGCTGCACTCAGTGCACTCTCAGTAACCAGGCAACTCACTGACTCACCGTCGACGATAGCGTCAAATACGGCGTGTCCGTCTTCAAACGATACGTCGTCCAAACAAGGAAAGATGATATTCATAAGTGTGGCCTGGAATGATGGAGGCTAGCCTCCAACGTAAACACGTTGGGCGATTAGAACGTTGCACATGTACAAAAGAAGCGCCACAGATCACCATCAATTCTGCGCATGCAACCTCAACACGGCGAGGTTAGAAACGGACAATCACTTGTGTGCTGCGGCCTTTCCGCGTCTACCTGGCCGATGAGTTTCCGAACTTCTCCCACCTGAACCTGAAGCGCCCGCAAAGCCTCCGCATTGAATCCAATGAGTTAATGCCGGCATCTGTGAGCTGAGGCCCGTGCTCAAACTCAAATGTCCCTTGCGCACATTGTTATTGATATGTGTCCGACTAGACTTAACCCGCGATTTACGAGTTGCCAACCAACTTAAACGCAAAAACAGTATCGATGCTCGGATCCCAAGAATCAGCGTAACGAAACTATCTGAATATCTGTCACGGAGCCAACCCATGTCCTCAACCTCGAATACAACACGCCTCCAGGAAGTCCCAGCTGGCACACCGGCGACCGAAGTGAAACGAATTATCGATGCCGACGGCGGCGTCATAATCAAGGGCTTGTTCGCCAGGCAAGTCGACGCGATGAACGCCGAAATTGACCCCATCATTTCGAAGTGGCATGAAGGGGTCCGAGGCAATGAATGGATGGAGGAGTTCGCTGGCCGACAGACCAAACGTTTGACTCAGCTAGTTGCACGAAGCAAGGTGTTTCGTGAGCAAATGATCGACGACGAAACCATGCTCTCGTATGTCGATACCATGATGCTCGAAACCTCCGATTCGTACTGGATGAATGCGGCTCAAGTGATCGAACTTCAGCCAGGTGAGAAAGTTCAAATGCTGCATCGGGATCTTGAGAATTACCCGATATTTCGCAAATATGGAGCCGAAGCACCTGAAGTCATGTGCAACTGCCTGGTGGCGCTTTCGGACTACACGGAAGAAATGGGCGCTACCCGTGTCATTCCGGGCAGCCACAGGTGGGCCGACTTCGAAGACCGAGGCGAACAATCCCAAACTATTGCGGCCGTGATGGAGAAAGGCGACGCACTCCTGTACTCCGGAAAGATGCTGCACGGCGGCGGCGCAAACCGAAGCACCAAGCCCCGACGTGCGCTCGCGTTGGCATTTTGTTGTGGATGGCTGGTTCCCGAAGAGGCTTATCCCTTTGTCGTACCGATTGAGATCGCTCGCACGATGAGTGCGAGAGCTCAGCAACTCATGGGCTTCCGGTCCTTCCACAATTCCAAGCTCGGCGGCGGAAGTCTCTGGCAGGTCGACTACCTTGAGTTGGGCGATTTTCTCGAGCTGAACAAGTCGGAAGTCACAGCGGTCTAGGATTGCCTGGAGACGACGGCGTAAGGTCGTCTCCAGTCGCGCCGAGGGTGTAAAAGGTTTTGTGTAAACGGTCATTTGGCAGGAGACTGCCAGCAACAGGAGCATAGATGACCGTAGCGAAACGCAATAAAAGAGAGAAACCCGATGCTGAGCTCGTCAAGCTGGCAGACAGCCTGCTGGCGAATTACCAGAAGCCGGAAGACCTGATAGGCGAGAACGGCCTGCTCAAGCAGCTTACCAAGATGCTGGTGGAGCGTGCGTTAGAGACGGAGATGTCCGAACACCTGGGCCATGGCAAAAGCGAAACGGTGACCAATGCCACGGGCAACACCCGTAATGGCCATAGCGCCAAGACGCTGCAGGGGGAGTTTGGCGAGTTGCCGCTCAATATCCCGCGCGACCGTCAGGGGTCGTTCGAGCCGAAGCTGGTGGAGCGCCATCAGACGCGCTGGACGGGCTTCGACGACAAGATCATTTCGCTGTATGCGCGTGGCCTGAGCGTGCGTGAGATCCAGGGGCACCTGGAAGAAATGTACGGCACGGAGGTCTCGCCGACGCTGATCTCGGCGGTCACCGACGCCGTCAGTGATGAGGTGAAGGTCTGGCAGGCCCGTGCGCTCGACGCGCTTTATCCGATTGTCTATCTCGACTGCATTCACGTCAAAGTGCGCGACAGCGGCGCGGTGCGGACCAAGGCGGTGTACCTGGCCATCGGCGTGAACATGGCCGGCCACAAGGAAGTCCTGGGACTGTGGATCGCCCAGACCGAGGGGGCCAAGTTCTGGCTGCAGGTGGTCACTGAGCTGAAGACGCGCGGCGTGCAGGACATCTTTATCGCCTGCGTCGACGGGCTTAAAGGCTTTCCTGAAGCCATTGAAGCGGTCTACCCAAAAGCGGCCGTGCAACTGTGCATCGTGCATATGGTGCGCAACAGTCTGAACTTCGTGCCGTGGAAAATGCAGCAGGAAGTCGCCGCCGACCTGAAGACGATTTACACTTCATCGACCGTCGAACTGGCCGAACAGATGCTGGGCGCCTTCGAGGCCAGGTGGGACAAGGACTATCCGTCCATCGGACAGAGCTGGCGACGCAACTGGGCACGTGTGATTCCGTTCTTCGATTACCCGCCGGAGATCAGGAAGGTAATTTACACCACGGATGAAATCGACAAGCCCCTGCCTGATATTTTTATGAGATTGGCGTTCCCGGCCACACCAGTGGTACCTCGCGTTTGTTGGGACGCGCCTGCTTCCATCTCGAGAACAGCCGTTGATAGGTGCGCTCGGCCTGCTCGGCAACGGCCCGTTCCTGGTCGCGTACGCTCTTCAGGCTGTAAGCTGCAGCCGATCCTTTGCGCGAGCCGTGTTGTGCAGGCATGCCGGATTGCAGCTCCAGGGCGCGCAGCTTGTGTGCGGTCAGGGCTGGACGATCCCAGGCGAACGGCTCATTGCGCGTGAGCACGTACCACACGATGACCGCCAGTTTGCGTGCCGTCGCGACAATGGCGACCTGCTGGCCGCGACGGTCGCGTACCCGCAGGAAGAAAGCGCGCAGAGGGCCGGGCGCCTGTGCTGCGCCCCAGGCTGCCTCGACGAGCAATGCCCGTGCGTACGAACGTCCCCGCTTGGTGATGTGACCATGCCTGGCGGGCGTTGGGCCCGACTGATAGACCGATGGGTTCAGCCCGAAGTAGCTCACCAGCTTCTCCGGATTGGGAAACCGTTCAACGGCACCGATTGCCGACAGCAGGCCGATTGCCACAGTGGTATTGACGCCGGTGATGGTCAGCAGCCTGCGCAACCGCTCGTCGCCGATACTGGCTTGCGCCAGGGCCTTGTCGACCTCTTGCAGATCCTCTCCAAGACGGTCCAGCTCCCGCAAGCGTTGCTCGACGCCCAGACGCTCGTCCATCGGCAGCGGTTGGGCCATGAGCCATACGCGTCCCTTCCTGCCGAACAGATCAGTAGCGGGGCACCGCTCGATCAGATTCGCAGCCAGCACCGCATGCACTTCGTTCTTCAGCCTCGTGCGTTGCCGCACGAGTTGTGACCGGCGCGAGACCTGTCGACGTAGCGCCAGGGTGCTCTCGTCGGGCATCCAGACTTCCGGCAGGAAATGGCTTGCGTACAGTTGGGCCAGCACTGCCGCATCAATCTTGTCCGTCTTGACGCGTGCCTCGGCGATGAGCCGTACCAGCAGTGGATTCGCAATTGCGACACGCGCGACGCGGGGGCGCAGTACGTTGACGATGGCGGCGGTATTGCCCGTCGCTTCGAGCACCACATGATCGGTGCTGCGCAGGCTTGCGGCAAAGCGCTCCAGTTCGTCGCGTCTGAGCCCGGCACGGCCACCAGCATGCAGCACGCCGTCCTCCAGATACGCGATCTCGGCCACGGAGCGCGAAACATCCAGTCCTATGATTCGCATAACCGTTCTCCCATCCAGATGAATGTTGGGAGCCGGGTGGGACAGCACGACAACTACGGATTCGCGCTCGCAGCGCAACCGGGCGGGTCGCAGGGGCGGCCAACTACTAACACGAGCTCGCGGCTCATCGTATAACAACGGCCTGCCCACCCGAAGTGCTCCCCGGTGCCCCTTGTCCCGGATGGTCACACCATACGCCAGAACTGCACGGCGAGGGACCGTGAGGCACCGGCTATATCATGCCGGTTACGAATGCCATAGAATCGATCAACATGAGCCTGCGCAAGGTGATCAAGACCCGCAGCTCGTTCCCGACCGATGAGGCCGTCACCAAGCTGTTTTACCTGGCCCTGAACAACATCAGCAAGAAGTGGACGATGCCGATCCGTGACTGGAAGGCCGCACTGAACCGCTTCACGATCCAGTTCGAAGAGCGGCTGGTGCCGGGTTAAACCTCAACCCGTTTACACAAAATTCCGGACACCCCCGTCGCGCCTCCGACACACGACAAATACGCGAAACAATGTGTGTATAGGTGGCGACCATCGCCCATCATGGTCATTTCCATAAAAATCCCAGGCATCAACCCCTGCAGGCGTTGACCAGTTGGCAAGGTCGCCTACGCGAACATTTATGCCTTTCTTCCGCAACGGCAAGTACCGCGAGCAAGATAGGTCAACTATCTGAGCATGCGTTATGCGGCGATCTGCAGGCCCCATTCGTCAACCCACGTTCTCGCCCACAGCAATGCATAGCCGGATGCAGCATCCTCAGTTTCAAACCGCGCGCTTTCTCGCGATCGCATCAGCAACTCGTTCCTGTAGAAAATGATCCCGTAGGCACTGAAGCTGCCGTCGGAATGACTCACTTCGTCAACGAACAGGAAATAGCCACGGTAATAGTTCATGATCATCAACTCTCTTGATAGCATGAGCAATTCGTCCCGGCGAATACCTGAGGTCGGTCGGAATCCGTGGACGCCAACGGGTTAAGCAGCCATTTTACTCAAATGGAATCGCTGCGTGAAAGCGGCCGGCGACAGATAGTCCAGACGCTCCTGTGTGCGCTGCCGGTTATAAAAGATCTCGATGTATTCCGTGATTTCTTTGCTGGCCTGATCGCGGGTCGCGAACTTGCGATGATAGACGAGTTCATTCTTCAGTGAGCCCCAGAATGATTCGATGGGTGCGTTGTCGAAGCAATTTCCACGTCTGCTCATTGATGCCTGCATGCCGAACTGTTTGAGCAGATTCTGATAGGCGTGGGCGCAATACTGACTACCGCGATCCGTGTGTTGTATCAGGCCCGTCGGTGGCCGGTGCGACGCGACAGCCCGAAACAGCGCCTGCATGACCAGCTGTTTTGTCATGCGCTCGCTCATGGCATAGCCGACGATCTCTCCGCTAAACAGATCCTTGAGGCCGGCCAGATACAGCCATCCCTCATCGGTCGCGATGTAGGTAATGTCACCGCACCAGGCCTGATTTGGTGCGCTCACACTGAAGTCCTGATCCAGGATGTTCGGTGCGACTGGCAGATTGTGCGTCGAGTTGGTCGTCGCCTTGAACTTGCGCTTTTGCTTGCAGCGAAGGCCGAGCTTTGCCCGCAAACGCTTGATGCGGTGAACACCAATCTGGACACCGTGGTTCGCTAGATCCTTCTGTAGCCGTTCCGGGCCGAAGGTTTGTCGACTACGCTCGTGAGCTGCACGCACCTGCGCTTCGAGCCCAGGCTCTTGTTGATCGTGCAACGACAGCGGCCGTTTGCGCCAGGCGTAGTAGCCACTGGTGGACACGCCCAGGAACCGGCACATCGGCGGCACGGGGTAATGCTGTCGCATCTGCTCAATTACGCCGTACTTCACCGCGACTCCTTCGCGAAGTACGTTGCAAACTTTTTTAACAGATCGCGCTCCATCTTCACTTCTGCCAACTCTCGCTTGAGCCGGCCCAGCTCCGCCTCGATCTCTGTCAGTGGTTTCTGGGTTTGCCCCACGGTCTCCAGCTTGCCGTCCTTTGCGGCGCGAACCCAGTTCGCCAACGTCTTCATCGATATTGACACTCGACGTGCAGCTTCAGACACGCCGACGCCGTCAGTCATTGCTAGCTTTACTGCTTCTTCACGAAATTCCTTCGTGTACACAGCCTTGGGGATTCGCTTCATCAGTGCCTCCATTCCTCAATTCTACGGAATGTTGGCGTCCACTTTTTTCGGCCGACCTCAACCGTCCCGCTCCTGGCGTCGTCGCCATAAAATTGCGTATGGTGACTGACCGCTATTGGTAGTCGACCATGCGCAGTTGTATTAGCTAAACTGAATCGCGGCAAGCTCAGAGCGGACGAGCGAACTTCTCTACACAGAGGTCATTGCTTCACTGGACCACTGTCGGAGAAGACTACAACCTTTCCGCCCTGCGTTTGGGTGACAGCCGTCAATGGCAGTCGGTCAGAACGCTGTGCCGCTCCGAAAGTTTTCCCCTGATCGTTGCTCAGCATTGAGACGCCGTCTAACGCAATGGCCAGCACTGTTCCATTCGAACGCTGGAGAATCCCGTTCACTGAGCTATGAAGGGCGGTGGAGACGTTGCTCCAACTCTGCCCGTCATCGCTGCTGCGGTAGATCGAGCCGCGAAGTCCGCCGACAAGTAGCGTGCCGTCCTTCAGTGCAGCACCACTCCAAAAACTGCCCGCATATCCGGTTGTAAGGTAAGTCCACGATTTTCCCGCATCAGTCGACCGTAGAACAAAACCCCTTTCCGCCGGAATGAACAACTCGCCCTTCGCATTGGCAAACATGCTGTAAAGGTTGACATCGGCCTTGGCACTGCCGGGTGGCGGCGGCAACGCGACTTCTTGCCATGTCGAACCACCATCGGTCGTATGAAGCATGAGGGACCAGAGTCCCACTGCCCACCCTTCAGATTTGTCCTTGAAATAGACAGAAAAGAATGGCCGGTCGTTCGCCACATCGACCCGCTGAATCCGCCACGTTTCGCCGGCATCATCGGTCCTCAGGATTGCGCCCCACTGGCCGACCGCCCATCCAGTCTTGTCGTTGGCAAACGAAACAGACGTCAGCATCGAACTAACCGGCACGAGTGTAGCCTGCCGAAAATGCTCGCCTTCGTCGTCAGACAGCAAGATGGCGCCGTGGTCGCCGACGCTCACAACCCGCTTTCCAACCGTTGCGGCGCTTAGCATCGTGGCGCCAAGCGCACCGACGGTATGCGGCGCCGGCGTGACAGCAAGTGCTGGCTTGCCGCTGGGCGTATCCGCAGCGAGAGCACAACCAGAGATCGCCAGCATACAGGCGGCCGCTACACACGCTCGGGCTCCTTTCCGTGATGAGGTCAAGGGCGAGCGAAACATACCGGGAAGAGTATTTGTCATGGAAACACCTCAGTGACTGAGAACCCCGGGCGCCCGTACAGGTCGACGCCGCGGAAAAATCTTTTCGAGGACAACTGCCAGCGCCGGCAGCGCCGTCATCGCCATGACAAGGTTGACGACAAACATGAAAGCCAGCAACTTCCCCATGTCAGCCTGGAACTTGAGTGCCGAGAACGACCAGGTCGCTACTCCGATCGCTAGGGTGATCGCAGTAAAGATTGTCGCCATACCAACCTCCAGAATCGAGTGTTCGAGAGCCTTGACGATAGGTTCGCCACTTGCAAGATGAGCCTGGAGCCGGTTGTAGATGTAAAACGCGTAGTCCACGCCAATGCCGACGGCGAGCACCATCACGGGAAGCGTCGCGACAGTCAGTCCAATTTCGAACTCTTTCATGAACCAGTAGCCAATGAATGTGCCTACGGTCAGCGGCAAACAACACGCGACGACCGCGCGGAGGTCCCGATAGACAACGAAAACCAGCAGGACAATCGCCAGATAGACGTACAGCATCATCGGCAATTCGCTCTTCTCCACTTCGTCATTTGTTGCTGCGAGGACTCCCGCATTGCCCGCGGCCAATCTGAGTTGGAGCCCTTCGGTCTTATGAGCCGCGGCAAACGACTTAGCTGCCGCGATCACACGATTAATGGTCGATGCCTTGTGATCGGAAAGATAAAGGTGGACCGCCGTCATGCTGCAATCCGGACGCATGTACCCGCGAACGCGATTGATTTCTGCACTAAGTGACGAGTAGTTACCCGGGTCAATTGGCACGACGCCCATCTTGGGATTACCTTCGTTATATCCCTGGTTGTAGGTGCGCAACATCCCCGCGTATGAACTAACTGATACAACCCCAGGGACAGTTTTCATGTCGTACGCGAGCGCATCGCCGTATTGGCCGACAGCCGGTAACTCGCACGAGTTTGCCGGTCCCTCGACAACCAGAGTTAGCCAGTCCAGCCCTACGTCAAAGCTGCCGGCGATCGACACGGCATCCCGATTGAAGCGCGCGTCGGGACGCAACTCGGGCGCCCCAGGCTGCAACGTGCCAACCACGCGGTCCCGGCTTTCCCAGACAGCGGCGGAAAATATTCCCGCGACCACAAACAGGGTAATAACCGCATTGCGCGGTTCGGCGATACGTGCCAACACCAGGAGCCATCGGGCACGACTCTCGCGCTTGCGCATCGCCTTTTGCGCATATTCTCGCGTGAACGTGAAGCATGACGCGACCACAGGAAGCATCACGAGATTGGTGAGAATCTTGTATCCCACGCCGAGCGACGCCGTAATCGCCAGTTCGCGAATCATGGGAATCGGAATCAGCAGCAACGTGATAAACGAGACGAACGCCGTAACCAACGCTAGCGTCCCGGGGATCAGGAGACCAGTGAAACTGTGGCGCGCGGCCTCCTCTGTCGTCTTTCCATGAGCGAGCTCACGTACGATAAAGTTGATTTGCTGAACACCATGCGAAACACCAATCGCGAAGACGAGGAACGGGACAAGAACGGCCAGCGGATCGAGCCCGAATCCCAAAAGCTTCAACGTTCCGAACTGCCAAACGAGCGACGTAAGCGAGCATGCGATTGGCAAAATGGTGAAGCGCAGGGAATGGCAGTACCAATAGACCGCTACTCCTGTCAAAAGCAATGCGATCCCACAGAACAGCAGGACTCCTTGCGCACCATCTGCAATGTCACCAATCTGCTTGGCAAAACCAATAATCTGGATCTCGTAGCCGGCGTCTTCGAAAGGCTTGCGAACCTTTTCCTCAATCAACTTGTTGTAGGCAACGTAGTCGAGCACCTTGCCGTCCGCTCCGACCTCGTTGATCGACGCCGTCACCATCACCGCCTTCTGGTCTCGCGAAACAAGTGACCCCATGTAGCCGCCTTGGTCTGTCGCCTTCCTGGCTGCCTCGACCTGCGATGCACTGATATTTTCTGGCGTTACCGTGCCTGGAATAATCGGCTCAGCGCGGAAACCCTCTTCCGTGATTTCATTCACGAAACTGTTTGGCGTCCAGAGGGACTGCACGCCGATCCGGTCCACGTTGGGAAGATAGGCAACTGCCTGAGTGACGCGGTATAGGCGCGTCAACCCCTCCTGGTTCCAGATGGTTCCATGCTTTGCACGAACGACTACCGTGAGACGATTCGCGCCCAGCAGGTCGTCGCGATATTTCTGGAATGTCTTGATGTACTCATGCCCAATGGGAATCTGCTTCTCAAAGCCCGCCTCCATACGCAGTTGGATTGCGAACGCCCCCATCACAGCCGTGAAAAGCAGGAAGGCGATGAGGGTTATGGCTCGATGCGTGAACAGCCAACGCTCGAGTTTTCCAATTACACGTATAAGCACGGTCTCTTCCTCAAAAAAAGCGACGTCCCCCGAGCAGGAGGACAGACTGCTAGAAATTGCGAGTTACAAACGCGCCGACGAAGTCACGGTCGCGGTAGTACTGGTAAGGAGCTTTGCCCATGTATGTAGTCCAGTTAATCCCGGCTTGCCACGTTGCCGGATTCTGGTTGAAGAGCACATAGACATTGAGAGAACTTGCGTTATGCAGGTAGTTAGCGCTGTACGTCGGCGTGTTGCCGAAAAGAGTGCGCGAATAGGTCGCTCCAGGCGTCACCTGCCAGCCATGAATCAACGTGCCGTCGTATGTCCAGTTGAAGTCGACAACGGCTCCAGCCGATGTCGACGTCCCGACGCCAATCGGCGAAGCGCTCGCGCTGGAAGGGTCGTTCAGCCAGGTGATGTAGCCCGCTGCCGGCACCTGCACCACCTGCTGTCCGTTGACGGTCCGAACGATTTCTCCGGATGAGCTGACGCCGGGATATTTCGTCAAGCCCAGTTCGAGGGAAAGGTTGGCGGCGCTGGCGTTACCGAGCCCCTTGAGAATGAGCGGGTAGTTTGCTGGCGTGATGCCCAGAAGTGCCGTCAAGTCGAGATTGATTTTCTTTTTATCTTCCCAGAGCGGACAGGATCCGGCCGCTGCGTTGGAAGCGTCGATGGCACCGCCTGCGTTGTAGCACCCAGACAGCGACACGGCATCATGGGGACGGTAGGACAGTTCCCCGCCGATAGCCCAATCACCGATCTGAAAGTTTGTGCTCACGCCGAAGAGCTGACGACTATTGAGGTATTGATATTGATACTGCCCCGCAGAGGTAATGTTGAGCACCGGGCTCTTATCGTTGTAGCGAAGGTAATAAAGTCCAAAATCGGCCTCTATCGATTTAGGCTTATAGTGCATCGAAATCCCGTACTGCCCACTATTCTTACCATAAACATTTCCCGCCACGGGAACGCCGATGGCGTTGAATGGCGCGCCGGCATATACGCCGTTGACAAGGCCACCATTGGCTGCTCCATACGCACTACGAGAGCCGTTACCCGCAATAGTCGCGCCGTCCGACGCGCTTACGTTGCCATTCGTTGTGCTTACACTGAGCGGCACGTTGCCGTTGTTAAGCGAATCCGAGGTACTGAAATAGGAGCCAACCGCTGGATAGATATTGCCGTTCCATCCAAGCTGGTAGTACGCGGACATAGTGAGGCCACGCCCTAGTGCCGACGAAAACTCGACCATTGGTGCGGGCAAAACCGCCTCTTTCAATTGCGTGCCGGGGACGAGAAGCTTTTGATAGTCGAAGGAATTGGTTGCGTTGATACCACCAGCGAGAAAGAGACTCTCGCCCCAGTTGATCACCTGGTTACCCACCCGGATGTGTGCAGACTGATCGGCGATGCGAAAGTCTTTTTCAGCCCATAGGTCGAGTAGTCGAATATTTCGCACCATTTGCGCGTACGCGGCCGAACTCAGCTCTGTACGATCAGTGTTGGCGGCGGCAAAGTCATAGAAGTACGTCGCACGCGCAAGGAACTTGGCACCAATCGCCGGGTCATCCAAATACAGCTCGTTCGTTCCCTTCAAATAAGCGGTAAACAGTTTGTTCCGGTGATAATTGAGGTCGCCGTCATCTCCGTTAGACCATTGAGCCGTATTGGCGGGGCCACCGCAAACAGCGGAATCCCCTGTCAGCGCGCAGCTCGGGCTATGTAGTCGATATCCAAGTCCCGCAGTGTAGGCTGAGTCGAAATTTCCTGATATGTCGCCGTATGTGAACGTGAAAGCCTGTACACACGATGCTGCTACTGCAGTCAATACGCCAACGGATGCTAACTTAGTCTTCCGAAGCTTCATGCTTCTCCCCTAAACGTTCAATTTTGTTCACGAGCGGACGTGAGTAAGAACCGACTCGCGCGACGCCTTCACCACGATAGATTTCGAGACCACGGCGCATGAGGATCCGACAACCGCACAGTAATAAGCGGAAATTTGTCAGCCAATGTTGAAAGCGGCCAAGCGTGTGGTTTGCAGGGGCCAAGTTAGAAGAGGCTAGCTCTGGCCACGCTCACAAGTTGCGTAGCCTCGCGGGGAAGATCTATTGAAGCCGTACCGACACCCACCAATAGAAACGGCCTGACCGCGAAAGCAGTCAGGCCGATAAACAAGGCGTCACCCTTCAAGATGAGCGATGTAAAACCAGGCTCGCGCAGTGCAACCGGTTAGCGGCTGCTTTGCTGCTGCAGACTTTGCATCGTATAAAAGTCGTCGCGTAGAATCGGGTTGTCGCCACTATCCAGGAAGTACTTCGGCGGCTTCGTTCCTCCGAACACAAGACCATCGCCGACGTAACGGCTCGAGTTGACGTCGTACATGACAAACTGGTCTGCAGTACATGCACCGCCCAGCTCGGCAATGGGGATTGCCGGCGATTCCTTGACTTTCCAGACTTTTCCTTGAGTGTCGTAGTCGTCACCTGCGACCGCAATCCAAGAGTCCTCATCAAGGTAAAAGACCTTCTTCGGCATAATGTGGCGCGTTCCCGACTTCACCGTTCCCTCGACTACCCATACCCGGTGCAACTCGTAGCGGCGATTGTTTGGGTTGATGAAGTGGTCTTGTGCGCCGTCCGTAGCAGATGTCTTTGTATCAAGCATACCGAACGCGTTGTACGGCACGTAGATTTCCTTCTTGCCCGCGAGCTTCCAGTCGAATCTGTCGGGGAGCCCGAAGAAGTTAAGACTCTGGTCGACCGTGTACTGGTTCTCAAAGCCAATGAGCGGAGCATCGTAAGAATAGCTCGGCAATCGCCGCACTCGACGTTGGCCAGTGAAGTAATAATACGACTCGCTGTCTTCCTTGAAATAAACACGATTCACAACGGCCTGCCCAGCAAGGGCGGCTGGCGTGTTGTAACCATAGAAGGCGCCCATGAGCAACTCGTTGCTCGACATAGGCGTGGTTTGCCCCTTCTTGCCCCACGGAAAGTAATAAGTTTGCTTCCAGCGAATGTCAATTCGGTTGCTCTGGCCGGGACTCGCGGAGACCATCGTGTAGCCGTCAGTCCATTCCATACCGACGCCGTGATAGCGGGTAAGAAAATTCCACATTGCTTCAATGCCGGATTTTGGTTCCGGGAACGGAATACTTGGCATCTGTGCGTTGTTCAACGACCACCCATCGGCTCCGATCGTAGCCTTGCCTGCGGCGGCCTTGGTATTTTCCTGGACGAACGCGGGCAACACGCAATCCCTATGGGAAGGATAGACCGGCATCGAATAGCCCTTATTCGTCTTCAGCAGGGCTATCTGTCCGGGGGTGAGTTTGTCCGCATATTTATCGACATTCGATGCATCGATGACGAAGGACGGCTTCTCACCCTTGTACTTCCAGGAGTCGGCGCGGCTTTTCTCCGGTGTCCATCCCGGCGTAATGCTACTCGCGCCGTCAAAAGCCGGAACACCGTCTTTTCCGGCACCAGCCTCTGCGCCGGCGTAGGTCAGATCGGCAGCGACTGCCGCCGCCGTCGAGTCAAACAAGATAGCCGCCAATGAAATGGCGGCAAGTAGTTTCGTTCGAGAAATCGACATCACGTCCTCTGCGGTTTACGCCGTTCTAACGGCCGGGCTAATCGCTCAAATCGAAAGATCCGTGAAGAACGGCTTCCACGTACCTGTCAGCAATGAATACTGCTATCCACCGCGTTTCGTTTGATTTCCATATGCGATGGAATAAGGTTAGAGCAGGCGTCTCGCGCGAAACATGTTTTCGAGGGACAATTGTCGGTCCGAGGCGGACAATGACTACGGCACGATTGCTAGCGGAACGCTGATCAATGAGCCTGTCGTCCACACAACGGGCGAGGCAGCGTGCAATTTTCAGATTGACGAACAGATTTTGCGGCCCTCAATGTGAGTTTTATCCCTATTCGGCCCGCACTTTCTGCTTCCCCAAAACCGATCTGCCGCTGCATCGTCGTGGGTCCGCTCCGTCAACTTTCTTTCTACAGCGTCCTCGGCTATGTTATCGATGACCCGTGAGTCGAATAAACCAGTGTTTCCCTAGGCAGGAAGCGAGTGACTGTCCTGCAGCGCGCAACGTTCGTGCGCAGTAGTGACAGTTCGGCAAGAAGCCGTATGTAATGCTTGAGCAAATGAAATCTTGATGAGCGTGCCGAACGCCTATGCAGCTCACCCGACAGAGTGGGAGCAGAAGCATCTCAAGAACACTGGGTACAATGAGTGAATGGAAAAGCCGCGTTTAGGGCTGGCCAGGCCATCCCTCAGCAAGGCGGGCTTTGAGGCCAGCGCGCTTGAAACGCGCTGGCGGCAACTGCATTTTTAGTTGCGCGTCTTGACCGCGCTGTACATCGCAGCGATATCTTTATCACCGTTGCCTTCGCGTTGCGCCTTCTCCAGGTAGCTCATATAGGCCTTCGTTGTTTCATAACCGATGCCGTCCTGGATATAAGCCTCTCGGACAGCAGTTTGGCCCGCGTGATGCACATTGATCGTCGCTTGATCGCCCGAATAGTTCCCTTCGTTAAGGCGCCTGGTTATATCAACCAGGCCATCGGCGAGCATCGTCTCAACTATGCCAGAAAGTTTTCTGAAAGCCTCTGGACCGACTGCCGCTTTCTCTGCCAGTGCCGCCCCCTCCATAAAAGCAGTCACCGCGCCAAAATAATAGGCGTACAGCGCCAGGTAGACGACTGAGGCAGTTCCCGCGTCATTTCCCAGGAATACTGCATTGCCCGCCATCGATTGGAGCACCTTTCTGTGTTCGGAGAAACCTGGTTCATTGCCCGAATACAGTATCGTCGTGCCGGGTTTTCCAATGTCGCGCGGGTACGCCATGATCCCACCGTCAATGTACCGTCCTCCCTGTTGCTCGACGAATTCGCTAATGCGGCGTGCGTCGTCTGAACTCCCCGTGCTCAGATTCACCACAGTCTTACTCGTGAGCAAACCTGAAACCTCACTCATTTGTAGTACTGTCTCGCACGCGACCTTATCGATAGTGCACATTACAACCAGCGGACTGGCTGCGACGGCGCTCGAAGGCGCCTGGGCTTCCAAAGCGCCCGCGGCCACAAGTTCATCCGTCCGCCCTTTCGTTCGATTCCACACGGTGACGGTATGGCCAGCCGCCAACATCGCCCTGGCAAGGGTTCCACCCATTGCGCCAAGTCCGAATACCGAAACTTCGCTTTGTCGTGCGTTTTGAGTCACAGTAAATCTCCAGAGGAAAATCCAATCGTCTTGCCGCGAACGGGTCACATCTCTGACTCGACGGACCCGGACACGGGAGCGCCGTCAAACCACCGTTGGCGTATACCGCACGAGTAGCAGCCGAACCTCGGCGGCCAGATGCTACTCGCGAAGTCATGGCCCGCGCATCTTACAAGAGCATGGGCCGAAAGCTGGGTAGAAAAAAGGTGCGCGAGAGCCGGCGTCGTGTGCAAAACGGCCAGGTCTGGTTTGAGCCGGCAAATTCCGATGCCTGGAGGTGCTCGAATGCACCGTGCTTACAAAATGCCAACGCAAGCGCGGCTGCTTGTCAATCTGGCGGTCGCTGCTGTGTCCCAGCAAATGAGAGAGAGCGTCCGAATGGATGTCCCACATTCACACAAAACTTGGCTCGGGCGAACCTAGGCGGAGATATTTCGATCGCTCATGATCGACTTGCCGAAACAACAGGGACACGTGGTCATCTGGAACTGACAGACAACACACTTGCTTAGAACCGACATATCGGCCTGATGCGCGCCTTTTAACTATATGGAGAAGCAACCGATGAAGACAGTTTGCGCTGTTGCAGTCGCCTTCGCGTTAACAACCATTTCTCCCGCATTTGCACAGGGCGGTGGTGCTGGCGCGTTTAGCGGTAGCGGAGCCGTGGGCGGCGGTGGTATTGCAAACGGTATCGGCAGTGGTACAGGATCTGGAAAGACGCGCCGCACGGTGCAAGCGCCGCCGGCAACAATAATCGAGCGCAGATGGGCGGAGCAAGCGGTAAACATCACACCATTAAAACATTGAAGCAGCGGAAGAAAGAAAAAACTGCAGCGTCTTCGCCCAAGCCATGAACTGAGACCGGGGATCTCCGTACAGATCAGAGCGATCGTAGCGCCAAGCGAGCATTTCGCAAATTGACCCGCGTTAAAGCCATTTCCGACCGGGATCCGTTTTTCAATTCCGAACAGGCTGAATGTTTGAGTTGCCGGACGCAGTCAAATGTCGTTTCCAGTCATTTCTGACAATCCATGTTGTAGCACGCCGCCGGCAAACTGCTTCCTACAGGCTGTCAGACCCTTGTCTTTACACAACTCGAGAGCATGATGAAACCAATTACTGTATCGGTCGTAGGTTTGGGGCAGATGGGAAGTGCCTTGGTCGCACCGCTCTTACGAGGCGGAAATGCAGTCACCGTTTGGAACAGAAACAAGGAAAAGGCCGCACCGCTTGTGGCCCTCGGTGCCCAGCTGGCGGACAGCATAGAAAATGCAGTGAAAGCAAGCGAGCTAATCGTAGTTTGCCTGAGTAGCTACGATATCAGCGACACGTTGTTCCGCGAACCGAAAGTTCAGCCGCTATTGAGCGGCAAAACTTTTATACAACTGACCACCGGGACCGGGGACGAGGCCGCTCGCTCTGCGGCGTGGGCAAAGGACGCCGAATTCTCCTATCTTGACGGCGCGATCATGGACTACCCCGCGGCCGTCGGCACCGCCGGGTGTTTGCTGCTCGCTTCGGGTCCGGAAGCAAGTTATAAGCACTACGCAGACCACCTTCGATTATTGGGCGGCAAATTTACGTATGTCGGAAAAAATCCGGCTGCTGCGAATCATCTCGACGGCGGCCTGTTGACCCTGTATTACGCAACGACATTCGGCTTCTTGCAAAGCGCTGCCATGTTGGAAGCGGCAGACGTATCAGTCGAAACACTAAAAAATGCCGTTGACTCTTTCCGGCATGTCCTGGACAAGACAATGGCGAGGGCGACAGATTCTCTTTCTCGAAAAGACTACACCGGACACGAAGCCTCGATTGTTGTTCACTCATACGGTGTTCAAACTCTTCGCGACCGGGCAAGATTGGCCGGAGTCGACTATAGCCTGCTTCAGCTCTTCTCAGAATATTTGGAGAAAACAAGGGACATGGGCTTCCACGCCGCAGAACTGCCAGCTACATTTGAAATTTTCCGCCGAACTAGGTAATCGGATGGGTGTGCGCGACCGTGGTTGCGCGCTCAGTATGCTGGGCGTTCAAAGCGAAGGCGCCAAGGCGATACGGACGTACGGTATAGTCCTAACCTGCGGAAACTCGCAGGCAATCGATCTGTCTATTACAGCCGCCGAATTGCATCGCAATTAAAACATCGCTGCTCTGCCACACGGTACGGTTGTTGACCGAATAGGTGTTCAACCGGTTCCTTTCTAAGCATCCCTGTTCAGGCTCCAACAGCGTCTAAGAGACGGTTTCAAAATGCCCGAACAGCGCGCTCGAAAGTATTCAAGCAGATGAGACAAACAGCGAATTTCAAGAAGGCTTCGTGGATCTTTGCGAGTCGCTCATAGCATATTCGCAGACGATGGAAATTATTAAACCCGGCATCCTTACCTACGTCTACCCATCGATACTTTCCAAGTCTGCTTCCATGCTCAGTCTCACGCCAATGAGTTGTGACTGTCGGCTTGCTTCTCTGACCAGAGATTAAAACCTACGCCCGTGTCGATACCGCGTGGTCGCCCCGCTTAGACGGTAACAGCCGAAGCCCTGCGTTCGGTCTCCGGTGCGCACAAGTCGATCTGCTTTTATAACTGTGCCATCCGGACTTCGCCACGCGAGCGGTTTTCCGCGGGTATCGTCCCCGTCCATCGCCTGAAGGCTCTCCGAAAATTGCTGACATCTGTGAACCTTAACCTCGCCGCAATTTCGAGAACAGGAAGGTTTGACTCTCGAAGATACATTAACGCCCGCTGAGCCAAAACAGAATCCTGTACTGCACGGAAACAGTTTCCCTTTTCCGCCAACTTGCGCCGTAGAGTTCGAGGTGGCACTCCGAGTTGTGCGGCAACCGAATCCAGGTCCAAAATCTCGTCAGTGAACGTCTGCAACACACGCGATACGCGACTCACTATGTCGTCCTCCACCGTCCGGAGCGCTAGTTCGCGTGTCGTAGAGCGAAGTAAATTTGTCACCAAAAACGAAGTAAAGTCGTCAACACCCGTTTTTGCGTAGTTCGCACGACAGTTTCGTGACGCAGATTAATGGAAAGCTTCTGATCTATGAGGCGAGCGCCCCTGCCACGAGGCCGCGAGCTACAGGTTGCGTTCATCCTTGCCAAGGCAAAAGCTGCCTGCCATGCAATTGTGGAAATGTCGCGCGATGGCAATACGATGCTCCTTGCGCATCGCTGGTTTCGCTGCAAAGGCTGGAGGAGATTGACGCGCATAAAGCTCGCCGCATTGCGCACAGCGATACGGCGATCCCACAAGACTCGCGTTGAGGATGTAGGGTGTTTCCCGCCCGCAACGATGGCATTGCGTCTCGAGCTTTCGTTGGTGAGCGGGACAACGGTTTTCGCTGAACATCTGGTACGTCACGCTGTGATGACCGAGCAATACGCATTGCCTGCAATACCGGAAAACCGGGTGATGCCGTCCCCGCTGGCCAGCGTCAAGGAGTGAAGCGCGCAACACCTTGCCGGGCAACAGCAGCATACGCCTCAGATGTTTAAGATCGACGGCATCACGTATCGGCTCAACGCCTTCGTATGGGTCAATGTCCACACCCATCAGCCGGACCAGTGTGTGCCCAGGCAGTCCATTTGCACGCGCGAACTTCCACAGGATCGATACGATCGATTCACCAGGCAACAGCCACCTCGCATCGAATATGAAGCCCAATGCCGGGGTGAGACGACGCTCTTCGAGGCTGAGGATTGGAAAGCGCGGCGCAATGAGCGCGGGCGCCTCCTTACGCGTGGACGAGCACACGGCCGGTTGCATGGCGCGACTGGACATAGCCGGAGTGCCGCACAGCGTGGGCCCATAACGAGGCGTCCGGACAATACCCCGGAGCATCCCTGAGTTCGCTATCCTTGAGCACGATCTCGACGGCCCGCGCAAACGATTCCATAGGTATTTCGAGACGGCCAGGCAGGGTCGCCTTGTGGTGCGCGGCCTCGAAGGCATTCCAGAGTAGGGCCGCGTCGCTGACAAGTCGATAACCTGCATCGAACGCCTGGGGCAGGTAAAACCTCGTGAAGCTCCACTGCGTGCCCTCGGGATAGGCAGTCTGGTCGTACCCGTTCAGACACGTGGCGACATCTTCGGCATTGCGGATGCCATGGAAGGCAAGTTCTTCGACCATCAGGCGCGCGACGATCTGCGTCTTGCCGGCGATCTGCAGCGCGCTCTTCTGGGCGAGCAACTCCTGCTGACCAACGAGGAACGTGAACAGCTTGATCTGCTGGCGGTCGAGTGCATCGTGTACATCCCTCAGCCACTCATATTCGTTTTCGTTGTAGCGTTGCGCCTCATCACAAAAGAGCAGAACCGTCCCGCTGCCAGCGCGAGCAGCCGCCTCCCGGATCCGCAACGATAGTCGCATGCGTTTCGCGGGGTTGGTGCCCGCGTTCGGATCATGATCGCCAACAGCTTCCAGCAGGTTTGAAAAGAATGGCCCTTCAGCGTGCCGCGGCTTGTGCTCGCACCGCGCGTGATAGCTCGTCACTTTGGGATATTCCCTAGCAAGCAGCAGGCGCACGTATTCTATCGAACGCGTCTTGCCGATCCTCGGAGCGCCGTAAATGAGTGCGCCCGTCACACGGTAGCGAAGACAGCTCACGACGAGTTCGTAGAATGATTCGATAGCCGGTGTGGCAATCCGGTAGTTTCCGGTGACGAGCGGGTGCAGCGACGGATCGACTGGACGCGAGAGCTGGAGTGACATGCCTCCCTCCTGTGAGTAGCACCTATTAGAAGACCTGCCCGGTCCCGATGCCAAGCGTGCGCGGACGAACCGGTTCGACGGATGCTGTATCGGCGACCACGACGGTCCCCTCCGTTGCTTCCGCTCGCGACGTTTCGGGAAATGCGTCTGGTGCTAGCGGGCCTGTCGGTGTTTTGGCCGTTGGTGCGCTTGCAAGAAGGCGCAGCGTCCGCGCTGCATCTGAGGCCGCCCTGCGAGACCTGCTTGCTGCCGCGACCTTGGTCCGTACGTAGGCGTCAATCGGATTTTCAGCTGGCACGTGGCCCGAGCCCCTGCTGCTTCTAGCCTTCAGTATTTCCCTACGCAACGTCAGGTTGTGCGGCATCACGCGCCACGCACCTTGTGCATCAAGGACACCGATCTCGCTGCCATCAGCGAGGAAAGCACGTACGCAGCGCAGATCGTCAGCGTTGATGTAGACGCGAAGTGACTGGCCAATCAGCTCGGCGCTGCTGGCAAGGACCATGTTGGTATAGCGCACGCCGAACAGGTTAATGTGAGGACGGACGCCGAGCGCAAGATAGCCGCGCACCCGGCAGTGCCGCGCGGATTGCATCAGGCATAACGTACGTCTGCGCACCTCGGGCAACCAGGCCAGCAATTGCATTCTTCCACGAACAAAGAATTCCATCGCTTCGAGCGGCGTCGCGCCATTCAGCCCACTGTGAGGCGTGCCGTGATAGCTTGCAATCGAATAAGTGATCAACTCGTCCAGTTCATCAAGCGACACATACAGGCGGAGGTTACGTTTTGGGTCGGCCAGCGCGCGGCGCAGGTCACGAGCATGGGAGCCCGTGTAGCCTGGGAGGCGTGAGGACAGCCTGCTGGCGATTGTGCCAAAGAAGCGCTCGATATACGGGCGCTCGTCCGGACTGTGTTTCGGTCCTGCACTGACGACGCAACCAACGAACTCACAGAGTGCAGCCAGCGTTTCACCAGCGAGGTTCGCCTTCGCATTGTCGAGTCGTATGCACTCCCAGCTGACGTAGGCAAGCTCGGGCAGGCGCTGTGACGCGAAACCATCCTGCGGCTGGCAGGCAAGTCCGGGGATGGTGAAGGCGCGCACTGGCCGAGGTTCGAGCGCGTTCTCGATCGTCTTGATCACATCGTAACGACTGTATTCGCGGGTCAGTGCCAGGTGATGACCGAGCACCACGCGCGTGCATACGTCGATGATCACTAGCAGCCACACCCGCTCGATTTCAAACTCATGCTCGAATCCGAGCGGATCACGAATGACAACCTTCAGCCGCACATCGAGCCGGTGACCATCGAATTCGACGACCTGATACGGCCGCGTCGCCGCGAGTGCGGGTACATCGTCGGTACGGGGTAGTCCCTTCAGGTGCGAGGCACCGGCAGCACTCGCTACCATGCCAAAACCGCGCAAAAGCTCCGCCTTCACCCGCGAGGACAGCGACCGTATCGCGCACCCCGCGGTGTTGAACGGATAATCGGCGGCCGTCAAGCCCAGTTGCCGGCACTCCTGCAGAAATCTTTCGTGCAAGGCCCGCAAACCGTGCAGCCGGATCCGGATGCCGTCGTTCGAAGGTATTTGCTTGAGCGTCACGCGGCGCTGTCTGATCTGCACCACGAGCCACGCAGCGAGCCTGGGATAACACTCAAACAGCAGCGAAAGCGCACCGACGGCACCGCTTCGTTCACCGTGCATAGTAACGGGCAGCATGCGTGTACATTCCGTCACGCGGGCATAAGCAACGAGCGCACGAAAGCCGTACAACCGCCCGTCGGCATGCAGCGACAGCGCCCTGTCGAGAAGCCGGTAGAGCTGTTTGCGGTTGACTCCTGTTACGGCCTCAATACTTCCAATAGTTTCATCTTTGGCATAACGCTCAATGGCGTCGATATGCTTCTGGACGCGACTGCGCCCGGTGGCGTCGAGTTCTGTCCATGCGATGGTCGGCCACGAGGCGAGATCCAGCGTCTGAAATTCGGGTCTGCGGCGGCTCATGACGTCGCCTGTATCGCAACGAAGCGCGTCAGAAACGACAGGCTTTCAGTGTGTAACTCGAGTGACTGGATGCGACCGCGATGCAACAGCTCGAACACGGCCGCCCGGACGAGTGAGGGATCGCCGGTAGAGAATTCACGCTCTATCATGATCAGCGATTGAGGCGATGCGACAAACCGCTCGATCGCATCGAGCATCGAAGGTTTGACGAGGTCGCGTGCGGCCACAAGTACGGGCAGCATGCGCTGCCAGTTACCAGTCCAGACACGCGCAGCTGCCCTCTCGGCCGCATCAATGTGCCGCACGGCGAAGGCTTCCGGGTCGAAGTCAAGACGACCTCGTGGGTGACGCGTCGCGGGCATTGTCTCCGATAGTACTACCAGGCATTCATGGTCGTCAGACCTTGCCCAGAAATCGACGACGCAGCGTTGCCCGTCGACCGCCATGAAACCAGGCCGTTCACAGAATGTCTTTGCAGCAGGATCCGCTTCGAGCATCAACCATGCTTCAAAAGCGCTCCGCCTGTATAGGGTCAGACGTCGTCTCAGTTTCGGACTGAAGACGTCATAACGGTGCGCGCCGCGAGGACGCGGCAGCGTGAGTGGCTCGAAGCTTTGCAAAGCGCTAGCCATGTGTACCACCTGCGTGAGGATTTCATGGTCTAGAACGAACGTGAGTTGACAAATTTAATGCGCACTGATGCGAAGTGACAATTTTACTTCGCTGCGCAACGAAGTAAATGTGTCAACGCTGCGGCTCATGCCTTGACGCTCCTATGTCAAGGGACCGGCGTCGAATCGGCCAGATCAGCCAGGATGAGCGGGTACAGTTCCCGGACGATATAGCGCTTCAGGCAGCGATGGATTTCCTTGTTCGACATGCCTTCCTTGGTCCGACGATCCACGTACGCACGGGTACGCGGATCACTGCGCATCCGAACCATGGCAATGGTCCATAGGGCGTTATTTGCAGACCGATCACCGCCCCTGTTCAAACGGTGCCGGACCGTCTTGCCGGACGACGCCTGCAACGGACTTGTGCCGCAAAGTGCCGCCAGCGCAGCTTCACTTTTCAGACGTTCGGGATTGTCACCCGCGACAGCAACCAGTACCGCAGCGGTCTGCGGGCCGACGCCGAATCTTTCGCGAACCCGCCTCGCATGCTGGCTGGTGAGGCTGTCAAGCATGGTATCGAGTGCTTTGAGCTCTTCTGCCAGCGTCAGCCAACGCTTCGCCAGCAACCGCAGCGTAGTGGTCAGCGTTTGCAACATTGGCGTTTTACCCAACGAGCGAAGACGGACGCAACCCTCAACGCATGCTGCCGCCTTCGCTTTCAGAAGGCGATCACGGATTTCCTGCGGCGCGCTGACGAGCAAAGCCCGTAACTGGTTGATAGCCTGCGTCTTTGCCTTGACTGCACTGCGCCTGGCAACGGAGACGGCGCGCATCGCCTCGGCGGCACCGGACTGCTCCTTTGGAATAGCCGTAGCTCTGCCGGCAAGGACCGCACGCGCAGCGTTTTCGGCATCAGTGGGATCTGACTTCCCTCTGGATCGGCGCATAGCGCGATCGGGACGATTCACTTCAAGCACCTCGATCTCATGATCGCGCAGCACACGGGCCAAACCCGCTCCGTAGGTGCCGGTACCTTCAACGCCGGCGCGGCGTAACTGGCCGAACGAGTTCGCCCATGTCAACAGGTCGAGATATCCTGCCGTGTCGGTCGTTACCGATAGCGTTCCAAGAAGCCTGCCTGTGTCGCTGATCACAGCCCCGACATGCGTATCCAGATGCGTGTCAACGCCCAGAATCACTTCGTTTTGTTCCATGCGTGTGTCCGTTGTAGTGGGCGCATCGCCAACCCCACTCGCAGGACAGGACACTCATGGTGCAGTACAAAGCTCCTATCAGGTCACAGACGGTGAGCCCGGCAACGCTCGGGGAACGCCGGAACCCGATCGACAGGTCAACGCCAGGGCAGCTCGGCCAATCCCAACACGGGTCAGATCGGTCCGACGTTCAGAAGCGATCTTAAACTGAGTGTCCCAACAGACAGGGGCCGGTGACAAATTTACTTCGCTCTACGCCAGCCGCAGTGGGATCGCGGACGACGCGCGGCTCTCACGTGATAGAGCGATCTTGCACGCAAGGCACGCATACCATCCAATACCGTTTTTTGAATTCCTGATACCGTATCGGTATGACGCAAGGCAAAATGCCGCGATACCTCAGCGCGGACCAAACCAGGAAACAGCAAAGATGGAACTGAAGCAGATGCGTTATTTTCTTGCCCTTGCGGAGGAGCTGAACTTTGGGCGGGCGGCCGAGCGGCTGCACATGGCGCAACCACCGCTCACCCGAAATATCCGCGCGCTGGAGGAGGAACTCGGCACACAGCTGTTCATTCGCACGGCCAAAGGCGCTGATCTCACGGAAGCAGGCCGCGCACTGCTCGACGAAGTGCCGAACATACTCGCGCTGTCACGTCGAGCCGAAGAACGGGCCCAGCTCGCCGGTCAAGGCTATACGGGGCAGCTCGACGTCGGCATCTTTAGCTCCGGCATTCTGAACGTAATCCCGCGCCTGCTTGCCGACTTTCATACTGAACGTCCCGAGGTAAAAATCGGCTTGCACAACATGTCGAAATCCGAGCAGATCGCGGCCCTTCGCGAGCGTCGCATCACTATTGGGTTTAACCGCCTGGTGCCAGATGAAAGTGATATTGGCGTCGACTGGGTACAGCGTGAACCATTTCTCGTTGCACTTTATGAGGGACACCCGCTTTGCGACAAGAAGACCGTGACGCTGCGCGACCTCGACAACGAGCGCATGATTCTTTACCCCAATGCGCCGGTGCACGGGCTCGCGCAGGAAGTCACCTCGGCATTTCGCGTGGAGGGAGTCCGCCTTCGGGTAGAACAGGAAGTGGAGGATGTGGTGACATGCATCGCACTGGTTGCGAGCCGCTTTGGCGTCAGCGTGACGACAGAGTCGGCGGTCAATCTCCGACTACCCGGGGTCGTCTATCGGCCGCTCAAGTCGTCGCAGTTGCGGGAGATCGAGTTGAGCTGTCTGTATCGGCGTGAAGATACATCGCCGATCCTGCTCGCCTTTCTCAAGCTGATACGGTCGTCCCGCTCGAAAAAAAACCTGCCAAGGCACTGAACCAACCGCAACGCGATCATGCTCTCACGGTTGTGAGGCTCCGTGAGCGTGCACATACCGCTGGGCCGCGCCCGCACTACCAGAAAGGTGATCGACGTGCGCAGTGGCGCTTTCAGCAAGGCTCCCGGCCGGTGCACTCTTGAGATAACGGTTTTGGCGCGACAAGCATCGAACATCTGTGTCCGGCTCAAGAGGTCGGCCGGAGAACAGCAACTCCGCCCTGCATACCAAAAGTTATTGGCCCAAAAAAATGTGAATAGCCGTGGCTTTTTGTCCCGGAAATACTGGCTTCAACTCAAGCCAATGCCGGTTCCTCTCTTTTGAGAATCGCTCCTGTGCTTGCCATCAAACCGTCGCCTTCTCCCGGAATTTCGATGAGCAATGTCACCCTGCAATCAGCCGATACGTCCCTCGACGTTCGCCGTAGTACGCCAAACTCCCAGCTACGCACAATCGCAGCATGTTCAATCGGAAACGCGCTTGAAATGTACGACTTCACGGTCTACAGCTTCTTCGCCATGCTGATAGGCAAGCTCTTCTTCCCTGTCAATAACGCGTACACCTCCCTGCTGCTGGCGGTCGGCACGTTCGGTATCGGCTTCGTAATGCGACCGCTCGGAGCGATGGTGATCGGCAGCTTTGCAGACCGGCGCGGCCGCAAGGCAGCGATGACGCTAACGATCACACTGATGGTGTGCGGTACGTTGTGCATCGCCTTTGCGCCGACCTACGCGACGGCCGGAACGCTGGGCACACTGGCCATCGTACTTGGCCGCGTATTGCAGGGCTTCTCGCTGGGAGGCGAAATCGGCGCATCGACCTCGATGTTGATGGAGTCCGGCAGTTTCGGCAGCCGGGGTTTCCGGATCGGCTGGCAGGGAGCGAGCCAGGGGTTTGCCGCCCTGCTGGGCGCGTTGAGCGGCACCGTGCTGTACGCGAGCCTGTCACAGTCAGCGCTCGAATCCTGGGGCTGGCGCCTGCCGTTTCTGCTTGGATTGCTGATCGCGCCCGTCGGGCTTTATATCCGCGCTCATCTCGACGAAACGCTGGACAGCGAGGCCACGGAGGCCCATCCGCTCGCGACCGTGTTCACCGAGCATCGCAGCAAGATCCTGCGCGGCGTACTGTCTATCGTCGCCGGAACAGTTGGCATGTATCTCATCGTTTTCTTTATGCCGACCTACCTGGTGCGCGTGCTGCACCTGCCCACCTCCCTTTCCCTGATGGCGGGCTGCGTGTCCGGTGCGATGATGACATTCATGTGCATAGTGTCAGGCCTGATCGCCGATCGGAGCGTATCGCGCAAACCTATTGCGCTTGCATCCGTCGTGCTGACTACGCTGCTCATCTATCCGGCTATCTGGGCCATGAACACGTATCCCAGTGTCCCACTGGCCCTTGTCATGATCGCACTTGTCACCGCAGTGAGCAGCTTTGGCAGCGCCCCCATGTTGTTGTTGCTCATGGAAATGTTTCCGGCCAGCGTTCGGGCAAGTGGACTTTCCGTCATCTACAGCATTGGTGTCGCGCTCTTTGGCGGATCCGCGCAGTTCATCGTGACCTGGCTTCTCGCAAAGACGGGTAATCCCATGTCGCTGGCGCTCTACATGATCGCCTGTGGAGTCGTCACGGTTTGTGCGATGTCCAGCCTGCCTGAGCCGCGCAAGCGCGCTTCATAGCAAACGGCACGACTGGCCCGCTGCTGACCCGTTGGAAGTCTCCAAATTCATCCGCTAACTGAATCGAATTTCGTGCTCGAAAGAGACGCGAGGGCGCGGCTCGCCCCGCACCGGCGCATTTATCAAAACACGCAAGTGGAGATATGCAATGAAAAAGACCTTAGGCGCGCTACTCGCTTCGCTTGGCACGCTGGCCTATACCGGAGCTTTCGCTGAGGTGTCGCCAAACGCGCCGCCAGACGCGGCGGCTGCCGCCTACGCGACTGGCTCGCAAATGCAGTCGATCTTCCAGTACTGGGGATCGGGCCTGGGGCCGCAAACGCTGGGAGTGGCTTCGCAGCGTACCTTTGTGACGCTCTACGGCACTGTCGATATGGGCGTTAACTATACGAAAAATGGTCCGTACAGTATCACGCGGTTGCAATCGGGTGGCGCATTGACATCGAAGTTCGGCTTTTATGGCCAGGAGTATCTGGGCGATCGATGGACCGTGTTCTTCCGGCTGGAAAACGGCTTCATGGGTAACACCGGCGCTGTCCAGGACACGACGTCGCTTTTCAATCGCGCTTCCTATATCGGGATGCAGAACCCCATGTACGGGCAACTGACATTGGGCCGTCAATATACGTCCGGCGGCGCTGCGGCGCTCGGTGCGGATCCGTTCCTCGGTGTCGCGCATGAATCGGTCTATACGTACTTTCTCGGCACCTCGGATCTGGGGCTCGGTGCGAACAGCAGCGCGCTGGGACGCCTGCCCAATACATTGCGCTATATCTCACCGCGTCTTGGGCCATTCGGTTTCGACCTGAGCTACTCGCTCAAAGGAGATCAATCGATAGGTCCAGCCGTCAGTCAACGCTCCGCGATGGTGTCTTACGTCGACAGACGCGCCGTGCTGTCCGTCGCTTTCGGGCAAAGCTGGTGTGACCCGTCGATCACGGGCAGTTGCGTCGGCAACGCGGCTACCGCGCCGACCAAACGCACGGACACCTATCTCGCCTCCCTCCTTTACGACGTCGGTCCATTCATCGTACAGGGTGCCTATATCCGATACGTTCCGCAGGCAGCGGACACTGCCATCGCCAGCACGTATCTGCTCGGCCTGCAAAAGTGGTGGCGGAACAATTTGCTGCGGGCCTCGGTCGCGTATCGCGACACGTCGAAATCGCAGGATTACGCCTACGGCTCGACTATCGGCATCGATCACTTTCTGTCGAAACGAACGTCGCTGTACGGACGTGTCGGCATCATGCGCAACGGCCCGAACTCCAGCGTCACTTACAACTACGACAGCGGATCGCCGACGCCCGCGCCGGGGCGCACGATATCGAGCGTCACGCTGGGTATCAATCATCAATTCTGACCTGGTGCGCGGAGTCGCCGCGCCACCACTTTTGTTCCCCCTCATTAAGGAGACATCCGTGACGATCGAACTGGTTCAAGACTTTATCGAAAGCAGCAAAGACAAGTACATCCAGCTGTCGGACGAAATCTGGCAATACGCGGAGTTGGGCTACACCGAACAGAAATCTGCAGCCGCACATATCGCATTTCTGAAAGCTGCGGGTTTTACCGTCCGCGAAGGCGTGGCGGGAATTCCGACGGCGTTCGTCGCGGAAGCCGGCTCCGGCGGCCCGGTGATCGGCATCCTTGGCGAGTTCGATGCACTGTCCGGGCTGAGTCAGGAGAGCCTCGCACTCAGTTGCTGCCCATCAACTGAAATTTCGAACGGTAACGGCCATGGCTGTGGGCACCACCTGCTCGGCACAAGCGCGCATCTGGCGGCGGTCGCCGTCAAGAATGCGCTGGAACGCGGCGGCATTGAAGGCACGGTGCGCTTCTACGGTTGTCCTGCCGAAGAAGGCGGCTGGGGTAAAACCTTCATGACTCGCGCCGGCCTGTTCGACGATGTGTCAGCCGCCATCACGTGGCACCCCGGTGTCGCGAACACGATCATGAATCTGGAGAGTCTGGCGGTCAAACAGGCTTACTTCCGCTTCAAGGGTGTCGCTGCGCACGCAGGCGCATCGCCGCATCTCGGCCGCAGCGCGCTCGACGCGCTCGAACTGATGAACATCGGCACCAACTTTCTGCGCGAACACATGATTCCGGACGCGCGCGTGCATTACGCCATTACCGACGCCGGTGGCGTTGCGCCGAACGTAGTGCAACCGAACGCGGCGGCGCTCTATATGATCCGTGCACCGCGCAATCGCGACGCGAGCGAACTGTACGAAAGGATCTGCAATATCGCGCGTGGTGCCGCGCTGATGACCGACTGTGAACTGGAGATCGAAGTTCACTCGGCGTGTTCCAACCTGCTACGCAACACTACGCTAAATGAACTGATGCAGGCGAAACTCAAGCAGTTCGGCGCGCCGCAGTATGACAGCGAGGAATTGCAATTCGCCGAGTCAATGCATCGTACGACCCGCCCCGAAGAGGTTGAGATGGCGGGACGGATGCTGGCCTCCGCGTGGCGCCAGCCGAAAGCGTTGTTCGATGGCGTCGATGAACTTTACAACGACCGTCCCTCGAAGATGCACGGCTCGACGGATGTCGGCGATGTGAGTTGGGTTACACCGACGGTGCAATGCATGACGGCTTGCTTTGCTTTCGGTACGTCACCGCATTCGTGGCAGTGGGTCTCGCAAGGCAAAAGCGCGCTGGCGCACAAGGGTATGACACTGGCGGCGAAAACGATGGCCGCCACCGCACTCGAGCTGTACACGAATCCACTGCTGCTCGCGGCGGCACGCACCGAACTGAAGGAACGTCTGGCTGACGAGCCGTACGTGTGCCCGATTCCGGACGGCGTGCAGCCGCCGATTCCAGGCCGCAGCGCGTGATCTTTTCACCTGTAAGAAGCTCACCCGATTGATCAACCTTCCAGGATAAAAATCATGCGCGTTTTCGTCGCTGCACTAGTTACAGAGACAAATACCTTTTCACCGTTTCCGACATCCTACGAAGACTTCATTGTCCACGAGAAAGGGTCCGCTTCAGACTCGATGCTCGGAGTCGTTCCAAAAGTCTTTCGCGAGAGAGTAGAAGCCGACGGACACACGGTGATTGAAAGTATCACGGCTTATGCCGAACCCTCCGGGCGTACGATCAAGGCAGCTTATGAGCGACTGCGAGACAGGATCCTCGGCGATCTGGAATCCGCGGGACCCGTCGACATGCTATTGCTTATGCTGCACGGCGCTATGGTCGCGCAAGGCTACGACGACTGCGAGGGCGACATCCTCACGCGGCTTCGCGAGATAGCCGGCGAGGCGGTTATCGGCGTTGTGATCGATCCGCACTGCCATCTGACCAAAACAATGGTCGAGAAGGCCGATCTCATCATCATTGCAAAGGAGTACCCGCATATTGATTTTGCGGATCGGGCGCACGAAGTCTACGACATCTGCCAGAAGGTCTCCAGAGCAGAGATCAGGTTGGCGGGAGCGCTCATGGATACACGGATCGTCGGCTTCTACCCTACTTTCGATCCTCCCATGCGAGGTATCGTGGCTAGCCTGACGCAAGCAGAAAAGAGCCCGTCCATTCTGTCTGCAAGCATTGGGCATGGCTTTCCGTGGGCCGACGTGGAGGATGTCGGTACGCGCGTTCTGGTCTATGCCAACGATGACGCCTCAGACGCCGCCCGCGTGGCCGCGAAAATTGCGGAGCGGCTCTACGAAGCCAGGGTCGCGCTGCGTCCGAACTATCCGTCGATCCCGGAGTCATTGGATCGGGCGAGCACAATGAATGGCCAAATCGTGTTGGGTGACTTCGCCGACAACCCGGGTTGCGGCGCATCGGGCGACAGTACGTTCTTCCTCAAGGCAATGCTCGAACGTAATGTGACCGACGCCGTGATCGGCGCGTTCTGGGACCCGTTGGTGGCGAAGGTTTGCGCATCGGCGGGGGTCGGCGCGACCTTGAATATCAGGCTCGGCGGCAAATGCGGCCCCACTTCGTCGGATCCAGTGGATCTGGAGGTGGAAGTCATGGGCGTGGTGGAGAATCACACCGGGGGAGCATGGGGAGGCCGAATTCCGATGGGACTATCCGTGTGGTTGCGCACGGGCGGCATCGACATTGCGGTGTGTTCCATCCGTACGCAGTTGATCGAACGCGATTCGCTGACAGGATTGGGAATTGATCTCGACAGCAAGCGCATCGTTGTCGTCAAGTCCAGCAATCACTACCAGACAGGGTTCCGCCCGGGATCGGACGCACTCTGGCATGTGAATTCTCCCGGGGCGTTGCCCTCCGACTTCTCGTCCCTTCCCTACACAAAACGCGATACGAATTACTATCCGCGGTCCCAGAACCCTTGGGCGGAACATGGTATGCCTTCGGCCATTCTGTTCGGACGAAAGACGATGATGGCGAACTAACCCGCCGTGTCGGTGCACCGATCGTATTTTGTCTCGCTATGATGGATCCCTGACAATGTGATCTGGGGACACCGTGAAGTTGAGACAACTCGATGCGCTGCGTGCAGTCGCCGAGGCCGGCAGTCTTCATGAAGCCGCTCGGCGCCTGTTCCTGACGCAACCGGCAATCAGCCGCTCGATTCGCGAGTTGGAAGTCGAACTTGGCATGCAATTGCTGACGCGCTCAGCAAATGGAGCAACACTGACGCCATTCGCTCACCAGGTATTGAAACGCGTCTTTGTCGTACAACGGGAAATTGGCCGCATCATGGAAGACGCGCAGACCGCCCGCGGAGAACTTGGCGGCCGGCTGACACTCGCCGTCACGCCGCCAGCAGCTACCCGTGCGCTAGCCGACTCCCTGATCGAACTGACGGCCGCACGCCCAGGCGTCAAGCTGGATGTGATTGAATGGCGCGGCGAGAACATTGCGGACGGACTGCGAAACGGCACCATCGATGTCGCGATTTTCACGCAATACGGCGAGCCGAAGAACGCAGCATTCGCATGGACCAGGCTGTACGAGCTCGATGTGCAGCTCACGATTGCGGCGTCATACCAGGGCTGCGAGACCTTAACTGTCGAGCAGATTCACGCGCTGCCGTGGCTGCTGCTGGATTCCCCGACCGACGAGTCGAGCTTCGTCGCAACGCTGTTCGGAGAGCGCGGTATGCCGCTGCCGGAGCACATCACGCGATGTTCGTCAATGAACCTGTATCTGGAACTGTCGATGCAGATGCCGGCGGTCGCAGTATTCACGTCGCTGGCAACGCCACTGCTATCGCAGCGTGCGCACAAGGGCTTGCTCAAACTGCTGAACCTCACCGAGCCCGCGCCTAAGGTGGGCATGTATCTCGCCTATTCCAGCGAGGAACTGCTGACCGCGACGGCTGAGGATTTCATCCGGCGCTTGCGCGCAAAGCTCGATGGCCGCGATACAGGCCGCCTACCTGCTGGCATACCCTATAACGACAGCCGATCTGGCGCTCGCTAGTTGCGAGACTGGATGCACCTTCTTCCGCTACACCCATAGTGAAATCGGAGCAAAGAAGGACGGGGGCCGTCCGCACTGGTTCGCCGTACAGCTCTCGTCCAAGGCAGCACAGGGTCCGAGAAGTGGCCACCTATCACGTCTGGCCAACTGCGCTCCTATAGCGGGAATGAACATTGTCGAGATGAGCCATCATGGCAGTGATTGCCTCCGGTACTTTCCGTGCCTCGATTGCTTTCACAATGGCTCTCCGCTCGTCAAGCGCAAACTCGCTGGCGTCAATTCCAAAGTCACATGCGAATTGCGACGTGATGCCCATGATGGTTTCCATCATCAACACAAGCAGGGAATTTTGGCTACAGGCTGCGAGGAGAACGTGAAACTCCGCCGCAGCGGCGAGGCTACCGTTCAGATCGCCGGCCTCCATCGTTTGCTGAACAAGTTCGAGATTCTGATTCAACTTCTCGAGATCGAACGAGGTGCGGCGTTCACATGCCGCGCGAGCTACGACCCCCGACATCCAAAGGCGGACTTCCGATATCTCTCTCACCTGGCCGCCACGCAACCGCAGAACATCGCCCAATGTGGATACGCTCGCACCTACATTGCCATTGCTCACGAAAGCGCCACCGGTATGACCTTTCCTGATTGTCAGCACACCGCCTGCCTCCAGTACGCGCAACGATTCCCTCACTGCATTCCTGCTAACGCCTAACTGCTCAGCCAGGTCTCGCTCACTCGGCAGTTTGTCGCCCGGAGCAAGGTCTCCCGTACTCAACCTGAGACGAATATGATCGAGAATCTTGTCGCCGACCCGTGCAGGCTGTAAGTGGCGAACGGAAAATCCGCTCTGGGTAACGTCCGGTACGAAGCACGCGTGAGATGGGGAGCGGATCGTGGCTTCGGAATCTGTTGCAGTTGGATCTTTCATGTTGTCTCAAAGACGGAAAACCAGCGGACGGAAATCGCTACGATCACCGGAAGCAATCGGCTTTGCATGTTCGATTCAGCGAGAGTGTTCGCGACGATTTTCGCCTTGATGTGCGAGCGCTTAGAGACCGAAGTACAACGACTGCGGCGAACTCACACTCGTCGCCCGGCCGGCTTGACGTGAACCCTGCACTGCGGGCACGCGTGTCTGTGTCATATCTGTCCCGCTCCCAAAAGAAAGGCGGTCCTGCGCGGCCGGCAGGCTCGCGGGATATCCGGGCGCATAGCCAGCATGCTCAAGCGAGACAAGCTCATCACGAACCTGGGCGCGCTGCAGTTCCCCACCCTGCTGCTGCGCTAACGCAAAGATCGGAGCAAGCAGAACGATGCCTGCCACAGCCGAATGTAGTGCTGATCTCATAGTGCAACTCCTTATGCAATTTGGCTTCATTGGACCTACCTTTCAGCCAAGTTTAACGAGCCGACCGACCGCGATTAAGCGTATTTTTAAACAAGCTCTTTTTCAATTCGCGTAACAAAGCGGACCCGACGCCAATGGAAGAACGCCGACATTGGACGTTGCGCCGGCAGAATTGGCATCCGCGCGTCTTTAATATAGGTCTCTGGACGAAGCGCGAAACAATTTTGGGTGCGGCCTCACCGCATCGCGACCGACAACCCGCAAGGGTCCACTGTGGTGGTACTTGCGCAGCGAGAGAAGATGCAAGGAGACCGGAGAGGCTCGAGAGCGCCCCGGTTGGAGGAGGGGCTGCGCGAAGATAGGAGTTAGCGGTTCGCCGCGTGGCGTTATCAGCGCAGTCTGATAAGGCGGCCCGCCTCAATGATTAACGCAAGGCAATTCATGCCACGGTCAAAGCGACCCGTCGTAGACCTCATCTATGTGAATGACAGAGACCCGGCGTTTCGTTGCGGCATTGTTCGACTCGAAACTATCGGCAGAGAACGCGGCGCAGATTCACCGTGCTGTGGCCCCGCCATCCACCGGCAGCGCTACGCCAACCACAAAGGACGCCGCGTCCGAACACAACCAGACCACGGCCTCCGCAATCTCTTCCGCCTGCGCCATCCGGCCAAGCGGATTTGCCAGTCGGGAGCGTGGGATGAGATCGTCGCCAAATTTCGCTCGCGTCAAAGCCGTATCGACGAGACCCGGGCACACCGCATTCACTCTGATGCCTTTCGATGCGAACTCGACCGCTGCTGCCTTTGTGAGGCCGATCACACCATGCTTAGCGGCTCCGTAGATCGCATCTCCCGGCACACCCACCAAGCCAGAGCGCGATGCGTTATTGACGATGGCGCCCTTTTCCGCCGCCAGCATGTGATCGAGTTCTGCTTTCATGCAATGCCAAACGCCTTCCAGATTGACGGACATAACACGATCCCAGTTCCCTTGCGTGGAGACTCGCAAGCTTGTCGAACCGTCGGGAACGCCAGCGTTGTTGAATGCGTAATCCAGTCCGCCAAACTGGTTGACCGTGGTCTGAACCATGTTCTGAACCGACGCGGGATCGGTGACATTCACATGAATAAACAGGGCGTGCGCGCCGAACCTCTCCCTCAAGTCTACGGCGACCGCCTCACCGTTTTTTGCATCCGCATCTGCGATGACCACCGCCGCTCCACGTTTCGCGAAAGCAATCGCTGTAGCCCGTCCAATTCCCGATGCGCCCCCCGTGAGGAGTGCGACTTTCTTATCGACTATTTTGCTCATGTAATTCGCCCTTCAAAGGATTGGGGTAATTGGCATACCTGGTGACTAGCCGGTTGGGCGAAGCATGTCTCTATCGCCTTATCGGCCGAGCCATTTATCATCCAGCTGCATTGACAGCGGCCATGCGTTACGCGGCGCTGCTATGCCGCGCTGGCCCGGTCCGCGAGCAAGGTCAAGAAAATGCCGACGCTTTCCCGCAAGCGAATCACGGTGACAAGTTTCCAGTTCATGACGATCCCGTCCGCAAACGCTTAGCCGCACGCCAAATCTCCAGGTCTGGACTATTCGTCCAGCGGCGTGAGACAGACGCAGAAAAGTTGAAGTAGTACCGCTGCGATCACCCTCTCACCAGATAACCGGCAGTTCCCTAAGGCCGTAAACAAACGCTTGAGACTTGAACGGCAGCGAGTCCGACTCGACCGCCAGTCGCAAGTTGGGAAATCGCTTGAATAGCGTTTCGAATACGACCTGAAGTTCAAGCCTCGCAAGCGGCTGACCCAAACACTGATGGATTCCGAATGAAAACGCCACGTGAGAATGACCATTATTGTCACGCTGAATATCGAAGCGCTCCGGATTCGGGAAAGCTGCCGGATCGTGGTTCGCTGCGTGGAGCAGCGCCAGCACACCTTCTCCTTTGCGGATCAGTTGACCGCCGATCATGACATCGGCAGTCGCAACCCGGTTGGAGTTCATGTGCGTGATCGAATGAAAGCGAAGCATTTCTTCGACGGCACCGCGAACCAAAGACGGCTCCGCCATCAAGGCCGCTTTCTGCTCAGGATGTTCGAACAGACTCAGAAGTCCAAGACCGATCTGGTTGGCAGTCGTCTCATGCCCCGCTAGATATAGCAATGTCGCCATCTGAACCGCTTCGGAATGAGGCAGTTTTCCCGGGTTGACCCACTCGACTGCCAATCGCGTCAACAAATCGCTATCGTCGCCCGGATTCTGCTCCTTCAGGCGCAGCAGTTGATCGATATAGTTCTTCATCTCCTTCGCCGATTGCGTCAGGGCCTCCGGATCGATCGACAGGTCCATGCGGTCGGCGCTCCACTTCTGCAGCTTTGCGTGATCCTCATAGGGCACGCCGAGCATGATCGAGATCACGAGGGACGGAAGTGGCAATGCGACGTCTTTGATGAAATCGGCGGGCCCGCCTTTCCTTTCCATCTCATCGAGTAGCTTATCCAGCGATTGCTGCACCAGGGGCCGCAGGTCCTGCATGCGCTTCGCCATGAATTCCTTGGTGAGCATGCGGCGATAGTGGCCATGCTCAGGAGGGTCCATCGTGATGAAGGTCTGGTAAGACTTCGACTGCGCGGCTCGTGCCGGCGCAACGAACGGAAAACCCGGAACCAAAGGCGAAGCGCTGAAGTTAGCGTTGGTCAGCACCTCACGGAAATGTTCCATGTCGGTCACGATCCACGCAGTACTACCATCCCAAAGCCGAACTTTCGCCATTGGTCCTTCTGCGCGAAGCATGGCGTATTGCGAGGGAGGATTCAATGGGGCGTCCGCCTCCCGAGCCCAGGGGAACGTTTCCTGCGCGAATGGGCACTTGATTTCTGCGTCTTGAGTAGACATGTTCATTACTCTCTCGTTGAATTGAACGGGGAGAAAACCCCGTCTTACACGACATCGCTCGCAGGTAGGGATATCTAGTAGCGGTTTTCTGGTCGATTCGATCGACCACTTCTGATACGAATACCGCCGGTACTTCGAACTAGAAGAGATGCCTCATTCCGACACGCAGCACCACCTGATGGGCGTTGCTCGAAGGCGTAATCGTCAAATAAGAGGCGACCGCAGGCTGCCCTGTCGAATCGGTTCCCGAAGCAATCTGATAGTCCGCCATGAAATACACATCCGTTCGCTTGGACAGGAAGTAGTCGAGTGCCGCATTGAAAAGGTGATATTTCGCGCCCTCTTTTCCCTGGATGGCGCCGCCGGTTAGATAATCGTATGAGCCGTTGACCCAGAGAAATGGTGTCAGTGCGTAACGTACAAACGCGGCGTAGCTGTTAAACGAGGCATTGCCGGTATATCCGCGTGGATTCGTCAGCGCGAGGTTGCCTGAAGCCGGATCATTGAGATCGCGGAAACTGATATGGGAATAGTTTGCGCCGATGACGGCGCCCGCAAACGTATACTGAACGGCAGCACCCGCGACCTGGTAACTCGACGCTGAGGCGAATCCGCCGTAGACAGGGTTGACCTGAACACCGGATATCGAGCCCAGGTTGCTCGCGGTTGACGAGCTATTGACGTTATTTCCCCAAAATGACCGATTGGGATCCCGCGCTTTAAGGAATGCTGCGGCGACGGTAAGTCCTCCGAAGCCGTAAGAGCCGCCGAAGGAAAAGATGCTGTTGGTTCCGAACGAGCCGGCCACGCCCCCCAGGCTGTAAAGTCCGCCGAACCTCAAACCACCGTAGGTATTAGATGTGAACTTGACCGCGTTGTTGACACGGTAGGTATTCCCGAAGTTGTTGATGTCGTTGCCATGCAACGAATACGTTCCGTTGCCGACCGCCCCGGTGACCGGACCGATAAAGTCAACAACCGAATCGTACTGACGCCCGAGCGTTATCGTTCCGTACGGACTGGAGATTCCGACATACGCCTGCCGCCCGAACAGGTCGCCACCTTGCTGGAAATTGCCGGTCCCGACGTCAAACCCACTTTCCAGCACGAAGATGGCCTTATAGCCACCACCAAGGTCCTCGGCCCCCCGCAGCCCCCAGCGATTGCCCTGCATGATGCTGCTGCTCATCGCATATTGATGCCTCCCCGTCCGGGCGCCATTGACGATAGTCTGTGCATTGTTGACGAAGTTCAGCCCATAGTCGATCACGCCATAAAGGGTGACGCTGCTTTGCGCAAAAGCGGCCTGGGTAATCATTAAAGCTGCTGACGCCAACATCAACCTCGGGTAGTTCATTGCTGTCTCCTTGTTTAACCTGATAATCCTGCAAAGCTCTGAGGCTCTATCTATTTCTTCTTATTGCTGCGGCAGCCGGATGTTCGTTGCGACGCCGTCTTCGTCAGGTAGTCATCCTGACCATGTCGACACCATGAATGACCGTCGGCTACACCTTTCCTTACGCGATACGCTGTTCATGCATCAGATCCAGCTTCCTGCCCGGTTATATGTTCCAAAAGAGCCGAGAAAATCGCGTCCTGGGAAGCGGCTAATACGTGGTGTTCTCGGTTCTCCAATCCACAGTGCGGCGCTAGATGAGTGTTTGCGAATGGTGAGGTCTTTGGTCGGGGTCGCGCTTCTAGCGCGCACAGCGGAGATCAGATGCGGGCTGCAGCCAAGCGTAGTGGCTCCTACCTCCGTTAGCTTGTTCGCTTCGCGGAGACTCGCCATGTAGCCGTCAATCGCGCCGCTCAAAGAATTGAAACCCTTCCGCATATCGCGCTCTCTTGCATATGTGTTGAAACAGCGCCTTGGACCCGCCTTCAGCTTGTGGATCGGAAGGGCCGCAAGACCATGTGATGTGCAAAAGATAAGGCGAGTCTGGAAGAAGGGACAATACTAAAAAACGATAGATCGAGCAGATCGCTCAATAGCTGAATCAGGAGCCCTTCCGCGCTGCCCGGCGAAACGACGCCGGCGGGCAGCCGACCATCCGGCTGAACGCGGTACTGAATGCACTGTCGGACAGGTAGCCGACAGAGAGGCCAATATCGTTGACCGAGCGTTCACTATTAAGCAGCGCATCTTTGGCAAGCGCGATGCGCCAGTTTGAAAGGTACGTGGCCGGCGCCAAACCCACGCACTCGGCAAAGCGTCGTGCAAAGACCGCTCGTGACATGCCGACCGTTTTCGCAAGCGTCTCCACGGTCCAATGATTCGCCACATCTCCGTGCATCTTTTGCAGCGACATCGCGATCTGCGGGTCAGCCATGCCGCTAAGCCACCCTGTCCTTTGTCCTTCGATTTGCAGCAACGGACGGCGCAGCACCTCGACCAGCATGATCTCCACCAGTCGGCCCATGACGAGTTCACGGCCGGCCAACTGGCATAGCGACTCCTCGCCGATCAATTCAACGATGCGGCTCAACCGCCCCGCCTCTTCGTCGGAGGACCGGATGTAGAGGAGATCAGGTAATAAACTCGAGAGGAGTTGCGTGTGTTCAGGTTCGACCTGGAAATACCCACCGACGAGCCGGACTTCCTCGCCACCTTTCCCGTCGTTCCATCGGACATAGTCATGCTGCCCGGCATCGAGCGCGAGTGAGACCAGGGTCGGCATCACATCTAATCCGCTGCCGACGAAATAGCGTGATGTCGCGTTGAGCATCACATAATCGCCCTGCCGCATCATCAAGGGGGGACCTTTGGGCGGCGTGAAGCAGCAGTTGCCCGCAACAACGAGGCAAAAAACCGGCTCGTTGCGACGGGGAACGCTCATCCCCCAGCGTCCATGCTCTTCAACGCTTCGCCATAGGACCGACTGGGGGCGCATCAGTCTGACGATATCGGTCAACAGGTCCAATTGAGACGATCCATAAGTTCTTGGAGAGGTCTTACTATGGTCATCTTTCAGCGCTCCAGTAGCGAATCCATGGAGTCGCGAAGCAAAGGTTCAAACGCTTTTCAGAGCAAGCCAGCTTAGTCGCTTGAGCGAGCTGCATGCAATTCACCCGACAGGGCGCGCGGCGCAATCAAACCATCGCCGCCTCGTGACGAAGCGGCCGTCGCTGGCGCTTCGATGGATAAACTGATGGCATCCGCAAATCGACGCAGTGAATCTACCGATCCGCACACGCTCTGATATTCTTCGCGGCCGATACGTCCGTCGAGAATTACCTGCAGACCCGATGCCCGAGCCAATTCAATGACGTCCATGACAGGTCCTTCCGTTCAACTTGCGAACCGATGCGCGGCCATGGCCGGACTGTCCGCGTGAGGAGGAAATACGCACCACGATCCGTCGCGGTGGCGGAAAAACAAGACGGAGTACAGGTCTGAGGAACGCCGAACCTCGACCCGCACGCAACGTGCGGCGCTTGTCCGGTCGCATTTCATGCGGACCACCCGCGCGGGGGTTGCCGCGGTAGGTTGAAGCCACTTCTCGACTATCCCACGCAGGGATGTGCTGCCGCTGTTCATGCTGAACTCCGCATCGCTCGTTTGCAACGATCAGGACCTAGATATCTACGTGCAAATCAATTGGTATTTGGTCCATTGACTAAATACTAGTGGTCACTTGACCCATTATCAAGGATAGCAGGCACGTGGTTTACCCTGTTTTTTGCGCGACGCCCGACGAAATCGAATTTGTCAAACCAAACGATGTTATACACTTGACCTACAACCGACGATCGGTCGGCCACGGCCGATTTCCCGAGCGCGCCGATGCTGGCGGCGGCACGGACGCCACGCGGCTCTCGAGCGCAACCCACTGAGTGTCACAGATGAAAGACATTTCCCTCAGTTCCGCAGACCTCGGCGGACAAGATGGGCGCTCGCCGCTGCGGCAGCGCGGCAACCGGACAACGCGCATCCCTGAAATTATCGAAGCGTCGATCCGGGTCTTCGCATCCGAAGGCAACATTGGCTTCACGCAGCGACGCGTCGCGGCAGAAGCGCAGATTCGTCTCGGCACCCTGCAGCACTACTTCGGAAGTCGGGACACTCTGCTGCTGGCAACTATCGAAGAGGTCGCCCGGCGATATCTGGAACAGTACCGTTCGCTATCCGCCAATACGGCGCTATCTCCATGGGCGCGCCTCGAGGCGATTCTCGACGATGTCTTCGACGCATTGACCGCCAGTGACAATGTCGTAAGCCCGTTCGCGTTCGAATGCTGGTGCCTCGCCGAGCATCAGCCTGCCGTGCGTGAACTGATGGTCAAGGTGAGCAAAGAATTCCAGGCCTTGTTCAGTGGACTGGTGAGCCAGATCAACATTGCGTTACCGGCTGAAGAATGCCGTCTGCGCGGCGCGCTTCTGTACTCACACTGGGAAGGCCTGATCGTCTTTCTGCGCCGTTCGGGTTCCACCGGTTTCGACGCCGCGGCCTTCCGCACGGCGACGAAAGTCGTGTGGAAAGCGATGAGCGTCGCGCCTCAGTAGGCTTCGCAGCCGATAATTTTCAAAGGCTCTTCTATACGTTTATTCGATCGTTTGAACATATAAAGCTATTGGCGCGCCTCGACAATAAGTGGTCAACTTCGGCTATATCCCAAGTTGATCATGGAGTAGACAGATGAGGCTAATGGCATGAGAGTCCTGGTCGCCGTCAAGCGGGTAGTCGACTATAACGTCAAGGTGCGCGTCAAGGCGGACAACAGTGGCGTCGATCTCGCGAACGTCAAGATGTCCCTGAACCCCTTCTGCGAGATCGCGGTTGAAGAGGCCGTTCGACTCAAGGAAAAAGGTATCGCGACGGAGGTTGTGGTGGTCTCCATCGGACCGCGTCTCGCCCAGGAACAACTGCGCACGGCACTGGCGCTCGGCGCCGATCGCGCCATTCTGATTGAAAGCGATGAAACGCTCAGTTCGCTGGCGGTCGCGAGGCTGCTCAAGGCCGTTGTCGATAAAGAGCAACCGCTGATTACGATCCTTGGCAAGCAGGCCATCGACAGCGATAACAATCAGACCGGCCAAATGCTGGCCGCACTGACCGGCTATGCCCAGGGAACGTTCGCCTCCAGGGTCGAAGTCAACGGCGACAAGCTGACAGTCACCCGCGAGATCGACAGTGGCCTGCAAACCGTTGCACTCAGCCTGCCGGCAATCGTCACGACGGATCTGCGACTGAACGAGCCTCGCTACACGACTTTGCCGAGCATCATGAAAGCAAAAAAGAAACCACTCGACGTAGTGAGCGCGGACTCGCTTGGCGTCGCAACCGCCTCAACCGTAAAGACGATCAGAGTGGAAGCGCCGGCGCTTCGCAGCGCGGGTGTCACGGTCGCGTCTGTCGCCGAACTGGTCGGCAAGCTGAAGCACGAAGCGAGAGTGATCTAATGGCTATCCTTGTTATTGCAGAACACGGCAACAACACTTTTGGCGCAGCAACGCTGAACGCCGTCGCTGCCGCGCAGAAAATCGGCGGCGAAATTGTGGTGCTCGTTGCGGGCCATGACATTCGCACAGTAGCCGAAACGGCCGCGAGGATTGAAGGCGTCACCAAAGTTCTGGTTGCCGACGATGCCGCGTACGCGCACCAGTTGCCTGAAAACGTCGCGCCTCTGGTCGCTGAGATCGGGGCAGCGTATACGCACGTACTGGCTGCCGCAACAAGCCACGGCAAGAACCTTTTACCCCGCATCGCCGCGCTGGTTGGCACCGAGCAGATCTCGGAAATTATCGAAGTGGTCAGTGCGGATACGTTCAAGCGCCCTATCTACGCAGGCAACGCCATTGCAACCGTACAGTCCACTGCCGCGGTGACATTGCTCACTGTGCGCAGCACTGCGTTCGAGCCGGCGAACCTCGGAGGCGCAACGGCCGCTATCGAACATGTCGCCCCCGGTTCAGGCGATTCCGGTAAATCCGTCTTTATCGACGAACTGCTTGCCAAGACGGATCGCCCTGATCTTACCGCCGCGAAAATTGTCATTTCCGGTGGTCGCGGCATGCAGACCGCTCAGAACTTCGACTTGCTTTATACCCTGGCGGACAAGCTCGGCGCAGCGGTCGGCGCCTCGCGTGCGGCGGTCGATGCGGGATTCGCACCGAACGATATGCAGGTAGGCCAGACCGGAAAAATTGTTGCGCCGCAGCTTTACATTGCCGTTGGCATTTCCGGTGCGATTCAGCATTTGGCCGGCATGAAGGATTCCAAAGTTATCGTGGCAATCAATAAGGATGCGGACGCCCCGATTTTTCAAACGGCGGATTACGGTCTTGTGGCGGATCTGTTCGAGGTCTTGCCGGAGCTGGAAAGTGCCATTTAGGCAAAGCTCTCAGCCGAGCAGACAGTTATCAAGTACAGAAAGGAGCGCAATATGACTAGCCTGACGCAAAGACTTGCCGATTTCGTGGTGGATACGCGGTTTGACGATTTCCCGTCGGCGGTCGTCGCCGAGAGCAAGCGGCTTCTTCTCGACACGCTCGGTTGTGCCGCGGGGGCGATCGGCACGGAAAGCGGACGGATCGCCCTCGATTATGTCGGCACTCTAGGTGGAAATCCGGACGCCACCGTTCTCGGCAGGACGCAGCGCAGCTCCGTTACCGCGGCCGCTTATGCGAATGCCCGTCTGGCCAATGTGCTGGATGCCGACGACACCTTTCCCACCTCCACGCATTTTGGCAATGCGACGATCTTCTCAGCGCTCGCGCTTGCCGAGTTGCATCAACGCAGCGGCCGCGAATTGTTGACGGCCATCTCGGTCGGCTTCGATGTCGGCGCGCGAATCGGCAGCTGGATGGGCGCTCCGATGCAGATCGAAAATGGCAAGGTGATCGGCTGGAACGAGTTAGGCGGTCCGGCGGCGACGATCACCTGGGCGGCGATCGGCGCATCGACCAGCATTGCCGGCCTCGATAGAACTCAGGCCAATCATGCCTTCGGGATCGGCGGGAGCAATTCTCCACAGCCGACACTACGTAAGTGGGCCGAATCCGTTGTGCAACCCATGTATAAGTACGCGGACGCAGGCTGGTGCGCCGAGACCGGCGTGTCGGCGGCGCTGCTTGCCGGGCTCGGGAGTACCGGCTTCAAGGATATTCTCGATGGGGAAAACGCGTTCTGGAAGTTCTACGGCTCGCCCACCCACGACGACGAAGCATTGATGGCGGGTCTCGGCAGCGCATGGCAAATTCTCAATACGACCTACAAGCCGTGGCCATGCTGCCGCTGGATTCATCATCCCCTCACCGCCTTTACCCGCTTGCGTGCCAGGCACGAACTTCGGCCGGAAGAAATCGAGCGGGTCGTGGTGCGGGCCAACCCGTTCGCGTTGACTTCGATTTTCCGCGAGCAGCAACCGGGCGATTCCCTCAGCGCGGAGTTCAGTCACGCGCATGCACTCGCCGCAGTTGCCTACGATATCCCGGCGGGGCCTCGCTGGTACGATCGGGCAACGATGAGCGATGAGCGTATTGCCACCTTCCGCAAACGGGTGGACGTTGCGCCCGAGCCGACTTCGTCGAACATCGCGGAATGGATGACAGGTGGCCAATGGCGCGGCGTGCCGGGCGGCGTCGACATCCATGCACGAGGACAGATTTTCAGTGCGACGGCCGATCAGTCGCTGGGCGATCCCTGGACGCCCGAAACCGTCTTCTCCAATGAGCAGATCTACAGCAAGTTCAATGTAATGATCGGCCTTGACGAACGCGGCGAGGGGCCTCCCGCACTCGCTGACGCGGCAAGAGAGGTCATCGAAGTCATCATGACGCTGGATGACGGTCCGATCAGTCGACTCAGCGACAGCCTGATGAAGCTGGCTCGTTCAATGCCGGCGCAAACGTAAGACGCATAGAGGGAAGAAAGATTCGCGGCCTGGTCTTGCATGCCGAATCGTCACGGCGCAGAAGACCAAACGAGTTCGAGCGCAAAGCCAATCCAACTCGATGATCGGCCCGCAATCGACTACCCGCTGCGAATGGCGTCGCGTGGGTCGCAATCAGCGCATAGAACAACAGAAGCAACGCCGCGCTTACCCAGCCTCAAGCGTATACATATCCATCGAACAATCTGCGCGGCGTACGATAAAACGCGCCGGGCCTCGCGTGCGAAACAGCCTCTCCATGACTGACATCGAGCGCCACGGTCAGCACGCCGGATGAAGACAATAGCCTTGCTGGTACCGCCGCGCATGAACGCGGCACGTTAGCGATAGGCCATGCGCGAATCTTAATGAATAGAAGGAGCGTGCTCGCACACTCGCCTACTGGAATCTCCCTGGGAACGACCGCTTTCGAGATCCGAGCGCCGCACCGCCAGAGTGGCGACGGCAGCCGCAACGCTGGCCAGCCGGAATCCGTCCTGATAGCTGCCGGTGCGTTCGAAGATCTGACCGAACAGCGCAGGGCCGCAGCCGAGACCGAAGCTGAAGCAGAACATCAATGCCCCATACACGGCGCCCAGATGTTTTCGCCCGAATACACGCGATGCGAGATACGCGAGCGCGTCGACCTCGGCGCCGAGCGCCACCCCGATCAGGACGGCGGCAATAGGGACCGTCAACCCGGAAATACCGGAAGCCAGACATAGGAAGCCGACTCCCGCACCCGCGAATACGAGCGCGGTCAGACGGGAGGCATGAAAGCGGTCGAGCAGAGCGCCGAAGCCGAACCGGGCAACCATCATCCCGACACCCACGATCGTCATGACGAACGACCCTTGCTGGGCCTTCCACCCGTGATCGGACAGAATGATCGGCAATACATGAGTGCCGGCGCCGACCACCACCGAAATCAGATAAAAGCTGATCGCGATCAACCAGAATTGACGAGTTCGCACGGCGCGGCCCAGTGTCATGCCCTGCATTGCGGCCATTTCGTCCTTATGGTCGGTCTGCTCCGGACCAACGGTCTTGATTGGCGGCTCACGCAGCAGCAACGCCACCGACGGAACACTAACGACCATGACGCCAATGCCCAGCACGACATAAGCCAGCCGCCACCCGAGTGTACCGATCAGCGCGGCAGACAGCGGAGGAATCAACGCTACGCCCGCGCCACTCAGAATCATCGCCGCACCCAAGGCCAGTCCCAGCCGTGTGTCGTACCAGTCCGAGACGGCCTTCACATAGGGAACCGGAACCTGTGCGCCGCCGAACAGGAAACTCAGTGCAAAGAAGAACACGAAGCTCCCGGCGCTATACGACAGCAAACCTATCAGCACGACGCCAAGCGCGAGGGAAGGACCGGCAAAGCGCGCGACCCTTCTCGCGCCGAACCGGTCGACGGCAAGTCCTGTCAAAGGCGCCGCCAGCGCAATGAGAAGCTGTCCCCAGAGTACCGCTGCGCTTATCTCGGCCCGCTACCATCCGGTATCCGCGACGATCGGCCCGACGAAAACGCCGAAGCTGAAAAGCAGGACCTGTCCAGTTCCCGTGAACAGGTTGAGCCCCGCGCCGAGCACGACCGCCCTCGCCTGTCTCCTTGCGGTCTGGGTCGAAAAGCGGCTGGCTATGTTAGTGACGTTCGTGTCACTCGTTATCTTCCCATCCAACATGGTCTCCCCACTCGCACGAACAGCGGTCTCGCGTACGCGTCGAATGACCGCTGCACCACGACATCCGAGCAGGCGCCGCGCTCATCCGATTGTTGCGAGCTGAATCGTTTTCTGCGCTGCCGGTCCTATGCAATACACAATCTCGGCTTCCAGCACCGGCGTATCACTTACGTCGCATTCCATCTTGCAGCCGAGCACCCAATGGCAGGATTCGCCCGACGTGTTGACGCTTTTCAACTCTACGTCGAGGCGCACACTCGAATCGACCGGCACCGGCCCAAGAAAGCGAAGCCGGTCGATGCCATGAACGATGTTCACTCCAATGTCTTCGAGCACGCACACGTCGTGCAACAACGGTACGATCAGGCTCAGTATCAGCGTGTTCTGGGCAACAGGTTTGCCAAACGGGCCACGTCTCGCGCGCGCTTCGTCGACGGATATCCAATCCCAGTCGTCGGTCGCCGACGCAAAGGCGTTGATCATGTCCTGACTCACTTCGACCCAGCTGCTCTTGCCGAGACGGAAGCCCGAGTAAGCCCTGATCCCTTCGATACCTCTCAGCAGTATTGGCACGTTGCTCTCCCGAAGACGCCAGCGTGAATGCAACACTTCACTTGGCAGACTCAAACTCAGCGAGCCTGTGGCCGTTGCCCTCGCCGAGACGCGGCGCCGGCTTGCCCGGCTTCAGCAGATGGCCATTGAAGCGAGCGGGATAGCGGATCGCGCGCACGGCGCCCGCCGGGGTCTGCAGCTCCGAATAGAGTTCGTTATGAATGACCTGAGGGTCGCTGAAATGCGCATGGGGTTCGTTGACGGGTCCGGCCGGCACATCCAGCTCGCGAAAGCGCTCGAGCCATTCTGCCGTGGTCTTCAATTTCAGCGGACCCGCCACCCGTTCGAAAAACGTATGGGTCATCTCTTTGCGGTCTTTGATCTCTTTCAGTTCGTCCTTCCACTCGGGATGGCCGATTGCATCGAGCGTTCGGCTAAGCTGCTTTCCGGAGACCGGAGACAGCACCATATACCCGTCGCGCGTCGCCAGCACGGGTTGCGGCGCGAGCGTCGCCGCAGCCGTGTCGTCGACGAAGGTCTGGTTATGGAACATGTCGGGAAAGTTGTAGTACGCGATGATGTCGAGCATCGAGGTTTCCAGATGCACAGCCTGCTGTAACCGGTCGCGCGAGATCAGCCCGGACAGCGCCATCTGCGCCGCGAACACGGCCGAAACCTTGTCGGCAAGGAACGTGTTCGTCGCGCGCGGCTCGCCGCCGGCTGCCTCGTAACTCAACAAGCCTGTGCGGCCCTGAATCAACGCATCGAAAGCGGGCTCTTTCGCGAGTACGCCGTCCGGTCCATAACCGGTGATGGAAAGCTGAACAATACGCGGATTCAACTCACTCACCTGATCGAAGCCCAGGCCCAAAGAAGCCGACACATGCGGCCGCCAGTTCTCGATGTAGATGTCCGCATCACGCAGCAAATTCTTGAACTTCGCCAGATCGTCAGGCGACTTCAGATCCAGCACCACGCTGTCCTTACCGCGGTTCGAATTGGTCCACACGGTGCCAACGCCTTCCCAGCTATGGCCAAAGTTGCGGTACGGATCGCCGGACGGAGGCTCGACCTTGATCACGTCGGCGCCGAGGTCCGCCAGCATCTGCGCACAGAAGGGGCCGGAAATATAACTGCAGGCTTCGACCACTTTGACACCTTCCAGCGGCCGACGGAAATCACGAGCCGCACTGGTCTCGTTTGAGGTGGACGTAGATGTCATGAATGCAGCTCCCTTGGACGAAGGTTATTCAGTGCAATGGTCTCGCGCAGACTGGCTAGCGCGAGAAGGGTATCGAGTGTCGGCGTGCGCAGCTCGGTGAGGTCTCGCACGGCGTTGAGCGAACTTCGAAGTGGCTGCAGTTCGAGCGGACGTCCTGCTTCGAGGTCCTGCAACATAGACATCTTGTGATGGGCCGCGCTAAGCGTCAGCGCGATCCGTTTGGCGGGATCGGGACCCACATCGAGGCCCAGCGCCACGGCTAGCGCATCGGCTTCGCGCATCATGGCGTCGACCACAGGCACGACGCCCGCAGCGTCGCGCATGTCGCCGAGCGTTCCCTGCGTGAGTATCGCTACGGGATTCCAGCACAGGCTATTGACGAATTTCACCCAGATAGCCGCGCGAATATTGTCGTTGACCTTCGCGGCAATACCACTCGCGCCGAGCAGCTCGCTCAGGCGGCTAACCCGCTCCGAGTGCTGACCATTCAGCTCACCGATCGGGCATCCGGCCTTTGCGCCGTCTTGCGACACGACACCCGGTTCGACCACATGCGCACCGATCCAGTACACACAGCCCAATACTTGCGCGGGCGGTATGGCATGCCATTGCCGCGCGCCGGGATCGAGCGCGGCAATCTGGCGGTCTGGAAAGAAATAATAGGGAATGCCGGTGGTCGGCGGCAGCACGACCGTGTGCGAATCCATCAACGAACGAATCTGATCCAGCGCGTCATCGACCTGATGTGATTTGAGCGTGACGAACACGTAATCCTGCACGCCGAGTTCGCGCGCGTCGTCGACGGCCTTCACGCGCACGGTGAAATCATCCGTAGCGGTAATCACACGCAGACCGCGCTCGCGGATCGCCTCGAGTGTCTTGCCACGCGCCACCACGCTGACCTCACACTGTCCTGCGCGAGCGAGATGGCCGGCGATATATCCGCCAATCGCACCGCCTCCGAAAATACACACCTTCAGCATAAGGCTCTCTCTTGCACGGCTCATAGGATGGCGCCTCACGTCGACGTCTCGAGCAACAGACGCGGATGAGGCTGATCGATGAGCAGACGATACGGTGCGGCCTCGCGATTGGGGAAATACTAAAAAACGATGGTTCTAGCGTATCGGCGTATAGCTCGCCTGAACGCCTGGCGGCAATGCCGGCGGCCAGAAAATCACGGCCTTCCCCCACCGACATGACGTGGGCGACGAACTTCGCCAAGGCATTGATCTGACGATATCCGCGAACGCATCGAATGAGACGATCCGTAAAGTTTTAGAGATGAATGCTTATGGAATATCTCGCGGGGTTTCGATAACTTATGGAAACAGCGAGTCGGCAGCCCGGTGTCTTTAACGGCTAGCCGGAAAAAAAAATGCCTGCACACCGGCATTAAAAAAACGGAGACATGTATGAGCAAACTCAGAAACCGGGTCGTCATCGTGACGGGCGCAGCGCAAGGCATGGGCCGGGCAATCGCAATCGAAGCCGCCCGCCAGGGCGCCGCATGGGTCACCGTGGCCGACCTGCAGGAAGACAAGGGCGTGGCAGCGGCTGAGGCAGTGAAAGACGCCGGTGCGAAATCCCTCTTCATCAAGACCGATCTCTCGAAAGCGGATTCGATCCGTCACATGATCGAAGCAACCGCGGCCCACGCGGGCGGCATCGACGTGCTGGTGAACAACGCTGGCGTCACCGACGACGGACTCACCGGCCGCGCTCCCACGATCGAAGATTTGCCGGAAGAGGTCTGGGACACCGTGATGAACGTCAACCTGAAGGCGATGTGGCTGGCTTCGAAATTCGCCGCGCCGTTTCTGCGCAAATCGACCTGCAGCCCGGCAATCGTCAATGGCGCCTCGGTTGCAAGCACGGTCGCCTATCCCGGTCTGCCCGCCTACGCGGCCAGCAAAGGCGGCGTCGTGATGCTGACGAAAGCGATCGCACTCGACCTCGCCGACGCCGGGATCCGCTGCAACGCCTATGTACCCGGCGCGATCGACACACCCATGCTGAGCCGAAGCCTCGCTCACGCGCAGGACCCCGAGAAGGCCCGCGCCCGTCTCTGGGGTACGCATCTGATCAAGCGGCTCGGTCTGCCGGAGGAAGTCGCCAGACTCGTGTGTTTCCTCGCCTCGGACGAAGCGTCGTTCTCAACGGGCAGCATGTTCGGCGTCGACGCCGGCACGCTGGCATGGCGCGGTGCGCACTAATCCTACACCGGTGCTGAACATGATGAAGATCGCCAATCTGCTGTGGCTCATCAGCCTCGCGCTTTACATGACGGATCCAGGCCGCGTGGCGTTCGACCCCACGCTCGTGAACGAGTATACGGCTGCCCTCCCCGCAGTCCGGCCCTCCGTCAGTTAGCGACACGAATTCAATCAAGGAGTGCAGATATGAACATGCGCCAGCTTCAATACTTCCTCGCGGTGGCTGCCGAATTGAATTTCACCCGCGCGTCCGAGCGCGTCAATATCGCGCAGCCCGCATTGAGCGCACAGATCATTTCACTCGAAGACGAACTCGGCACTGCGTTATTCACGCGCGAAAAACGCAAGGTTCTATTGACGCCGGCCGGCGATATTCTGGTGGAGCATGCACAGCGCGTGCTCAATACCGCGTCCGCTGCGATTGCCGCGGTGCGCGCATCGGGACGCGGCGCCCGCGCGCATCTGATCGTTGGCTCGATCTATACCGCGATCTACTGCTTTCTGCCGAATACGCTACGCCTGTTCAAGGCGCTCGCCCCCGAATCCGATGTCAGTCTTCAGGAGATGACCATCTCGCAGCAGATTTCGGCGCTCAAGGAAGGTGCGATCGAAGTCGGCCTGGTGCGCGGCCACGTGTACGATCACAATATCGTGACCGAGCTTCTGTATCGCGAACTTCTGGTGGTCGCGGTCCCTGCGGGCAGCGAATACGACGTACCGGGGCCGGTCAATCTGCACGATCTCGCGACGTGGCCGTTGATCGCGGTAGCGCGAGGCACAGCGACGGAGCGTGGTTACGGTGACCGCATCCTCGATATCTTCGAAGACGACAACCTCAAGCCGAACATCGCCAAAGAAGCGCACGACATGCATACGTCCGCGTGTCTCGTGGCGGCCGGTGTGGGTGTGGCGGTCGTACCGGCCGTCATGCAGTTGATGCAGCCGCTCGGCGTCGCTTATCGCCCGCTGAACGCCGACACGCCGGGCGTGTCGCTCTCGCTTGCCTGGCATAAGGACCGCGTGCCGCCGCTGCTCGGCGCATGGCGCGAGGCCGCGCGTGCGAATGCGGCGGAACTGACCGCCCGGCATCCGCAATACTTCCTCGACACCTCGCGCCCGGATCTGATTGAACAGGCCGCCTGACATCAGGGCTCCTCTTCCAGCCAACGGACCAGCGCTTCGCTGTGCTCGCCGAGCAGCGGCGCACCCGCCACTTCTTTCGATGGCGCACCGTGAAAGCGGACCGGCGGGCGCATTTCCAGGTAGTCGCCCTCTGTCGCATGCGTCTTGCGACGGAAGAACCCGACAGCCTGCAAATGCGGATCATCGAGCACCTCGTTCAGACCCTTCACTTCGGCAGCGGGAATGTCGTGCTGCGCCATCAACTCGAGCCAGTAACGCAGTGGCTTTCCCGCGACGATTCTTGCCAGTTCCGCCTGCATCCGGTCCAGTGCGTTGAAGCGCTCACGCGCGCTGGTCAGCCCTTCACGTTGCAGAAAACCGGCCTGATCGGTTACCTCGAAGAAACGGACCCAGCGTGCGTCGGTATAAGGCGCGATCGACAGATAGCCGTCCAGACACTTCACAGGCTGACGCAACGGATCGAGTTGCCGCGGGTAACCCGCCGTATCGTTCGGCGGCACGAACGCGCGTCCGTACAGATGATCCTGCATCAGGAAATGCGTGAAGCTTTCGAACATCGGCACTTCCACCGCTTGTCCAAGGCCAGTACGCTCGCGATGCAGCAATGCGCCGAGCACCGCGTAAGTGGCATGCAATCCGGCAACCTTGTCGGCCATCGCCATTGGCAGGAAACGGGGGGCGGGATTGCCGTCGGTGCGTGGCAACAGGCTGGCCGCGCCGGAAGCCGCCTGAATGATGTCGTCGTAAGCCGGCTTGCCGGCGAGTGGTCCGCCTTCACCGAAACCGGAGCAATGCACATAGACGAGATCGGGGCGGATCGCTTTCGCCGACTCGTAGGTCAAGCCCAGTCGCTCGATCGCATCGCTGCGCAGATTGTGGATGAACACGTCGCTGCGTTTCACCAGCCGCCGCAGCGCGGCGATCCCGCGCGGCGTCTTCAGATCCCATACCACCGAGCGCTTGCCGCGATTCAACGTCATATGCGCAGGGCCCATGCCGCGTGTGACCACGGGTTGTCCCACGCGACGAATTTCATCGCCGGAACACGACTCGATCTTGACGACGTCGGCCCCCATTTCGGCAAGCGTCGCCGTGCAGTAAGGGCCGAAGATCACCGATGTCATATCGAGTATGCGAATGCCGTCGAGTATCGGAGAAGCCGTTGTCATGGTTTTGTGCCGTGTGCCTTTCGTCGTGCGCCTTCAGACCGTCGCCGCCGCGTTCAGCAGCGACTTGAGATCGAAAGCGGGATCCGCAGCCTGGGCAAGTGAAGGACTGATGCGCTGCTGCAGCAATCGCCGCGCAGCCATGTGATCGGCAGGCCGGTTAAAGGACTCGACGCCCGTGAGCCGGCCCTGCCGGAAACGCAATACCGAGAATGCGCCCGCGCAGGGATCGCCGCGCAGTACGCTCGCATCGAGCCGGCGTGCGACGCCCGCGATTTGCAACCGCATGCCGCCCTGATCGCTCCAGAACACCGGCACCTGGTCGTAGCGTGGCGTGTCTGCGGTCCCAACGATACGGCGGGCGACATAGCACGCCTGGTCCACGGCGTTCTGAACCGATTCGAGGCGCAAACGGTCACCCTCATCGAAGGCATACGGGAACGCAGCACAATCGCCGATGGCCGAGATCGCCGGATCACTGGTGCGCAATTGCCCGTCGACCATCAAGCCGTTGAATACCTCGAGGCCGCATGCAAGACCCAGCTCGCTGTTCGGCACGACACCGATCGCGATCAGCACGAGATCGGCCTCAAGTAGGCCTCCGTCGGCCAGTTTGACCGCGGTGACGCGGCCTTCCTGTGAGCAGATGGCATCGACACGCGCACTCAACGAAAAGCTGACCCCCGCCGCACGATGATGCCGCAGACAGGCTTCCGACATCTCCTCCGATAGCGCACGCTGCATCACGCGTTCAACCGACTCGACGACATGCACGTCGCAGCCCTGCGCTTTCGCCACGCTGGCCACTTCCAGCCCGAGAAATCCCGCGCCGATTACGACGACACGACGCGCGTCGTGCAAGCTCGACGTCAGCGCCGCAGCCTCTGCCACAGTCCGCAACGAGAAAACGCCTTGCACTGACATGTCCATCGCCGGCAGAGAGCGGTTGCGCGCACCGGTGGCGAGGATCAGATGGTCGTACTCCAGCGCCTTCCCCGACGATAGCCTCACACGCTTGCTGTGCCGCTCGATCGCATCGACATGCGCGTCGGGCAGATGCTCGATGCGCTGATCGTCGAACCACGCCGCGGTTTCCAGATGCAGCTCTTCGTCCGCGAGGTCGCCGCCCAGATATGACTTGGACAGCGGCGGCCGCTGGTACGGCAAGCCCGGCTCATTGCCGATCAACTGAATCGCACCGGCGTAACCCTCGCTTCGCAACGCGCTCGCTGCCTGGACCCCGGCCTGGCCCGCGCCGACGATCACGACCGAACGCGGCATCGTGGTCATTGCGCGTTCTCCTCTGGCGCGAGATCGTCCGCCACCTTCTCGACCTTGATGGCTTTAGACGGACATTTGCGCGACGCGCTGAGCACCTTCTCGTAGAGCGCCTCGTCGGGTGTCTCCTGCAACAGTTTGACGACCCCATCCTCGTCGCGCTGGTCGAACACCTCGCTGGAAGACAGCACGCACAACCCCGCCCCCACGCACACGCTCTGGTCCACCGACACCCGCAGTTTGAAACCGTTATTCGACATGTCACTCTCCTTCGTCCGGACGGACCGGATCACTTGATATTCACCAGGTCACCGGCAGGGTTTCAAGCCCCTGCACGAAGTGGTCGCCTTTGCCCTTGACCTGCTCCAGCGGAACCGCAAAGCGTAGCGTTGGAATCCGCTGAAACAACGTGGCGAACACTGCTTGCAACTCGACGCGCGCGAGCGGCTGGCCGAGACACTGGTGAATGCCGTAACTGAACGCAACGTGATGATCGGCCTTGCGTGTGATGTCGAATTTTTGCGGATTCTCGAATGCGCTCGCATCGTGATTCGCGCCGGAAATCAGCGCGACGACACCGTCGCCCTTGCGGATCAGTTGTCCCGCGACCTCGACATCTTCAAGCGCGACACGGAAGGCGTTGTAGTGGACGATCGTGTGAAAGCGCAGCATCTCCTCCACCGCATTGCGCAACAACGACGGATCGTTGCGCAGCAATTCGAGCTGGTCCGGGTTTGTCAGAAAGCTGTACACGCCGAGAGCCATCTGGTTGGCCGTGGTTTCATGGCCCGCCATCAACAGCAGCTCCGCCATAATGACAAGCTCGCGATGAGTCAGATGGCCTGGCCGCACCTGTTCGACGATCAGCCGGCTCAGCAGGTCCTCCCGGCCGTCGGCCACTTTCGCGCGCTCGGTAATCAGGTCGTCGAGGTAAGTCAGGATACGATCCGACGCCGCCTTGGGGATCGAAGGGTCGACATCGAGCAGCACCTTCAGCCGGCTTTGCTCCTGAAAGAAGCCATGATCCTTGCCCGGCACATCGAGCAGTCCCGCGATGACTTCCGAGGTCAGCGGCAGGAACAGGTCTTCCACCAGATTGGCGGGCGGACCCTTGGCGAGCAGTTCATCGAGCAAGCGGTTGAAAATCGAATCGATTCGCGGCCGCATCGCGCTCACGCGCTTGATCATGAACTCCTTCGTCAACATGCGCCGGAAGCGGCCATGCTCGGGAGGATCCATGCGAATGAACGCGGGCTCCAGATCCAGCACCGCATTGCGCGCGGGCGACAGACTCGGAAAACCTGTTACATGCGGATCGCCGCTGAAGCGGTTGTCGCCCAGCACGGCCCGCACGTCGTCGTAGCGCGTGAATAGCCAGGCGTCCTTGCCGTCCCACATCTGTACTTTGGTCGGGCCCGCGTGCTGCTGGAATTCCTGATACTCCTGCGGAGGGAGAAACGGACATTGTCGCGGCATGGGAAATGCCGGCTTGCTGAATGGACATCCAGACATGTTTCCTCCGGTCACATTGATCAGTGAGAGCGTCTTTTCCAGAGGAAAGTCACAGTCCGCCGTTGACGTCGAGCGTCGCGCCCGTCACATAACGCGCATCGTCGCTGACCAGAAAGCCGACCGCCGACGCAATCTCTTCCGGCTCCGCCGCGCGTTGCAGGCCCGAACTTGCAATCAGCTTGTCGCGCACGGCCTTCGGCACCTTCTCGCCCATCGCCGTGTTGATCGTACCGGGGGACACGGCGGCGACACGAATGCCATGCGGTCCCAGCGGCTTGGCCAGACTCTTGGTCAGGTTGACGATAGCGGCCTTCGAGCCACCGTAATCGGTCACGCCGCTACCCAGCGTCGCGACAATGGAGGCCAGGTTGACGATCACGCCACCGCCGCCCGCTTCGATCAGGCGTTTCGCGACTTCCTGGCTCAGAAAGAACGGCGCGCGCGTGTTGACGCCGTAGGTAAAGTCGTAATCGGAAGGCGCGATGTCGAAGAACGTCTTGCCATGCCAGACGCCCGCATTGTTCACCAGCACCCGGATCGTGCCGTACTGCTCGTCGATCGCGGCGACCGATGCAGTGATCTGCTCGTAATCGGTCACATCGCATTTGCGATACGCGTAATCACCCTTTCCCGTATCGGCAATGTCCATCCCGACAACGGTGTAACCGCGCTGTGTCAGGTCTTTGCAAATCGCCTGCCCGGTCAGGCCATTGGAACCCGTGACTACTGCAACTTTGTTCGTCATGCGTCACCTCATCTCACGATATAGTTTTGGATCGACTGTTCAAGTCCGTGCTTTGCGCGGTTGTTCTGCAAAGCCTCAGACTCAAGATTCGACTTAAAGCGCAGTCTGGTCCAATACTGTTTTACGAGATCGTGAGACCGATTTCTTATCGTTTGAAGGAGGCGCGGAGAATGTGACGATCTATCGCCTGAGTACACGCCCTGCTTGCTCGCGATCCCAGCAATCGGCCGTGACGCCTTCATTGCGCAGCCGGTATTTTTCGACACGTTCGCTCGGCGTTTTTGGCAGTGCCGATCGGAAAGCGATAAAGCGAGGTATTGCGAAGTAAGCGAGTCGCGGCTCACACCAATCGATCAATTCTTCTTCCGTCACGACATGTCCGGGCCTAAGCACGATCACCGCCTTGACATCGTCCTCGCCGAGTTCGGACGGCACGCCCACCACACAAGACTCCACCACCGCTGGATGGGCGCTGATCACCGCCTCGACCTCGAACGACGAAATGTTTTCGCCGCGCCGCCGTAACGCCTGCTTCTTCCGGTCGACGAAGAAAAAATACCCCTCGTCGTCCTGGGTCGCCAGATCGCCCGTGTGAATCCACAGGTTGCGAAACAGTTCGAGCGTCGCATCGGGGTTCTTGTAGTATCCCGTCGTGCCCAGATGCGGACGTTGCGGCCTCACCACGAGCTCCCCGACCTGGCCCGCGGGAACCGGGTTGTCGCGATCGTCGACCAGTTGCACGTCATAGCCGGTAATCGCCTTGCCGCATGATCCGGGTTTGCGCGCATCGAACGGATTGACGATACAACTGCTGGATTCGGTCATGCCATAAAGTTCCAGCAGTCGCGTATTGAATCGCTGCTCGAATGCGTGCCACAGGTGCTTTGGCGCGGCCGCGCCCACCATCAGGCGCAATGGGTTGTCGCCGTCTTCCGGGCAGGCTTGCTGCTTCATCAGGATCGACACCATTCCGCCGATATATTTCGCCGACGTGCACTCCCAGCGCCGGCAGTCGTCGAACATCCTGCTCGCGGAAAAACGTTCGACCAGAACCGCCTTCGCGCCGGTCAGAAGCGCGGGTCCTGTCGTTCCGTGCGCGCTGGTGTGAAAGAACGGCAGGCCGGTGTAGAGCACGTCGTCTTCCGTATAACGTGCGTAGCGCACCGCTTCCGACCAGATCTCGTACCAGTAGTGATGGCTCATCATCACGCCTTTCGACAGACCGGTGGTGCCTGACGTGTAGGAGATCGTCGCAAGACTCCTGAAATCGACGACGATATCGGGCGCTTTTTCTGAGCGGGCGAGCAGATCGTCGAACCGCAGGTTCTCCACGCCCGGCCACGCATCGAGCCGCACCGTGGGGTTGTCCGCGACCACAATCGAATGACGCAACTTCGGGAGCCGATCCGCAATCGTGCCGAGCGCCGTAAAAAAGCCGTCCTCGGCGATCAACGCGATACAGTCCGCCTGATCGATCTGGTATGCGAGGCCCTCACCCTTAAGGGCGATATTGATCGGCACGCACACCGCGCCGATGCGGTTGAGCGCGAACCACGCAAGCAGAAACTCCACGCGGTTCGACAGCATCAGCGCGACCTTGTCCTCGGGGCGGATATCCAGCGCGAGGAGACCGTTCGCGACACGATTCACCAGCAGATTCAACTGTTCGTACGTGATGGCGCGATCGCGGAACTGGAACACCTCGCGATACGGCTGCCGGCGCGCCTTGTCCTCGATGATCCGGCCGATCACGCGATCCGGCTGCGCATACTCGTCCATTTTCCAGCTCGCCCACTTGCGTTCGGCGCGCTCGAATTTATCGTCCCATTGGCCCATACGCTTCATTCCTTTGATGATCCGGGCGATGATCGCGCCGTTCGCGCAGTAGCCCTTCCTGCATGGCCGTGCCGACGAGATAGCCATCCTGATAGAGCGCGCCGCGCCCAAGACCGCGATTGTTGGTGGCGCACGGACCTTCCAGGTCGTAGTAGAACCACCGCTCGGGATGAATGGGCGCGTGAAACCACATTGCGTGATCGAGGCTCGCCGCCTGCATGGTCCGGTCCAGCGAACCACGTCCGCGAGGCCGCATCGCCGTGCTCATCAGATCGAGATCGCAAACATAGGCGAGTAGCGCATGAGCGAGCAGCGGGTCATCGCCACACGGCTCGCGAAGCCGGCACCAGATGCCGTTGACGGGGGGAAGCGGCCCCGGTTCGAGCCCTCTGCGCCACTGGTCGCTTCGCCGTTCGAACAGACGCATGATGAGCGGCACGTGCGAACGACAGTTCTCCAGCAGATGAAGCTGGTCGGCGTAGAACGCCTCTTCGGATTGCATCCGCTCGGGCGGAAAAACTTCCGGCATCGCCTGAAAGTGCCGGTACTCGCCCTCTGGTGACTGAAAAGATGCGGCACCACTGAAGATCGGCGTGTCATCCTGCAACGCCAGCACTAGCCGCGTACTGAAGTTGCGGCCTTCGCGAATGATCCGGACGTCGAACGTGATCGGCTTCGTCACATCGCCCGGCTGCAGGAAATACCCCTGCATGGAATGCAGCCGGTGCGGTTCGCGCACGGTTTGCCCCATCGCCATGATCGACTGGGCCAGCATCTGGCCGCCGTAGATCCGGCGCGCGCCATCCGGCGGCGACCAGCCGGTGAAGCGCGTAAGGGTCTCCCGTCTGAGCCGCAACAGATCCAGCAGACCCGCCACCGTCAGCGCCATGGCCGGCCGCTCAACCAGGAATCGCGACGACGAGCCCGTCGAGCTCCGGCGTGATCTCGATCTGGCAACTCAGACGGCTATTGCTGCGCAGCGCGCTCGACGCCGCCAGCATATCCTTCTCGATGTCGCACGCTTCGCCGACAACCTCCATCCACGCCTCGTCCACATAAACCTCGCAGGTCGCGCAGCTACACGCGCCGCCGCATTCCGCGGCAAGGCCTTCGATCATGTGGTCCACCGCGCCTTGCATGACCGAGCTGCCCAGCGGCACGTCGGCCTCGGTGATTTGTCCATTTGCCTGAACGTATTTGATAACCGGCATCGCACACCCCTCTTAACGCAAAAGTTAGTCCACTACTCTCACAGCCTCGACCAGCGACTTGAGCGACAAAGTCTCGTCGGCCAGTTGTACCGCGCTCACTTCGATCCGCTCCGCAATGAGCTTCTTGCTGAACATGAATTCCTGCGGACGATTGACGCAGTCCGCTGCAATCAGCCGGCCACTTTTCAGGTAGAACGCACAGAAGCTGCGGCTACCTTCCCGATCGCCGCGCACCACGACCTCGTCATAGCCCTGATTGAGCCCGGCAATCTGCAGTTTGATGTCGTATTGGTCCGACCAGAACCATGGCAGCGCGGAGTACGGCTTGTCCTTGCCACATAACGCGGCGGCAGCGCTCTTCGCCTGTTCGGTTGCGTTGGGCACGGATTCCAGTCTGATGTAGCCGTAGTAAGGCGACGGATGCATGGTGCAATCGCCGGCGCCCACGATGTCCGGGTCGGCGGTGCGGGCGCAGGCGTCGACGAGAATGCCGTTATCCGTGGCCAGATTCGCGTCGGCAGCGAGTTCGACATTCGGCATCACGCCCACACCGATAATCACCAGGTCTGCGGGATACGACGTGCCGTCCGCGCAAACAACCTGATCGACGCGCGTCTCCCCCTCAAAGCCTCGCACCGCGACGCCGGTGTGAATGACCACGCCTTCTTCCCGGTGCACGCGCTCGAAGAATCCGGACACTTGCGGTGCCGTTACGCGAGCCAGCACGCGCGGCGCCATTTCAAGGACGGTGGTGCGCATGCCGAGCTTCGTCAACACAGCTGCGGTCTCGAGTCCGATATAGCCGCCACCGACGATCACCGCATGGCCGCCGGCGCGCACTTCCGCGCGAATCCGGTCGATATCGCCAATATTGCGCAGATAGTGAACCCCGGGCAGCGTCGAGCCCGGCAGCGTCACCGTTCGCACGCGGGTGCCGGTACACAAAGCAAGCTTGTCGTACGCCAGTTTTTCACCGCTTCGCAGCGAGACTGTCTTGCCGCCACGGTCGATCGATTCGACCCGATCGCCGAGGCGAAACTCGATATTGAAGCGGGTGTACACGTCGGCGGCACGAATCAGCAGATCGTCCGCATGCTTGTCGCCAAGCAGGTATGCCTTCGACAGCGGCGGCCTGTGATAAGGCAAATACGGCTCGTCGCCGACCACGACGATGCGGCCTTCCCAGCCTTCCTGCCGAAGGCTCGGAGCGAGTTGCGCCGCGGCGTGACTCGCTCCGACGATGATGCAGGTCCGTTCCATCATGCTTGTCTCCTTGCCTGCTCTTTTACTGATGCGCTCGCCTGGGCTAGCCGTCGACGGAAGGCCAGCCGCTCGCACCCCGCCCAAGTACTTCCTCGTTGTGCTGCCCCAGTAACGGCGGCGCACTGCGGATCTGCGTGGGCGTTCCCGAGAATTGCAGCGGGTTGTTGATGACCTTGAATTCGCCGCCTTTCGGATGCTGGACTGTCTTCAGCAAAGTCTCGACCACATGCGGGTCGCTGAATACTTCGGGCCAAGTGCGAACCGAGCCGTAAATGGCGCCGGCGGCCGACAGCACGCGCTCCCACTGCGCGAGATCACGGGTCGCGAAAATCGCGGAGAGGCGTGCGTCCACCTCCGCACGGTTCTCCAGACGTGCGGCTTTCGTCGCAAAACGCGGGTCGCCCTTCAACTCACTCGCATCCATCGCGTCACACAACACGTGCCAGAACTTGTCGTTGATCGTGATGATCATGATGTCGCGGCCGTCGGCGGTCGCGTAGGTGTTGTTCGGCACGATGTCCCAGTGCTGGTTGCCCATCCGGCCCGGTGTCTTGCCCGTCAGATCGAAATAGACGTCGCGCGGCACCTGGCTGAAAATACTCGCGTCGAGCATTGAGAGGTCGACGCGTTGTCCCTCGCCGGTTCGCTCACGCGCCTGCAACGCCGTCAGGATGCCGATCGTCGCGACCAACGCCGTCACCAGATCGGAAAACGGAAAGCCCGTCTTGAGTGGCCCCGACTCTTCCGTGCCGGTCACCTGCATCACGCCCGACACCGCCTGAATGACCATGTCGAGCGCAGGCCGGTTTTTGTCAGGGCCATGACGACCGAAGCCCGAGATCGAGCAATACACCAGACGCGGATTGAGCTTGCGCAGCGCTTCGTACCCAAGCCCCGCTTTATCCGTCAGACCCGGCCGGAAGTTTTCGACCAGTACGTCCGCTTCCAGGGCCAACGCCAGCGCCGCAGCTCGCCCATCCTCGCTCTTCAGATCGAGCACGATGCCGCGCTTGTTTCGATTCACGCCGAGAAAGAACGCCCCATCGCCGTTCAGCGTCGTTTCGCCCGAGCGACGAAACGGGTCGCCGTCGGGCTGCTCGACCTTGATTACGTCTGCGCCCGAATCGCCCAGCATCATCGTGGCGAAAGGGCCCGTCATCATCTGGGTGAAGTCGAGTACCTTCAACCCTTTGAGTGCCGTGTTCATGCCTTTTCCTTTGCCACGTAGAACGCCTCACGCTCGTGATTCGACGCGCGCACGCCCTTGTCCCGCCGCTGCTTCATAAAGTTGTATTCGTCGCTCTCATAGCGCACATTGGTAGCCAGCGCGTGCAGCACGTGCCCATAGGAGAACTGTGCGTCGATACCCAATGCGTTCATTGCCAGGTTGGTCGCGGCCTTGCCCATCACGATGCCGTCACGCGGCAAGCGCACGATCCGCTCGGCCCACTCCTCGCCTGCCTCGGTGAGCGATGCCGCCGGCACGACCTTGTTGACCAGACCGTTGGCGAGGCAGGTTTGCGCATCCCACACATCCGCCATCAGTAACAGCTCGCGCGCCTTGCGCGGACCCAGCGTCATCATTTCCCACGCCGCGAAGTAGGCCGCGCCGGACAGACCGAGCTTCTGCTCCGGGTGCCCCATCTTCGCGGTGTCCGCTGCGATCACGAGATCCGAGGATTCGGCCAGATAGAGGCCGCCGCCCAGGCAATAGCCTTTCACCAGCGACAGCGTGGGTTTCAGGAACTTGAAGATGCGCTCGAAGCGTTCGATATACCGCTTGTCGTGCAACAGCCGGGCGCGCTGGCTCGGCTTGCGCGGCCGGCCCTTGTCGTCATAGGTCGTCTTGCCGTACTCGGTGCCGACTTCAGCCAGGTCGTGGCCCGTGGTGAAATCGTCGCCGGCTCCTTGCAGGACGACAACGCGCACGTCGTCGTCGGCTTCGGCGCGGTCGTAGCCCGTCATCAACTGATCGAGCATTTCGCTGGTCATTGCATTTTTCTTCTCCGGGCGATTGATCGTGATATACGCCCGTCCGTCCTTCGCAACATAGTCGATGCTGCCAGTCATGCTGTTCTCCTCCGCGCCCGCATGGAACAGGCGCCGTTATCAGTTGTTCAGGTTGATCGCTACTGCCTTGACCTCTGTATAGAGCTTGATCGCGTCGTAGCCGCGCTCGCGGCCCCAGCCGGACTGTTTATAGCCGCCGTATGGCAGCGTCGCATCCGGTGAAGACAACGCATTCACATTGACGATGCCCGCCTGCAACCGCCGCGCCATCTTGTGCGCGCGGCCCAGGTCCTTGGTCCAGATGCTCGCGGCAAGTCCATAAGTGGTGGCGTTGGCGGTGGCCGCGATACTGTCGAGATCTTCGTCGTTGAAAGACATGGCGCAAAGCACTGGCCCGAAAATTTCTTCGTCATGCACGCGCATGCCGGGCTTCACACCGGTCAATACGGTGGGTTGCACGAAGTAGCCGTGCTCGCCACTCGCTTGGCCACCCGCGAACAGCGTCGCGCCTTCCTGCTGCCCCTGGTCGATATAGCCGGCAACCCGGTCCAGTTGACGCCGCGAGATGACCGGGCCCATCTGCGTGCCCGCGTCCATACCGTGCCCCATCTTCATCGCATTCGCGCGTTTCGCGATGCCGTCCAACACTTCGTCGAACACACGTTCATGCACATAGAGCCGCGAGCCGGCCGCGCAGATCTGCCCGGCGTGGAAAAATATGGACGAACACACGCCCGCGGCTGCGGCCTCGAGATTTGCGTCGGGGAATACGATGACCGGCGACTTGCCGCCCAACTCCAGCGATACCCGCTTCAGATTCCCGCTTGCGGCCTGTACGATCCGACGGCCGGTTTCGCCCGAACCGGTGAAAGCCACCTTGTCGATACCAGGGTGAGCGGCAATCGCAGCGCCGACCGGATTGCCGAAACCAGTCACGATATTCAGCACGCCAGCCGGAATCCCCGCGTCTAGCGCGAGTTCGCCGAGCCGCAGAGCGGTCAGCGGGGTCTGCTCGGACGGTTTCATGACGATCGTGCAGCCGGTGGCAAGAGCCGGCGCGATCTTCCACATCGCCATATTCAACGGAAAATTCCAGGGGATGATCTGCCCCACCACGCCGACCGGCTCGCGCAGCGTGTACGCATGCCACTCGCCCGGCATTGAAACATTCGGCGTCTCGCCGCCCATCTTGGTGGTCCAGCCGGCCATGTAACGCAGCATTTCAGCGATGCCCACCACGTCGCCATTGCGGCAGAACGGCAGCGGCTTGCCGCTGTTGATACATTCGAGTTCGGCGAGTTCGTCCGCGTGATCTTCGATCAGGCTTGCAAAGCGCAGCATCATCCGCGTGCGCTCGGCCGGGGTGACTTTGCTCCACGGTCCTTCGAACGCGCGGCGCGCGGCGTGGACCGCACGATCGACGTCGGTTGCCGACGCTTCCGCCGCAGTGGCGATCACCGCACCGGTGCCGGGATCGACGATGTCGGTGCGGCGGCCGGAGTCGGACTCCACCATGCGACCATCGATCAGCAGTTGATGCGTGCGCGACAGAAAGCTGCGTGCCGCTTCGCCGAGTCCGGGATGTAACGTCGAGGTCATGTCAGTGCCCTTTCTGTGTCAATGAATAGATGGCGTCATTCATTTGCCAAGCAGTTGCCGCGCGATGATCACGCGGTGAATTTCGTTCGTGCCTTCCAGGATCTGGTTCAGCTTCGCGTCGCGCATGAAGCGTTCGACCGGATACTCGGTCGAGTAACCATACGAACCGTGTACCTGCACCGATTCCAGAGCGACTTCCATGGCGATATCGGTGACGAAACACTTCACGATGGAGGACAGCAAGGTCAGGCGGCTGCTATCACCGGCATCGATTTCCTGAGTGCTCGTATAGAGCAGCGTGCGGGCAGCTTCGATCTTCATTGCCATGTCGGCCAGCTTGAACTGAATGGCCTGAAAGTCGCCGATCCGCTTGCCGAACTGCCGGCGGTCCTTCGCGTAGTTGACCGACTCGTCCATGGCCGCCTGCGCGAGCCCCAGTGAGGACGCCGCCACCGACGGCCGGTTCAGGTCGAGAATCTTCATGCATGCCTTGAAGCCGTTGCCTTCCTCCCCGAGCAGGCAGTCGGCATCGATACGCATGTCTTCGAAAAACACCTGATAGGTCGGCGATCCATGCCGCCCCATCTTCACTTCCTTGCGGCCGATCTTCAGCCCAGGCGTTTTCGTATCCACCAGGAACACACTGATGCCATCGTGACCCCGGCCTTCGGCAGTGCGCGCGAACAGCAGCATGTAATTGGCCTGAGCTGCCCACGTAATCCAGCTTTTCTGCCCGTTGACCACATACGAGTTGCCGTCGCGCCGAGCCGTGGTGCGAATCGCGGAAACATCGGAACCGGCCTCCGGTTCGGTGATCGCCACCGCCGAAATCGTGCGGCCCTTCGCCGCTTCCGGCAGATAGCGCTGCTTTTGCGCTTCGCTGCCGAAATGCAGCAGCGGCAGAATCAAACCGATCGAGTTGTTCGCGCACAAGGTCGATGCCGCGAGCGACACCTTGCCGATTTCTTCTTTCGCGATGCAAACCGATGTCAGATCGCCGCCGGGGCCGCCGTATTCATCCGGCACCCACATCTGCAGCAAGCCCAGGTCGCCGAACACCTCGACCAGTTCTTCCGGAAAGCGTTTGGTCTCCTCCATTCCCGCGACGAGTGGTCGAACCTGTTCTTCCGCGACCCTGCGGACCATGTCGCGCAGCATCTCCTGCTCTTCGCTGAATTTCACTACGGTCTCCTTGCGTCGCGTGTTGTTGAATGTGTCCAGGATGATCCGCGCGCATCACGCGGATTTCAGCTCGCGAAAACCGAGCGCGCTCATGACCGGTTCGTCGCTGACGCGAATCAGTTGCGACCAGTCCGCGAGGCCCTCGATCGTGAAGGCGTGCCAGCAAGGAATCGCGATCATGTCGCCGCGCGCGAGCTCGACGGTGCCGAGTTGTTCGACGGTGACCTGCACGCTTCCGCGCGTGACGGTGAAGAGGTTGTTGTCGATCCGCTTGTCATGCGCGTGCGGCTGTCCCCGTTCGATGCCCAGCGCCTGCAAGCCGATCGTCTTGAGTCCACCCGGCGCGATATCCACGATGCCTTTCTCTCGTGTGCCCCGGTCGAGATCGATGCCTTTATGCCGCAGCGGCGAGTCCGGTTCGTGCGCGGTAACCGCTTCGTTGCGTTGCGGATGGTCCTCGAAGTACATGCACTCCAGGTTTTGCACGAGCGGCACGTCCAGAAAATCGATCCAGAAAGCGGGTTCGTTGCCGAAGTTACTGTGGCCGTGCCAATGCCACGAAGGCGTCAGCACCACGTCGCCCGGCGCGACATCCACCTGCACGCCATTGACGATCGTGAATGTGTCCGTGCCCGCATCGAGAATCAACCGCAACGCATTTGGAGAGTGACGGTGGGAGCGAGCCGTTTCGCCTGGAAGAACCAGTTGATACGCGGCCACCAGGTTGCGGCAGGTCGGATATATGTTGTCCGCAATCGGATTGACCATGATCAGATTGCGGCGCTCGGCCTGCTCGGGCGACACGAACTCGCATGCTGCGTCGAGCGCGGCGCGCGCATCGGCGTAACGCCAGACGGCGGGAACAAACCGGGGACGTGGCACCTGCCACATTTGCGGCACTTTCTTGGCCCAGCCCGGCGACAGCGCGCGAGCCTGCAGGGCGTCGAAGTAACCATCGGGGGCCGCCTGGTTCGGCGTAGCGGTTTCAGACATCACAGTCCTCTGCTAGGGTGCCGTCGGGAAATGACGGCTTGCGATACGGCGCAATCGGTAAATCGCGGCGTTACACGGCCAGTCCGGCCTTTTCCTTGTTCCATACCGGATGGTCGCCAACGGTGCCGCGCGTGACCGGCAAGCGCATCGATCCCACACCGTCAATCTCGATCTCGATGACATCCCCCTCTTCGACCGGTCCGACGCCCGCCGGCGTCCCGCTCGCGATGATGTCGCCAGGTTCGAGCGTCATCACCGCCGAGGACATCGCGATCATGTCTGGAATATTCACGATAAGATTCCGGGTCGACGCCGACTGGCGCTCCTCGCCATTCACGCGCAGACGCATCTCGATGTTGTCGAAATCGGCGATTTCATCGGCGGTGGTGATCCATGGTCCGGTTGGGCAGAACGTGTCGTACGATTTGCGCATCACGCGTTCTTCCTTGCCGCGAACGACCATATCCAGCAGGCAGGTAAAGCCGAACACGTAGGAGCGGCTGTCGGCATGCAATACACCCCGACCGCGCTTGCCGATAATGATGCCGAGCTCGCACTCGTGATGAACTTCGCGCCCGGCGAGCGGCGGCAACACGATACTGTCGGCCGGACCGCTGAGACTTGAATTCGCCTTGAGGAAAAAACCCTGCCCGCTTGCCTTGAACGAAGAAATCACGCCAGTGCCGACACCTTTCATTTCGTCGATGTGGGCGTGATAGTTCGCCGGAAACGCGATCACCTTGTTCGGCCATTGAACCGGCGCTTCAAGACGCACTTCTGCCAGTGCGCGACCCGTTCTGGAGTGCAGTGCATCCAGCAATGCGGGATGCAGCCGATCCCATTGCGCGACAAAACGCACCATGCCGACGGGTGGCCATGCGCCAGGCTCTGCACCCGCGATGTCGGTGACGTCGATAACACTGCCTTCGCGCACGATGCCGATGCGTCCGTTGTCGAAAGATACGAGTCTCATCGCGCGGCTACCTCTTCGACGACACGGCTCGCTACCCCCAACGGCTGCACGCCGCGAACGATATCGATGAGCGCATCGGCATCGTCGGGTTGAGTATTGGCACGCCAGGCCACGTGGCCATCAGGACGGACCAGCACCAGTGCGCACTCATACAACGCACGCGCCTGCTCATTGTCGATATCGACGACGCGCAACGGCACGCCAGCGCGCTGTGCCGCCGCGCTCAACGCATCGACATCGATCGCGTTGTGAAAGCGCATCAGTACGAACTCACGGCCGAACAGGTCAAGAGTCGAATGCCCGGGGGACAACCAGACGTGCGGCGCACGATGGCCCGGTCGGGCCGTTTGCACATAGGTGCTCACGGTATCTTCCGGCTCGGGCGTGCCGTCCGGTACGACGATCGACGATCCCTCATAACGGAAGCCGAGATGAATACCGATCGTGTACCACTCGCGCTTCATCATCTGCGTGTAGGCATCGCCGAAAACCTGGCGGGCCTGATCGCCTTCCGGCCCCGGCTCGAACACGGCCTTGCTGAGCGACTGGCGCGGCGTCAGCATCAGCTTCAGATTGTTGGTCGCCTCGTTGACGTTGCGGATCGCAACCGGCCGGCGTTCGAATTCATAGGTATCTAACAGATGTGGGCCACCCCAGCCTTCCACCATTGCCTGCAACTTCCAGCCGAGATCGACCGAGTCCTGCACGCCCATGTTCATGCCGAAACCGCCGGTGGGCGAAGTCAGGTGCGCGGCGTCGCCGGCAATTTTCACGCGAGCCGTACCGTAGTTGTCCGCGACCAGCTGGCGGCGAATCCACGGCATCAGCGACACGATCCGGAATTCGAAATCGTCGCGTCCCACCGCACGCCGGAATGCGGCCGCCACATCGTCTTCCGTCAGTGTGCGCATCGTCGCGTCACCGACGATGGAAAAACGCCACCAGTTGCGCCCGTTGATCGCGACAACGGTGCTCCACGTCCCTTCCGGTCCGATGAAGATGTAGCGATAACCCGGCTTTTTGTCGTGCAGCTGCTCGAGACCTTCGCATTCGATAATCGCGTTCGTCGTGTACGTGAGCGCCGGCGTACCGGTCATCTTGATGCCGAGCGCCTCTTTCACGCGGCTCGCGCCGCCGTCGCAGCCAACGAGGTACTGGCATTCGATCTGCTGTTCCGCACCGGTGATCAGGTCTCGGACGGTCACGGTGACGCCGTCGCTACGCTCGTGGTGCGAGACATATTCAGTGGAGTAGCGAATCTGCACGTTGCCCGTCTTCGAGGCAAAGCGCGTGAGAACCGGATCGAAGAAATTTTGCGGGCAGCGTTCGCGCTTTTGCGGGCTTTGCTCCGGCTTCGGCTCATCGCGCACTGTCGGAAACGACTCACGCCCGAACTCGTAGCCACCATGCAGTTGCGACACCCACGCATAATCTTGTGAATAGTCGCGGTTGTAGCCGGCATTCTCGACATCTTCGACAATGCCCCAGCGGCGGCAGAATTCCATGGTTCGGATTCCCACCATATCCATCTTCGGCTGGAACACCTGGCCATCGCCACGCTCGATCAGCAGACACGGCACGCCCCGCCACCCGAGATCACCGGCGAGCGCCAGCCCGACCGGCCCCGCTCCTACGATTACCACCGGGGTTCGCCCCAACTCAATCTTCTGCGCCATAGTCGAAAGCTCCATCATCTTTTTGCGTGTCGGCTTGACTGTGCGTCGCGCCCTTTGAAAGTGAACTCACCGTGCTGCAATGTGGAGTCAATGTACAAGGCACCTACTTGATGTGACCAATACTGTTTGCAGAGGGATTAAGAGGATTTCCCTATCACGCGTCGCAAGGTTCTTCGTCTGAGAGGATCGGAAAATCGTATTGGCGCGAGCGGCATGCCCGTGACTATCCTGTGGACCAGCATCGGCACATCGCACGCCGTTGCGCGACAAGGACAAAACCTCAGGAGACTTCAATATGCATACGAATCACGAAAGGCCTTGGTACCGCTGGTATGTACTGTTCATCCTGACCGTGATCTATGCGTTCAGCTATGTCGACCGTCAGATCGTGACGATCCTCGCGCCCTATCTGAAGAAAGACATGGGCATCTCGGATGCGCAACTCGGTTTGCTGTACGGCACGTCATTCGCGCTGTTCTATTGTGTATTCGGGATTCCCCTGGCGCGGCTTGCCGACGGCTGGAGTCGCGTTCGCACATTGGCGCTCGGCCTGTCGTTCTGGTCCGCGATGACGGCGATGTCCGGCCTGTCGCGCAACTTTGCGCAGCTCGGCGCCGCCCGTATCGGGGTTGGGGTGGGCGAAGCCAGCGCGACGCCCGCCGCGATCTCGCTACTCGGTGATTACTTCGAGCGAGCCAAACGCGGTACGGTGCTCGCCCTTTATTCGGTCGGCGTGTATGTGGGAGCGGGCGCGTCGCTCGCCATTGGTGGATCGATCGTGGCCGCGTGGGAGCATGCCTACGGAAAGGGCGGCGTATCCGCACCGCTCGGATTGTCGGGATGGCAAGCGTCGTTCATGTGCGTGGGCATACCCGGGCTCCTGTTCGCGCTGATCGTCCTACTGACCATTCGCGAACCCGCGCGCGGCCGCCTCGACGCCGTCGCCCCCAGGAAAGACCCCCATCCTTTCATGCATGCCATCCGCGACCTTGGCGCCATGGTGCCGCCATGGAGCTGGCTGACCTTGCGCTCGCTGGGCGCACCGCGCCGCGAATATCTGCGTAACGCCATGTATCTTCTTCTGGCGATTTGCGTTGTGGTGTTCGCCACGTCCGCGACCAATCATGTGCTCTCCGCAAGTCGAAACGCCCGGATCGGCACGGTATTCGGCATGGCGGTGACAAGCAATCTGGTCCAGTGGCTTGCGATTGCGATTGCGGTCTACGTGTGTTCGAACTGGTATCAGGCCACGCGCCTCGGCGACGTCGCCGCTCACCGACTGATTACGGGTTCCAAAACCTTTTTTTGCTTGACCGTGGCCGGGGCGTTTCTCGCCTTTGCAATGAACGCGGTGAATGGGTTCGTGTTCGTATATGCCAGCCGTGAATTGGGGCTAACTGCTCAGGCGGGCCTGCATCTCGGCATCATTGCGATCATCGCCGGCGGAGCGGGAATCAGCGTGAGCGGCTATCTGTCCGACTGCGCGCGACGCCGGCATGCCCTCGGGCGCCTGTACTTCGTGTGCTTTACCGTAACGATGTTCACTGCGGCCAGCGCAATTCAATATGTGACGCGAGATGTCACCGTTTTCTATTGCGCCTACGCGGTCGCGACTTTCTTCGTGCCCATGTGGTTCGGTCCGCTTCAGGCGACCACCCAGGACCTGGTGATTCCGCGTCTGCGTGGGACTGCATTTGCCGCGTTCTCGCTGGGCGCGAATATCTTTGGCCTGGGACTCGGACCTTATACCGTTGGCCTGATCAGCGATGCGTCAGGTGATCTGCGTCTGGCGATTCTGTGTGCGCTCGCCGTGTTGCCGGTGTCGATTGGCTCGTTGCTTCTGGCAAGCCGGACCTTGGTGGCGAGCGAAACGGTCGCCCGCGCAGAGCTGGATCGCTTCAACGCCGACTCGGTCGACGAGCAACTCGCGCCAGCCATCGAACATCAATTAACGCACTGAGTATGAGTCGGTGTGGTGCCGGAGGCGACAGCGTGCGGTACGTCTGAGGTGAAGCGTAACCGAGCTCTTTCGCGATGCCTCCGATCGCCACGCGGTCGTCGATAGCGCGGCCTTACTGGTAGTAGGCGTACTGAATTCTGGAGCATCACAACGCCCCGCCCACCGATCTCATTGAGCCAGCATGGCTGGGATGGGCGGCGACGAGTCGAGGAGCACGTCGTGTTGCTCCTTGACACCATGTACATACGCATCGCTGACCTGTTGCTTAAGAAGATTGCCGTACCGCCCTACCGCGTCAGCGGTTTAGTTCAACTGCTATTTTCGAAACTGCATTTAATGCCGCGAAACCACAAGCGGGCCCGCTCGCTCTGCGCTTCTCAACCGCTTTTCCTGGCCTGGCTCCCAAAGCAACGTTCCCCAGGCACCCCCATCAGAAAACCTCCCAGAAGCCGACTGGCTTGCCAACGCTTGGCCTCTCTGCGCGCCGTCCTCGCTGGCAGAAGTCACCTCCCACGAACACCTATGTATCGGGCAACGCCAGTCTCCCTTCCCCGCTCTCCGGGTCCCCCATCGCGTCCGGGTCGGCGGGCAACGCTCCAACTGACGCCCTCGAAACAAAATCGCTACATCTGATAACTGGAGATATCAGGAGTGCGCTTTTCTGGACGGAGGCAGGCGTCTCAGCCCGTTTCGATCATCGTAAGCGGGGAACTGGCGACCGCCCAGCCTGGCGTCCCATCACGCCGCGACAGCCAGCATCGACCGACGACAGCCGACAGACGCACAAGCACATGCATATTGCGCGCGAGCCTCTTCGTCTACGGCGTTGTCAATTGCCAGCAGATAATCGATGAAAAGCTCTTCGCCTGCGTCGACTGGCCGGAGTGTGTAGATGAAAATCCGTCCTTCATCCTCGATAGTCTCGCAGTTGGGTGCGCACGCATGATTGAACCAGCGCGCGCTGTTGCCGCCACGGCTGCCGTCGATCACCCGCCCATCCGACAGGCCAAAAAGAAATGTGTGTCCTTCGACTCCTTCATGCTGGTGACGTCGCACCGCATTGCGCCACGAGGTGATTTCACCCTTGTATTCAAGCACCCGTTCGGCCGCCGCGAGCGCGCGCAAGGCGAACACGCCTTTGCCGTGAACTGGAGACCGCCGGACAACTACGCGCCTCATACACTTTCCTTTGCCAATGTCTGCGCCAGTATACGAGTAGGAAATTTCCCCAACCAGTGTCATGGATGAGCACGCGCTTGCCACGATCGGGCGTCGGCGCGTATACGAGAAACGGAGAGTCGAGGTATTTGAACCGCAGGCATCCCGCAGTGACTGACGGCTCACCCGCGAAGACATCCGGCTTCAGAAAAGCTGATTGCCGAGCTCACGCAGGCTGACCCGCTTCACCGTGCTCACGAAGGTCCTGCCTGTGGTGTCGAGCGACTCGATCATCGCGCGTTGCCTGCGGGCTTCCGCAATGACGCGCACGATGCGCGTCCGGTAGCGCAGTAATGCGCCGATCGTTGGGCACGAGATTTCGCGCCCGGTCCGCGAACGTTTCTGTTCCATACGACTACCTATATAGACGTGCAGCGAAAGGCAAGGCCGCAGTAGGTCGCGGCATCTCGCACTGATCCTACCAGGCCGGCTGGCCGGGGTCCAGGCGCCACCCGATCACGCTGCGCCGTCACTGCCGCCAGTACCTCCAGCGGCTACTGCTGGCAGCCGCGCCATCGGCAGACATCCGGCCGATGGCCTGCGTCCGCTCTCAGGCGCCGTTCACGGCATCCTTGAACGCCTTGCCCGCCGTGAACTTCACCGTCTTCGCAGCCGCGATCTGGATTTCGGCGCCGGTCGCCGGATTGCGGCCGACGCGCGCGGCACGCGCCCCCGTCGAGAACGATCCAAAGCCGATCAGCTGCACGGTGTCACCTTTCGTGACGGCCGCGGTGACCGCGCCGATAAACGCATCGATCGCCTCGCCGGCGGCCGCCTTGCTCGCGCCGGTCTTCGCGGCAACTGCATCCACCAGTTCCTGCTTGTTCATTGTGACTTCCTCGTTGTGGTTGAAATCTCGTCACCCTACCCGATTGGCGCGCCTTCGCGCAATCGGCACGCAGCGGCATGTGGTCCACCACGGGCCCATCGTCCTGTCGGGCCGGGCATGCACCGGGGGAAGTCGTCTGGGGGAATCTGGCCGGTGCACGGTCCAGGACGCTGACCGCGAAACGTCAACGCCCGGGTTCTGCGCCGGAGATCCTGTCTTTCCCAAGGGTCGACCGGCGCAGACCGCCGGGCATGTCTCTGCATTTTCAACGTCTTCTATTACGCGTGACCGCGCGCTTCGCGGCTGCGGTCATAAATCCGGTCCCGCGTCTTCGGGTGACGCGCGCCGCGTCATCACGCCAGGTCCTATCGGCGACCTCGCCCGGTTCCTGCCACGGTCAATGTCCGCAAATGAAGGGGTAGATAGCTCTGATTATGTGGAATTAAACGATTTTGGCTACTCAGCGCTTTGGCCGAATCGAACCATCTGGTGCCGGTGTCGCATCCAGGCGTCGAAGAAGGCGTTCGACAGCCTCCTGGTCACCGTCCACCGCATCGCGTTCCTCGTCGGTGAGCGGGATTTCCTGCAGCATCCGAATCATCCCGGCCTTCGATGCAAGCAGCTCGGCACGGGTCGATTCCTTCGGAACGTAGAAGTCGCACCGTGCACAGGCCATGCGGTGGGGACATTGATCAAAGAATTCATACGAACACAATCCGTGGCCCAGGTCGTAGTAGCGCCACGGCTGATCGGTGCTCCGCTCATCTATAGCCTGCCGGTCGATCAGCACCTCCATCATCCTCAGGTTCCGCTGGAAGTACTGCGCTTCCGAGTAAGCTTTTGCCAGCTTCGTGGGCGTGAATGCCACGTAGTGCTGCGTGGTGACTGGGGAGCGATGACCAAGCCAGGCCTGCAGTTCGAACAGGGTCATCGGTTCCCTGGCATTGAAGAGCTGGCTCGCAATGGTCGAGCGTGCGCGGTGGCTGCTAATTTGTCCACGTGCGTCTGCGGCTGGGATGCCTGCCTTCCGGCACAGCGTGGGAATCAGATGCCGGTTCAAGTAGTTATGCGGGATCATTTTCGCTCGATACGAGAACAGGAATTCAACCTGCTCGCCAGTCTTATTGTCGACGGCGAGCGGCTGGACCGGGCGCACTCGTTCCCAAGTCAGGACTGCTTCCCCAACGACGGCGTCGATTGGCTTGGAAAACGCTGTTCCAGTCTTGTGTACCGGAACATCGAGCATCCAGCAGTGCTCACCCAGATTTCCTGCCAACGGTTCCTTCCGCGCGCAGCCAACTCGCAGTCGTACGATTTCGTCGCTACGTAATCCGGCGAAGAGCCATACGATGCTCAATGCCCGCATCATCTCGAGTGGATAGTAACCGCCAGTGCAGCGACGACTCCCATGCAGATTGTCGCTGCCAGAAGCTGCGCTGCCGTGCAGGGGAAGATCACTCAACGTCAGATTCAGCCCCGCCCAGAGAAGCTTGGCCCATAGATCATCGGCAATAGTGCGCGGCGAAGGCCCTATGAGTGATTTCACCGAACGGGGTGTCGCGAACGCGCGAGACGAATCAAAGCGACGCGGTATCCATTCCCACTCTTGAGCATCTGCGAAAAAGCACCGCATCGAATCGAGCAGCGCTTTTTTGGAGCGCGCTGCGATCGGTTTGCCAGATTTGCCGCTCAAAACGGCAGTGTTCCACACATAGTCTCCGACACGCATCCGGTCCACGGCGGCGACATATTCTGCTGCCGTTTCCCGCGTCCACTGATCGGCGCGGGTGATCTCGGGATGCCGGTCTTTCATCCAGCGACCAGCCTTCAGAATCCTGCTTCGAAACTGCCGGCGGCTGCGTGCTGTCAGTGTGCTGGTCGCCTCCCATTGCTCCACCATCGTGACCCAATCCGAGGCAATATTTGCGATCCCCGCCGCATGCATGAATTCCCTGTCAACGGTATCGCGCACCTTGGGCTCATCTAAGACTATCCCTAGCCCCGTCAGGGCGCGTGTCAGCAGGAAGAACAGGCAACTGCGCGGAATCGAGTCGCACCAGCGCACACGAGCTTCCTCGATGAGCTCGGCGGTCAGGGATTCAAGGTCCGGCTGTCTGTTCATGAGCAGGAGCTCGGCAACCATGCTCATCAGCAGTTTGTTGGAACTTCGATAACCCCACTTCGCCGCGATATCTGTCACCCGCTTCAACGTGGCAGTAACATGGTCCTTGCCGAAAACCTTTTCTGCCAGGGCAGCCCGTTTCAACCCCTTGAAACAGGAAGTGTCGTTAAGACATTGGAGTAGATAGGCGACGGCGATCAACGCCTCTCGCTCACCACCAGCGCAAGTTATTACGTGGTTGGCCAACGCAAGCGAACGTTGGCTTGTCCCTATCATCTCGCGCCAGACGGTGTCGTCCCATGCCCAGAATGAAGTCTCTTGCCGAGCACACTGATGAAGAAGTATCACCTTGACGCGATCGCCACATCCGCCTTCGCCGTCCACCACGGCAAGAGCGTCGTTGATCGGCGTCAGCAACCGCCCGACCCCTGCCAACTGGTTGAGTATCACGCTTGCCTTGCGTTCAGTCCGCATCGCCCCTGAAAACCCGTATATCAGTATTCGCTGCTCTGCAGCCGTCAAAGCGTCGCCGCGATCATAGGCGGGGATTCGCAATGGCCAGGCCCAAGCACGGGCACCGGAGGCTAGCGTCTGAGTGGGCGCGGTACGAGATTTGTTCATGACCGTTACTGCCCATCAGTAACAGCCGCCAAAGCTTCCACGCGCCACGCATGGATCTGCCGCATTGTCTTTGCGAACCGATCTGCCAGATCCTGTCCAGACAGATGAATATATTGGCGCGTCGTCTCCAGACTCTGATGGCCAGCAAATCGCGCGATTTCATGCAGTTGCCAGCCCGATCGAGCAAGATCGGTCAGACACAGATGTCGAAGCGTATGAGTAGAAAACGCCGGAACGTCGGCGCGGAGGGCTATGGATCGGACAACCTTGGACCACGTCCACAACGTGATTGGCGCTCCATGATTGCGAGGTGACTCAGACAGGAACAAGGCGTGCCGATCTCGCCCTGGTGGCCGGTGCCGAAGGTAGTCACGCAGCAGTTCTGCTGCCGTCTCCGAATACGGCACGACTCGCTCGCGTCGCCCCTTGGTTGTCTCGGCGCGGACGCGCAGCAATCGGTGCGCTGGATCGAGGTCGCTGCTGCGAAGCCGACACAACTCCTCCCGGCGAAGCGCTGCATCGTAAGCAAATGCCAGCATGCACCTGTTTCGCATCGGTTCTTGGCGAACCGCGGCGAGCAGGGTCGTCCACTGCTCTTCCGTTGGAATCCACGGTAGCTTATGAAATCTCTGGACGAGGCCTCGTTCGCTGCCCGCGCCAAAGCGACTGGATGATGTGTAGCGGCCGCGGCTGACAGGATTGGTCCTGAGTAGTCCTTCATCGATCAGAAACTCGAAGAGCAAACGGACCGCAGTAATACGCTGCTGCAATGTCGCATTCGATAAGAAACCGCCTGAGCCGGTCCGAGTCTCATTGGGCCGCGATCGCCTCGGCCGGGTGCGCATCTCTCCGATATATCGTGCGATGACTTCGTGCGATGTGCCACGCAGGTCAACGCCATGCTCCTGTCCAAACCGTAGGAAGCCTTCGACCGCGTACATGTATGCCGTTATCGTATTTCTTGCCAGGCCGAGCGATGAGCAACTATCTATCCACCGGCGTGCGTAACAGTTTGAAGCGATCAGCGGGTATCGCTCCCAATCCGGTTCGACCAAAGCGCTGTCTGCACCCATGAATCGTTCTCCCGGAAAGCGGGTTGACGGTCGTCCAGTAACGGACAACGTGCAAAAAGCCAAATCGCCTACGCCCCGGGTTATCCACCGGGCTGCTCGCCTCTCGCTATAGAAAAGCGGGCGGCAGCCCCGTGGATAACCCTACGCCAATTCGCGCTTCCATGCCCTACGCCTATGCATTGACCTACCGTAGCACGACTTCAATTCCAAATAACTAAAACTATCTACCCCTTCATTTTTTCGGGAAAGGATCGACCAACGATGCGCCCTCTTCCCGGCTACGCATGGCACCGGCGCTTGAACCCGGTCTTCGGCGCGATGCCGATGGCTCGCCTTAGGCCGTCGACAGTCGCTCCGTCAAACGTCAACGACCGGTTCTAATCCTGATAAGTCGTATTGGCTGCGTTGCATTTAATGATCTGGCGGCCCGCAGACCGCTCCGGACATGCAAAGTCGAAATGCGGCCGCCCCTTTGCAACCATGCTCATCGGCGACAATGTCGGTTCCCTCCGCAGGTGTTCGGCCCTCTCATGCTCGTGCCCTGCCTTCTGGCTTCCCCTCATTCAAAGATCCGGGCTCATCACGACGGTTTGCTCATGCCACGAGCCACCAAGGCGCGATTATCAAATAATCCTCAGGTTGCGAATTCGACCAATCGACGGGGACCGCTCGAGAATCAGTTTGATGATGAACTCGGGCAATAAGGCCCGAGGCTCCGTGGCCGGCCCATTGCAGACCATCTGCGACGGGACGTGAACGATGAAATCGTCCGGCGCCGACAGCAGGCTGTGCTTGTAGGTGACTTGATAGTCCATGCTATGGTTGATCAGATAATCCAGAGGCTTTGTCCGTCTGGAGTTCCGCCTCAATCTGCTCAATCGACGGCAGGTTAGGCATCAGAGGCGCCGGGATATCGCGCAGCAACTGATACTCAGCGACGCCCATAGGACTTGCAATCCCGCGCAGCGCGTATTCGGCGACCAGGCGATTATTTTCCTTGCACAGTAGCAAGCCTATCGTGGGCTCGTCGTGCGGCCCTTTGACTTGGGCATCCACAGCTGAGAGATAGAAATTGAGTTGACCGGCATATTCGGGCTTGAATGGCGTTGTTTTCAATTCGACGACAACGTAACACCGCAGCACTGGACTGACAGCCCCGGCAACAACATAGCAAACTCGCGGGTAAGATGGGGCCTTCGCATATCGAGGGAGTGTCTGGCGCCATGGTCCAGAGAATGTCCTGCCAGTAATGCGGTTCTCGTGCTTGAGGCCGTTGCTCCCGCTAACCGGGAGCCCAGTCGATGACATGGGGACGACGCAAACACTGGCGAGTGCGTCTCGCTTTCGAGCCGAACCGCTATTCCAGCGAACAACTGGAGAAGGCCTACGATCAGCTCAGTCCGATTGATGCCCGAAGCACGAGGTGCGCATCGGATGCAAGGCCAGCAACGGCGAAAGCTATGAAGCGAGGGAAACGATGAGCAACGTTGCCATGGTCGCGCTTTACGCGCGAGTGTCATCCGAGCAGCAAAGCAAACGCGGCACGATAGACAGCCAGATCGCTGCATTGAAAGAACGAATTCAGGCAGACGGGGCGCAGATTGTGGAGGACATGTGCTTCGTTGATGCCGGGGTGAGCGGTGCAACGCTGGTCAGGCCGCAATTGGAGCGCCTGCGCGACGCCGCCGCGCTCGGGACGGTCGATCGGCTGTACATCCTCGCGCCAGACCGCCTGGCGCGCAAATATGCACACCAAGCCCTGCTGATGGAGGAATTTTCCTCGTGCGGCGTACAGGTCGTGTTTCTCAATCATGCAATTGGCACGACGCCGGAAGAATCACTGCTGCTGCAGATGCAGGGCATGATTGCTGAGTACGAGCGGGCAAAAATCGCAGAGCGTCACCGCCGCGGCAAGCTTCACGGTGCGAAACGCGGTACCGTCAATGTGCTATCAGGGGCGCCTTACGGCTACCGCTATATCCGAAGACAGCTCGACGGGACGCCTGCCCGGTACGTCATCGAACTGCCGCAAGCCGCCACGGTGAAAGCGATCTTCGAGTGGGTCGGGCTGGAGCGCCTGAGCCTCGGAGAGGTGATACGTCGGCTTGGCGAGGCCGGTACCGTGACGGCATCGGGCAAGCCGTACTGGGACCGCAGCGTGGTATGGGGCATCTTGCGTAATCCGGCGTACATGGGGCGGGCTGCGTTTGGCAAAACGCAGGTGTGCGATCATCAGGTGCGCGTGCGTGCCCAGCGCCACAGCGCCGACGTGCCCAGGAAACCGTATTCAGCGAAACGCGCGGACCGGCAGCAGTGGATCGAAATTCCGGTGCCGGCAATCGTCAGCGAAGCACTGTTCGAAATCGTTCAGGAGCAGCTTGCCGAGAACCGCAAGCTGGCATGCCAGCGCCGGGATAATGCGCCGCTTCGCCTGCTGCAGGGGCTCACTGTTTGTGGACAGTGCCGTTACGCCTACTACGCGAAGAAAGTGAGCAAGTCGGCGGCCAAGGGACATCAGCGCGATTATGCCTATTACCGCTGCGTTGGAACCGACGCCTACCGGTTCGGCGGCGAACGTATCTGCGACAACCTACAGGTACGGACAGACAACCTCGATGAGCTGGTATGGCATCAGGTTGTGGAATTGCTCAGGCATCCAGATCGACTGAAAGAAGAGTATGAACGTCGACTCGACGTGATGGAGCGTAGCGAAAAGCGCGGCTTCGATACCGGCAGTCTGGAAAAGCAGCGGCATCAGCTCGAAAAGAGCAAATCGCGACTGATCGACAGCTACTCCGACGGTATCATCGACAAGGCCGACTTCGAGCCAAGGATGCAGCAGTTGAAGAGCCGGCTCGAACAGATTGAACAGCAGATCCAGGAATCGCGGCGCCACGGCGCGATGCAAAGCGAGCTGTTTCTCGTTATTAACCGGCTTGAGGAATTTGCAACCGCCGTCACTGAAAAGCTGGATGCGATTGATCTTGAAACGAAACGCAAGATCGTTCTGGGTCTGGTCAAGCGCGTAGAAATCCACAAGGACGAGATCGTCGTCGTGTTCCGTGTCGATCCGCAACCGCCGGTTCGCGGCAGCGAAAATTCGACCGACTCAGACGCAGGAGAGAAAAGTATGCAACATTGTAGGCGGCGTACTGACACCGCCTTGCGGGGTGCCCTTGTCCGGTTGCATCACGGTCCCATCTGGCATTTGCACGGGGGCCTTGAGCCAGCGCTCGACGTACAGCAGCACCCATGCGCAGTCCGTGTGGCGGCGCACCGCTCGCATCATGAGTTCCCAGTCGATGCTACCGAAGAAATTCTTGATGTCGAGGTCTAGCGCCCAGGCGTAGTTCCAGCATCGCTGCCGAGCCACGTCGAGTGCCCGATGCGCAGACCGCCCAGGGCGATATCCATTTGAATCGTCGTGAAACACAGGCTCCACAAGCGGTTCCAGATATCGCTTGACCACCGTCTGAGCGATGCGATCAGAGATCGTGGGTATACCCAACGGCCTCGTCCCCGCACCCCCAGCTTTCGGTATGTCAGCCCGCAGTACCGGTGGCGGCATGTAACTGCCGGACGACATCCGATTCCAGACTCGGCACAGATTATTCTTCAGATCCGCCTCGAATTCCTGCATCGACTGTTCGTCCACACCCGCCGCCCCACGGTTGGCCTTTACCTGTTTGTATGCTTCCCATACCTCACGTTTGGAAATACTAAACGGCTTGGCTTTATCCACGCAGGTCCCCCCCTTGCAGGTTGCCCGCATCATAAAGCCAGACGATGACGCCCCTTCGGTCCAGTCCCATTACAGGACCTTCAACCCTACTACAGGCGTCTCCGCCCCTGTGCCCCGCATCGGTACTCTCATCCTTGTGGAGTCCTTCCACTTGAATTTCTCCCTTCACATCGGGACGACAGGTTCCCAAGTTCCTTACCAAAGCCTGAATCGAAGTCACGCCGCCTATGTGCCGAATGCCGATCGGGCCGTCAGCAGGTATCGCCCGATCTTGTCCCGGAGCAAGTGCGCTCTCCGGTTTCGACATCTTCTGGGACAATTTCGACACGTCTTCAGCGGTTCACTCGCGTTCGTCTCTTCGATCCTTACCTGACAGAGTCGAACTCTGCCTTTTCCATCGACGCTCACCACGCGGACTCTTTACCCGCGCAGCTCGTGGTGGTTTGGAGCCTGCCCCTGCAGGCCGACTCCGAAGGGCCTTCCTTCATCTCTGGTAAAGCACCGCAAGCATCGGTCATCTGATGCTCGCGTTCTTGGCACACCACACTCGATTGTCAATCGCGGGACCGAACCCTTGGGTGTGGCGTTCCGCCCAGTCGTTTCGCACCGATACGGCCACGCCATGTTCACTGCATGGAACAGCTCGGCGGCGCGATTCCCTCTCCAGGCAATCCGCGCGGCGACGCATTTCGGCGATGGGCAGGGGCGAGACGAACTGACAGCAGAGGCAGGTCACTTCCAGCGGCTCCGAGACAATTTCTCGCTATGTCAGAGAAGCCTCAATTTCCTCTCAGCCAATCCAGATAAGGCTTTCCAAGCATTTATCCCGATTCACGGAACATCTTATACTCGCCCTCCGGACGAGCAAGATTGTCTACTGGCGAAATTGACCGAGATCTAACCACCACGAGCATGGGACATTTCAACTCAGGTCGATGCCACTGATCAAACCGTGCACCCTACGGCGTGGACGACTGACGCTATGGCTACCCTTAGTCCGGTATAGCGCGGCGGCGCCACCAGTACGTCGCGAGCACCAGGAGATCTACGAGTTATGCGGCAGATTTCTGGGACATCATCGGGACATCCCGTTGCGTAAAGAGTTTCTACGACTCAAGTCGGACTTTTGTGCCACGAAACTACGACCTTGTAAATTTGAGACGAATACCATTTCGCCAACTGGCTCCAAACCTCGAGTTAAGTCGTAGATTGGTCTCCCCATTTGCCTGGCGAGCAGTCAAGCATTGACCGAGGGACCGCCACTCCGAGAGCTAAACAAACCGCCGCGTTCATGAGCGGCGTTAGAATCCTCGCCTGCTACGCGACCGCCGGTGCGCCTTCCTCCCAACCACTTAGGTCAAGGCCGCTTGACAATGCGATGGACATCGGGCACGCTTCAGCTACTTACCCGCCGCCACTGCGGCATTTGCGCTATTTAATGCGTCTGATTGGCCACAGGCGGTTGTCCAGTCCGTGTCCGACTTCACCATAGAGACTTGCCCGTTCCGGCGCGGACTTCAATCCGTGATTGAAGTCCGGTATCGCGCCGCGATCAGGACGTCCATCAACTAAAACTTCGCGTCGAGCGCCGCCAGGTGTTCAACGATCGCTGCACTCCAACCTCATCAGCAAAATTGGCCCGCTAAAAGCCGTGGGTCAGCGCACGGTAATTCCGCCTCCGTTGTGCGGCCTGAACTCGCACAGAAAATAAATCCAGAGAGCCTTACAGCTACCAGGCCAGCCGCGCCTCGTACGCTTTTTTGCTGTCCAGCGGCTAGGAACGGGTGCGCCCATTCCGTAGGTGGCGCACGTGCCACTTCGGTCTCTCGATGCTTCAAAGTTTTCTGGCTTCGCCGCGGGCCTCCAGCCCCGCTGGAATCCGGCACTTCTTTGCACCGTGCAGCCCAACCTGACAGGAGATAGAAGCGTGTCGCTAGATGATGTGATTGCACAACTTGATTTGCGATACGGTGCGCTTCCTGCACCGCGTGTACGGCAGCGTAAACGACGCTCTTCTCTCGACCCATACCTCGGCGAGATAAGGGCGTTCACATTGCGTCGCCTCTATGCTAGGAACCCTCGGGAATTTACGCTTGCCAGGTTGACCCGAGAGATTAGAGAGAAGTCAGGTCTGAGTTTCTGTGAAGATACCGTCCGAAATTACCTGTGTCGCCACAATCTGTTCCAGCTCTGGGGGCATGCAGATGCGAATCCGTGACTTGGCACGAACGGCTGTCGGCAACATCACTGCGCACGGTCTCTCTAAAGTTGAACTCGACGAGCTGAATGCGAGCGCGATACGCTCGATCGGCACCGAGCGCGCATATCGAGACGTCTACATCGAATACCTACATTGGCTTCGTGACCATCAGCTTCCGCTCGACGAAGCACATACCCGCGGCATGATGCTCGAATTTCTGGATGACTATGCGGAACTGCACATGCAGAAATCCGTCAACCGCGCGGTGCAGGCGTTACAAAAGATTTTTTCGGTTGCTTTGCCGTCTGTTGAAAGTTGCGTCGTCCCGACTGTCGAGGGGCGTGCATACTCGTTCAGTGCGGTCCGCAGCATTGTCACCAATCAGTCTCCGAAAAACGGGTTGTCGACCTTGCTCTGTTACGACGGGGGATTTCGAGCTCACGAATGCATCACGTTGCGCAGACCATGCGGCGAGAGTCCGTCTGTCCATCGCAACTGGTCGCATGATCGTTTTGTTGGAAGGACGGATTACGAGCTTTATCTGGTAGATGGTAAGGGAGGCCTCGTGCGAGCAGTCGCACTCTCGATTGAACTCGCGCGTGAACTCGAGAAATATGCGAGGCCCGCACCTGTGACTGTGCGTGATCGGGAAATCGACTATATCAGTCACTACGATATCGGTGGCGGACAGGCACTTTCTTCTAGTTTCAGCTACGCGAGCGAGCGGGCACTGGGGTATAGCCATGGCGTGCATGGTATGCGGCACAGCTTTGCCTGGAACAGACTGGCTGCGCTCATTCCCCTCGTTGGTCCACGGCGCGCACTCGAGATACTGGCACAAGAGTTAGGCCACTTTCGCGTCTCGATCACGCTCAATTACTTGGTTGGTGGCTGATACAACAAATGGCGAAACGACACCTTCCGCCAGGCCTCCGAGCGCGCAAACAGGCATCCGGCAATGAATATTTCTATCTGAAGACCGGCGCCATGGAAAAGGAATTACCACTCGGTCCCGATCGAGACACCGCTCTCGTCGTGTGGAGGCAGCATGCATTGAAATGTCACCTGCCCTCTGGCCCCGTTGCGCGAATCTGCGCGCTGTTGGACGTATTCGGCTGTGTTGAAATTCCGACACGGGATCGTCGCCGACGGCCCGCGCTCGAGAAGCAACTTGCAGCACTGGGAGCCTTCTTTGTCCGATGTGGCAATCCAGGACTGACAACAGAATGGCCAACGGTGGAAACGTACTTGGACTTCCGTGGTCCACACTGCGAGCTTCGCGCATGCGCGGAAGTTCGGCTCGTGGTCCACATCTGGGGATGGGCCCATAGATTATCGTTAATTGATGGACACCTCACGTGCCCATGGACATCGGCGTCGGCCCAAGCCCGAACGCGCCTGGGTATCGACCGGGAAATCGGTGAAGCGCTTCTCGCTGTCGCAAACTGCGCATCGACATCGTCACCGTCTATATGCGTCAGTGAGGGGCTACCGGCCTCGCTCACAGGAGAGCAGGAGAGCTGGGTGACGAGACAGGTCGCTTGCTCACCAAGCGATCGTCAAACACAGATTACTCGAATCCCGGCACAAACTCTGACTGAACAGACGGCACAAGCATTTTTGCGCAAGGCAGTTAAGCAGCTGAAAATAGACGGCCGCCTTGACCTTGCTCACGAAGCACAGCGTCTATCGACAAGTGACCTGCAGGTCGTGCTCAGCCTCGCCCTCGAGGGGGCAGCCCCAATGCATGACGCGAAGCTCGTCCTCGGAACAGGTCGCTCGGCTCGCCTCGACGAGCTTCGGGCCATCAGAAACACAAGGAGAAAACAGTGACCATTTGGGCATCCACTTGAATGCTTCCGTGGAAACTCTCACCGCTATCCGCAGCGTAATGCTGATCCAATCAAAGGATAACTAAATTGAGTTGACTGCTGAAACTTGTTGTGAGATCATGCAGTCAGCCGTTCGCTCGGCAGCATCACTTTTCAGCTTGCTTTCCACTCGTGCGATCATTTTGCTTGGTGTGCGAAAGTTAAACTGGACATCCAATTTAGCCGAACTAGTTTTGGCCATCAACTCAGATGTCGGACGCCTTGCGTACGGCATGCGCGAGCGAAGTTCACAACGCCTGCAAGGCAGTTCGTGCGCGGCTAAGCCATTCCAATCGGCCTCACCGGCTCTGAAACTGACATCTCGCACCCGCGTGCTGCGTGGGCGTTTTATTTGACGCCGGGTATTCTCGCCGCCATCCAGCACCTGTCAACTTGCAATTCCATTCACTGAACGCGCAAGCACTGCGACTCAGCACTTAGCCGCCGTCGTCGTCTTGATTGGAATTGGTGCAGCGACGCAACGTCGCATAGCCCCAACCTTCTCTGCGATGACTGTCCTCATGGACAGAAGGGCAGTCAATGCACCCAGATCAATTTCTCCAGCCCATGGCAGGCAGGCGACCGGTTCCCCGTCGCTCGCACGCCTAATGAACTTGAACGCGAAGCAAAAGTTCGCGGCCGCTACGGCCCGCGCGCCTTTGCCTCGCGTTTTTCTTTTCGCGGGGGAGTAGCGTGCGCTTCGAGATTGCGCACGCGATGTTCAATTGTCTGCCTAACGATGGAGAGGCTCACCATGGGTACATCCACTTACACTGCTATCCAGGCTCAGTCGGCCTACCCGCATGTCAAGTCCGACGGATTCACTTGCGCCGGATTCACTCGCGCCGCATTGCCCCAACCGATCATCCAATTGATGGCACAAAACAAAGTGCTCAACAAGAAGATCAAACAAGGGGCAATCTACAAGCACCTGTCCGCCAGCGCTGCCGGACAGGTCCAAGACACGGTCGACTATAAAAAACAGGTTCAGAAGCTGTCCCACCGGCAGGTCGTTCATCGTGTTGCTCGCTGGGGTGTCGTGGTCCTCAATGTAAAAGCGGCCTACTCGTTCGACGGCGAGCGTTACTGGTCGATTACGCTTCGCTTTTATCCCTTCGCACTTGTCGATGATCCTCAGCTTCTGGATCCCGTCTATCACAACGAAGCGCATAACTCGTTGGACAGGTGGCTGCCGCACGAACTCGAGTCCCTGATTTTGCGTCGGTACGACGGGCCTGGGGAGGTTGACGTCTCTGGCGAGGGTGACTTTCTCTTTGAGCCGCTGATCGTCACTATTAGTGGCGAAGTAAATCAGCCGCTCGATGCGGAACGCGTGGGCGGCGGCCTTCGCAGGATCTTCCAGGGCGGTGCGTTCGACCGCCGCTTTCTCGAGGTTGTGAACCACACCAAGGCGGTCCACGCACTCGTCCGCAAGGCACTGCAGGATGGCGTAAGCACGCCGGACATTGACTACGAGCGGGCACGGGTTGCATTGCAAACGAACCTGGGAGAATAACTGAGGCATTTTCCCCGAGGCCCACGGTTGACCGCAACTCGCTCATTCCGTCCCTCGGGACCCAGGATACAGGTTATGAAACTCTCTTCAATATAGGAAAACATAATGAAGACAAAAGCCGCGGTCGAAGTTGGTAAAGGAAATACAAAGACAATCGCCAGCGATGAAAATGGAGCTATCAAGAAGTTCATGTTCCCATCCGCAGTACGACTTGAAGCCCACGGAGCACTTTCCTCTTTCCGTGCAAGCCATGAAGCGAATCATCATGAACTTTTTCCGATTATCGACGGGACGCCGTTTTGCGTATCAACCAGACCAAACCAGAAGATCCCCGATCACAAAAGGTCGGCCCCCAATGACGATTTTCAGGCAAGCAAGGCCCACGACGCCTTGCTTGCCTCAGCCCTCCATGTCACTGGCCTTCGTCGCGTCGACGTCCTCGTCGTCGGCGCCCCGATCGAGACGTATCAAAAGCACGCATCGCGGTTGAAAACGCTCGTCGGGACGCTTGATTTTGGACTCGGCCGCATGATCGAAGTGGCTCGCACACTGGTCTTACCCCAAACGTTCGGCTCGCTGCTTGCGGCAAAGAATGAGCATGTCCTTGAGCGGGACGAGCACGTTAATCATTGTGTGATCGACCCTGGATACTTCTCTACAGATATCTTAACGACCAAAGGACTCCGTATCGATGATGCACGCAGCTTTGGATTCGCATTTGGAACGGCGGCCGTGTACCAGAAGATTGCAGATATGCTCTCTGCCGAGCTCCGCATGCCGGTCTCCGACCTTGACCGGATAGAGTATTCCCTCCGATCTTCAGCAGCTTACTGGGTGCACGGCCGCAACATCAATCTCCGTCCGTACCTAGACAAGGTCGAACCGCACATTGAAGCGCTCGTGATCGACATCTATGGACGACTGGGTGGCACCGAGGATATCTCGTCGATCTTACTTACGGGGGGAGGTAGCGCGCTCTATGAACGTGCCGTGCGCAAGGTGTTTCACTCCAGCCGTGTGACCCTAATGCCCGACCCGATTCACGCGAATGCTCGAGGCTACCTCATCGCCGGACAAGCAGCTGCGCTGTAGACTGGCCACAAACTTTTACTTCCCGCATGGACGTAAATATGGATGACGACAAGATTGAACTCACCGTGACAATCAATTCGGATACCTTTCCATTGCTTTGGGAAGCTCTCATGCGGGTTCAGGCGGGGCGCCGAAGAGCCGGCGCACTCAAACGAGCCGCCGAGAGCTTTCTGCTGCTTCAAAAGCAGTCGGCCCAGGCGGTTCTAACACATACGTCCGACGTGGAGAAATCCCAGCCCTCATCGCAATTCCAGTCGAGCCCCGCTGACCGTCCGATCGACCCTCATTCGGTCCGGGAGAGCCTGGGGCAATTTGGATTCGATTAATTGGTTCAACGCTTCCTTTAGACGGCAACTAGAGAAACTCGCGCTGACGCGGTCCCGAAACCACGAGCAGACACTGGGAGGTCAAATGAAGATCAGGTTGGATGAGTGGCTGAAACGCGAGTTCGATCCGCCGCCGGCGATCCGCACCGCGCGACTTTGGATCAACGCGGGCAAGATCTATCCCGCACCCGTCAAGATCGGTCGCTCTTATTACGTCGAACAGAACGCGGTCTTTCAGGACGGCACGGTTCGCCCACGTCTCGCACAACGAATTCCACAATAACTATGGCAGCACGACCACGTATCCGGCGCCGTGCCAACTGGCCGGCCAATATGCACGAACCACGCCCTGGCTATTACACCTGGCGCGACCCGCGCGATGGAAAGACGTACGTTCTCGGGCGCATCGATCTCGCTCTCGCGATCTTCGAAGCGCAGGAAGCGAATGCGAAGGCAGCCGCCGGCAAGGTAACTAAGAGCCTTGCGGAGCGCCTAGACACTCCGCGCGAGACAATCGGCGACCTGTTGGACAGGATGCCCGTCGGCAAGGCCAAGCCCGAGACCGTGCGCCATAGGAAGTACGTGGATTCAGCGATCCGCGACGAGATCGGAAAGGTACTGTGCGCCGATCTGACGACGAAACACGTCGCCGGCATGCTCGAGAAGGTCGAGGGGCGTGGGAAAATGCAGTGGGCAGTTCACATCCGCAGTCGCATGCGCGCAGTGTGTCGCCGCGGAATGGCGCTCGGGTGGATGGACAAGAACCCGGCCGACGCAACCGACAAGGCCAAGGTCACAGTGAAACGCCGCCGGCTCACGCTCCCGGAGTTCCAGGCGATCTATGAAAAGGCACCGCAGGTAGCGTTATGGCTGCAGAACGCCATGCTGCTGGCGCTCGTTTCCGGACAAGACCGGTCCACGGTGGCCCGCTGGGAGCGCAGCTTCCAACAAGACGGTTGTGCAGTCCTGACGCGCGGCAAGACGGGCGTCCGCATCGCGATTCCACTCGAGCTGCGGCTCGACGTACTGGGCATGTCGCTTGCCGACGTGATTGCTCGCTGCCGCTCGACAGGCATTGTCAGCAAATATCTTATCCATCACATCCGACCGAACGTCAACGCGCCCAAGGGCTCGGCGATCAAGATCAAGACCTTCACTTCGAAGTTCAAGGAAGCGCGCGACCTTGCCGGCATTACGGGCGACGACGCGCCGACCTTTCATGAAATGCGAAGTTTGACGAAGCGACTGTACATGGAACAGGGCGGCGTAGACACCAAAGCACTACTCGGGCATATGACTGACGCGATCGCTGACTTGTATGCAAATTCGCGTGGCCTTGAGCCTCTGAAGGTGAAGATCAGCACAAGGTGACTAGATCAACGTGCACTGGCGTCAGGCACAAATAGATCGTCATGGGATGAGCTTTCAGGGCGCTGCCCAATCCCAGCTGCCGTTCACCGCAAATAATCTCTTCAGTTCTCCGCGGGGACTAGCTGACCTGCAGTCAAAGTAGCGCTTCGGCTTGCTAATATCGCCCCCTTCGTAACGATGCGAAAAAATGCGGAGAGGAAGGTCCCCAAAGCCGGCCTGTTGAACAAGAAATGGAACGATTAGGAGACAGCCGTCGTTTCCACCAGCGCACGGCAATAGCGTGCAATCGATCTCGATGCGGGCGATCGCGGCGAGATCGATTCCCGCGTCATCTGGACTCTTTACTTTGCGCCAATACTCCTGGTCCGGATGGGTCTTCGGCTCCATGCCGCCCCCAGCCAGCGATTCGCCGAGACAGGTTGCGACACCCGCAGCCGTAATCGCGTGAGCGACATACTGAACCCCTAACCCTTTCGCTTTTGCCCCCCACTCCTCAACGAGATTGAAAATCACCTGATTACGAGGACGCACATGATCTGGAAGCTTATCGGAACCGCCCTCAATTTAGGTAGCAGTTAAAAAACGTTCGAGCACGATAAGTCGGTCTAGGCAGTCGGTTCATGACATCTTCAGTCCTCACGCAAATGCACGGGTGCCGATGAGAAGCTTTGGCACTTTGGATGCATGGACGACTGTAGTGCGCGCGCACCGTAATCCGCGAACGTTCCCCAAGCGTTACCGTCGAATGACCCGGTGCCGGAATAGCGCCGCAGCGCGCCCAATCCATGCGTAGGGCAAAGCCGCCGCAGCCCTAACTTCACAAATAGGGTCGACCGAGAAAGTTCTGCACTTGACTGCGTTGTGCAATCAGGTTTGCGGCTAGCTAGCATGCAAAAGGTCTTTTTAACCATTGCCGTGCACGAGGCGCCATTTGTGCCCGACGTGGCACTCGGGGCACGCGCCTCACCAGCAACGCTTGGATACAACAGCCGTTCGCGACGTTACAGACAACCGCCGAACTCAGCGAATAGGTGCTACGGGTTTTGAACAAATTTTGAACAGGTAGTGAACAACCCTTGCTGGATAAGACTTTGCGGGCGACGGGAAATGTCGAAATGGTACGGGCCCACGTCGAAACTCGTGGCGCTGAACCTGTCCGGATACGCCCGCCGCAGCAGCGCGGCAACCCGCTCGCGAAACTCGGCTGCGCGCAGCGGCAACGCCACATAGTCGTCCGCGCCGGCGACGAAGGCGCGCACGACGTTCCCCTCCGCCGTGTCCGCCGAAGCGAACATCACCGGCAGACGGTCGCCGCCCACCGCGCGCGCCGCGCGCAGAACCTCGGCACCGGAAAGGCGTACGCCCTGCCAATCGAGCACCAGAAGATCCACGGTAGAACGCGCGAGCATTCTCGACATGCTCAGGCCGTCGTCGAAGGCCGTGCAGATGTGGCCGGCGGTCGTCAGGATCTTTTCGATCGACTGACGCATGACCGGGTCACGTTGAAGAATGGCAATGCGCATGGGATAACTCTTAACTGATAGCTCGGACGCGATTCTCAGAGGCACGCCCGCGCCATCCCATAGGAGCAATCCTAATTTACATATGAAGCGGTCAGCCCTGATAGCGCCGCCGGACATTCCTGCCCGCGCTTGCGACAATTCTCAAAACGCCAACGCATTTGCACGAAAGAAGCACGTTCCGGGGAACTTTTTCAGTCTAATTAAACGCTTCCTGAAGCGATCGGCTTGCATCCTGTAAAATCGCCGCTTGGCCCCAGTCGTCATCGCGCCTGCCTTACCCGGGCCGGCGCGCCGGTGTCCCGTGCTCTACCCAGCGCTTGCCACACTTCTCGCCCGACGACCGCCGTGTTTCCACGCACTACGTGTGGCTCCCAATCCAATAAAGACATCAGCAATGCAAGCGACAAATCTGGGTGGAGCGCAGGCTGTCACCCCACGCCCTCTTGGGCGAAGCGATTACAAGACGCTCGGTCTCGCCGCGCTCGGCGGGGCTCTGGAGTTCTACGACTTCATCATCTTCGTGTTCTTCGCGCCGGCGATCGGCCAGCTATTCTTTCCGGCGGCGATGCCGGACTGGCTGCGCCAGGTGCAAACCTTCGGCATCTTCGCCGCGGGCTATCTGGCACGGCCGCTCGGCGGCATCATCATGGCGCATTTCGGCGATCTGTTCGGCCGCAAACGCATGTTCACGCTGAGCGTGCTGCTCATGTCCGTGCCGACGCTAATGATGGGCCTGCTGCCCACCTACACCAGCATCGGCGTGCTGGCGCCGGTCCTGCTGCTGTTGTTCCGCGTCATGCAAGGCGCGGCGGTCGGCGGCGAAGTGCCGGGCGCCTGGGTATTCGTCTCGGAACACGTGCCGCAGCGGCACATCGGCTATGCATGCGGCACGCTGACGGCCGGCCTCACGGCGGGCATCCTGCTCGGTTCGCTGATCGCCTCGGCGGTGAACCGCAACTTCGCGCCGGCGGAAATCTCCGCGTACGCGTGGCGCATTCCGTTCCTGGTGGGCGGCGTGTTCGGCATGTTCTCGGTCTACCTGCGCCGCTGGCTGCATGAGACGCCGGTGTTCGCCGAACTCAAGCAGCGCAAGGCGATTGCCGCCGAAGTGCCGCTCAAGGCCGTGCTGCGCGACCACGGCCGCGCCGTGATCGTCTCGATGCTGCTCACGTGGATGCTCTCTGCCGCGATCGTCGTGGTGATCCTGATGACGCCGACGCTGCTGCAAAAGCAGTTTCATATCGCGCCGGCCACCGCGTTGCTGGCGAACTGCGTGGCGACGCTGTGCCTGACGATCGGCTGCGTGATGGCGGGCTCGATTGCCGGCCGCATTGGCGCGGGGCGCACGATTTTCATCGGCGGCCTGGCGCTGGCCGTGACCTACTACGTGATGTTCCAGCAGCTCGCGCTCGATACCTCGGCACTGGTGCCGCTGTACGCGGTGGCCGGCCTGTTCGTCGGCGTGATCGGCGCGATTCCGTTCGTGATGGTCAAGGCGTTCCCGCCGGTTGTGCGTTTCTCGGGCATCTCGTTCTCGTACAACGTGGCGTATGCGGTTTTCGGCGGCCTCACGCCGGTCGCCGTGTCGCTGATGATGAAGTCCAATCCGATGGCCGCGCCGATGTACGTCGGCGCGATCTGCATTCTCGGGGCATTGACCACGCTGTTCATCAAGGACTCGCCGCAAAAGCGCTGATCGGCGGTTTCTGTCCGTCATTCTGTCTGGCAAAAACGGCGCGCCGCACGGTGCGCCGTTTTTATTCGCATCGGATTCGACGTCCGCGGTTTCCGCGACATCCACACTTCACGCCGCCGCGAAACATGGTGCGCTGCATCGGTCCTACGATGTGTCGCATGAACTCCTCAAACATCTCCCATTCACCCGCCCTCGGCCGCGTCCTCGCGACGGTCAGCGTCGGCTTCGTCGTCACGCAACTCGACGTCACCATCGTCAACATCGCGCTGCCGGGAATCGGCGCGGATCTCCGTGCGAATGTCGCGGGGCTCCAATGGGTCGTCGACGCCTACACGCTCGCGTTCGCCGTGCTGATGCTGTCCGCCGGCGCGCTCGGCGACCGGTTCGGCGCACGGCGCCTGTACGCGGCCGGCATCGTGCTGTTCGCGCTCGCGTCGCTCGCCTGCGGCCTCGCGCTCGACGCGGCCATGCTGGTTGCGGCCCGCGCCCTGCAAGGGGTGGGCGCGGCCGCCATGCTGCCGAACTCGCTGGCGCTGCTCAATCAGTCATACGGACACGATCCCAGACTGCGGGCCCGCGCGGTCGGACTGTGGACCGCGGCGGGCGCGATTTCGATCGCGGCGGGACCGGTGGCCGGCGGCCTGCTAATCGCGGCGTTCGGCTGGCGCAGCATCTTCCTCGTCAATCTGCCGATTTGCGCCGCCGGCTTTCTGGCCACCTTGCTATGGATTCCGCAACCGGAGAGCGCGCCGCGTCAAGGCGCGCAGCCGGGGCCGGGGCCGGCGGCGGCCGCGCCGGCTGATGCAAGTCCGCGTGGCATCGATCTGACCGGCCAGTGTCTTGCCGTCGTCGCGCTGACCGCCTTCGTCGCCGCGGTGATCGAATGGCGGCCGCTGGGACTCGGTCATCCGTTCGTGGCCGGCGGTTTCCTGCTGGCGCTGATCGGAGCGAGCGCCTTTATCGCCGTGGAATCGCGCATCGCGGCGCCAATGCTGCCGCTCTCGCTCTTTCGCAAGCGCTCCTTCAGCGTGGCGGTGCTGTTCGGCATCTGCGTGAACCTGACCTACTACGGCATGGTGTTCGTGCTGAGCCTGTATTTGCAGCGCGTGCGCGGCTATACGCCATTGCAGGCGGGTCTTGCCTTCCTGCCGTTGACGGGCGGCTTTCTACTGTCGAACGTGGCGAGCGGCTGGGTGGTCGGCCGCTTCGGCGTACGGGTGCCGATGATCGCCGGCGCGATCACCGCCGGTCTCGGCTACGGCCTGCTGCATTGCGTCGACGCCGCCACGCCGCTCATCGGCCTGCTGCTGCCGTTCCTGCTGATTCCGTCGGGCATGGGCCTCGCGGTTCCGGCGATGACCACCGCCGTGCTGGCTTCGACGGATGCGAAACGCGCCGGCACAGCCTCCGCTGTGTTGAATACGGCGCGGCAGGCCGGAGGCGCGGTCGGCGTGGCGGTCTTCGGCGCACTGGCGAGCGGTGCGGCCGCTGCGCAAATCGTCCCGGGCATGCAGGCGGCGACCGCCATGTCAGTCGCTTTCCTTATGCTCGGCGGCGTGCTGAGTTGCTTCGTGCAACCGCAGCCGCAGCCCTCAGACTCCGCGGTTCGCGTTGCCGGTCGCGGACGGATCGGCGAATCGCGCTGAGCGCGCCGCCCGCTGTATCGTTCGCGCACAAAAACGACCCTCGCGATGCTTGCGCATGGCGAGGGTTATCAGCGCGAGGGCTCGTTGCGGGCAGCGGGCCACGACGCGAAAGCCGCCGACGCCGCGCCGCCAGGCTTATAGCGACGCTTCCTGAATCGTGCCGGTCTGGATTGCGCGCTCGATCAGGCCTTCGTCCTGCGCCTTGGCGATGGCATCGGCAACCAGTTTTTCCGGCTCCTCGATTTCCGCCTTGATCGTGCTAATGATTCCGGACGCATCCAGAATCACCAGTGTTTTCGCCGAATCGGCCAGACTGATGATCACCCGGTGCGGCGTAGGCCCTTCACCGAGACTCGCGCACAACTGCGTGACCTTGCCGCCAATGGTTTGCTCAAAACTTTGAATCATTATTTGCTCCCTGGTTACAGCCGGAATCGAAAGCGCCCCTCACAGACTACCTGAACGGCCGCATCAAAGTCCAAGTCCGCCGCGCGACGAGCGTGCGCCGAGAGAACTTCCTCCCGGGCGTGCACCGTCGATACTGATCCCGCCCGCGCCGGTCACGAACAGCAGCAGGAAACCGCCGGCAATGCCGATGTTCTTCCAGAAATGGATCACCATATCGCGTTGCAAGGCGGCGTCGGTCACGTTCCAGAAATCGTGGCCCAGCACCGCTGTCGCTACCGTGTACGCGGCCATGATGAGCGCAAGCGGACGTACCTTGAAGCCGACGATCAACAACAGACCGCCGAGCGCCTCGACTGCGACCGCGATCGGCGCGGCGACCTGCACGAACGGCACGCCCTTCGAATGCAGATAGCCGACAAAGCCCGCATAGCCCAGCAACTTCATCACTCCGCCCCACAGGAACAGCACGGCAAGGGCAATACGCGCGATGAGGATAACGCCGGAATCGACGGGACGCGACATGAGGGGCTCCTGTAAATGAATAAGCAGCAGACCCGGCCGGGAGGCCGCAGTTCCCCGCATTGCACGTGAGAATATGTGCATTGCCCGCCTTTTCCAAGCTCAGGCCAAGGTGGGCGGCGCGAGGCGTGCCGCATACGGGAAGGAAAAGAGCGCCCTGGCGCCGAGCGGGACGCCGGTTGGCGTCCCCTATCCATGCCGCCGCCGTGCTTATGCCCGAGGATACGTCGCGACTTCGATCAGGTTGCCGTCCGGATCGCGGCAATACACCGAGGTCATCTTGCCAAGCGCGCCGTCGCGCTCCACGGGGCCAGCCGCGATTTCGACGCCTTGGGCGAGCCAATGCGCCTTGACCTCGGCCGGGCTCGTGGTCGTAACGAAGCACAGATCGGCGCTGCCGGGCACCGGCTCGCGGCCGGTGAACCACGCGACGGTGTCGGCCGCTGCGGGACGCAGATTGATCTTCTGATTGCCATAGGTCATCGCCACCCGCGTGCCGGTGCGCGACTCGAACTCGGTGCGCTGCATGCCGAGCATGCGTGCGTACCACGCCGCGCTGACCTCCACGTCCGCAACGTTCAGAACGAGATGATCCAGACTCTCTATAGAAAAGCTCATGGGTTCGTCACCGTGATGTGGACCGTTGCCTCGCGGCGGACCAGGACGGTCCGCCGACAGCGGCCAGAAGCAAAGGTGGCACGCGTGTGATACTCGCGTGCGGCTATCGGCATGTTGCGCTCATGGCGTCGCGCTGGCACCAGCACCAGCACCAGCCAAGATTACGACTGCGGCGCGTCCGCGGCGAGCAGAACGCCCTTCGTAAAGACGAAGCAACCATAGCCGCGCGCTTCGCCGGTGGCGATCACGCAATACGCTTTGCGCGCCCGCTCATAAAATGCGAACCGCTCGATCGGCGCGAACGGCACGTCGCGCCCCTCCGCTGCGTTGACTTCGGTTTGTGCCTCACGCTGCACGGCCGGAATCGTGTGCGGTTCGCCGACCACCTCCATGCGCGACGCCGGGTGCTCGATGAATGTATCCAGCGGCATCACCGAGAGAACCGCGCGAATCGCGCGCGGCGCGCTCACGCCGTCGAGGCGGAGCAGCTTGCCTGATACGCTCTCGCGCGCGACCGAGTCGCCCGGAAAATTGGCGTCGCAAATGACGAGTTCGTCGCCGTGGCCCATCGAGCGTAGTGCATGCAGTATGTCGGCATTGAGCAGCGGGTCCAGATTCTTCAGCACGGTGTCTCCTTGTAGTCCGATCAGGTCCGATTGGCGGCTGGCCGCCCGGGTTCGGAGGTTGGTTTCCGGATGCGCGGAGCACCCGGCTCACGCCCGCGTTCGAGTCGGCCCGAAACGGCAGGCGCCCGGCTCGACGAAGGCGTGACGGCGCTTCGAATCGCTTCCAGCGAACGATTGTAGCAAGCAACGCCGCACACATTCGCCAAGGGTCGCCCGTGGCCGCGGCACGCTGCGCTTTTGCCCGAGTGGGCCGTCGCCCGGACCTTCTGCGTGGCCGGCAAAGTACTGGCGGCACCGCACTGCCAACGCAGCCAGCCGACCGACGCCAGCAGCACGAGACCCGCGCCGCCCAGCACCGGCTCGCGCCAGCCGAGCAACGCGATGAACATAAACGCGCGCGCACCGGCGAGCAGCGCGAAGCCGGCGATTGAGCAGGACAGCGAGTCGACGGCGCCCGCCAGGCGCGCAACCATGATGGCCGTTTGCGCAGACGTGGCGGCAGTGAGCTCGTCCATGATCGTCTCCCAAAAAAACGATGTTCAGGCGCCGCCCGGCACCTGATCGAGGAAGCCGGTAACGGCCTGCAAGAGTCCGCGTGGATCGACCACACCGAAGTCGGACCCCTTCACGATTGCCTCGCCGGCGGGCGTGATCAGTTCCCAGGAAAAGCGCAGCCGGTTGGCGTAGCCGTCAACCTGGCCCGTACGGCGAAACGTGTGATGCGGGAAGCGCTCGTGCACCGCGCCGATCATTGCGTCGATGCCTTCGTGGCCAGCACCCGACAGCAGCGGGTCGCGATAGTCGGCGTCGGCGCTCCATGTCGCGGCGATCAACTCGCGACGGCGCGAGCCATCGGTCTCGTTCCATGCATCGAAATAACGGTCGATCAGATCGGTATGCGCATTCATCTCAAGACTCCTTCATTGGCATGACTGAGCACTACGTCTCGCAAACACGTTTGTATGCGGCGGGCCCGGAGTGAAGATTGGCGGCTTGGACGCAGTGCGTCGATTACGTGGGAGGTAAGCAAGCGCGCGCAGCGGTGCGAACGCATTTTGCTGTATGCCGTTCGGCGTTTGCCGGATAGGCCATCCGGCCGAGTCATCAGCCGCGACGGCAGCCACTAACCTCATGTGGCAAATGGGGGCCGCGCGGCACTGGCGCGCGGCGTGTGACGCACTCAACAGACACGGACACGGGCCGCTTTTTCAATATGGTTTTTACACCTGCAAGACCGTATCCGAAAGGATACATTTCTCAGCAGATCGGTTCACCACCTGTGTACACGGTCAACCGCACCGAGGAGTTCGACACCTGGCTCGCGCGGCTCTCCGATCAAAGAGCAAGGGCGAAAATACTCGTGCGAATCCGGCGTGCGGAACGCGGGCATTTCGGCGACGTGAAGTTGCTGGAAGACGGTGTGTCAGAGATGCGAATCGACTGCGGCCCGGGTTATCGGGTCTACTTCGCGCGTGAAGAACGCGTAGTCTATCTGCTGCTCTGCGGTGGCGACAGGTCCACCCAGCCGGCCGATATCAAGCATGCCAAAACAATGTGGGCAGCAATCAGAGAGGAACTGTCATGAGCAAGATCAAAACCGCACCGTTCGACGCGTCACACTACCTCGATAGCGAGGAAATGATCGCCGAGTATCTCAACGCAGCACTGGAAGAAGGCGACGCCGACGTCCTGCTCGCCGCAATCGCCGACATCGCCAAAGCGCGCGGCATCGCCAAGATCGCGGCAGATGCCGGACTTGGGCGCGAAAGCCTCTATAAAACACTCGCGCCCGGTTCCAAACCACGCATGGATACGGTGTTCAAACTGTTGCGCGCGCTCGGTGTCAAACTCAACGCGGTGCCCGAAGGTGTGGCGGCGGCCTGAGTTGCGTTTGGCGTCGCGTTCGCCAGTCCGCCGACTTTGGCACCGTGTCAATGCGCCGGGATCTGCTTCGTTGTCAGGGGTGTTCCGGGGTTTTCCATTACCTGTCAGGTAATGGATCGCCGGCGCGGTTTGGCTATCATCGTTGGCATGAACACACTCTCGCTTGCCCAAACCGTCCCGCCGCATATGCCGGCGGCCAGCCGCACGGTCGGCGATCTGCTGCGCGAATGGCGCCAGCGTCGAAGAATGAGTCAGTTGCTGCTCGCCGCCGAAGCCGATATTTCGACCCGGCATTTGAGCTTCGTCGAATCGGGTCGCGCGGTGCCGAGCCGGGAAATGGTCATGCATCTTGCCGAACGGCTCGACGTGCCGTTGCGGGCGCGCAATGCCCTGCTGGTCGCGGCAGGTTATGCGCCGTTGTTCCGGGAGCGGCAGCTATCGGACCCACAATTGGCTGCTGCACGCGGGGCTGTCGAGTCGGTGCTGAAGGGGCATGAGCCCTACCCGGCGCTTGCCATCGACCGGCACTGGACCATCATTGCCGCGAATGGCGCGCTCGCGCCTCTGCTCGACGGCGCAAGTCCGGAACTGCTGAAGCCGCCGGTCAACGCGCTGCGCCTGAGCCTGCATCCGGAGGGCATCGCGGCGTCGATCGTTAATTGGTATGCGTGGCGCGAGCACATACTGGCTCGGCTGCAGCGGCAAATCGACGTGAGCGGCGACGATGCTCTAAGCGCGCTGCACGAGGAACTGGCCGCCTATCCTGCGCCGCCGGGCGCAGAAGCGGCCGAACACGACACCACCGCCGCCGGCCAGATTGCGGTGCCGCTGCGGCTGCGCACGCCGATCGGCGTGCTGTCGTTTCTGAGCACGACCACGGTATTCGGTACGCCGGTGGACGTAACACTTTCGGAGCTCGCCATCGAAGCGTTCTTCCCAGCCGACCAGCAAACCGCGGCGGCATTGCGCGAATCCGCTGGGAGTCGATGCGCAGAGGCAGTGCGCCACCCATAGTCTGACGGTAGACGCGGCACTGCCCAACGTCGAGTCCGTCTCCTTTCAATCGCCAGACCGAGCGGAGAGAACATTTGTACAACAACGCCGTGCTCATACGCCAACTCGGTCCCGACGACCGCGACGACTACTTCCAGCTTCGCCTGCGCGGACTGCGGGCGCATCCGGATTCGTTCGGCCAGAGTTACGAGGAGGCGCTCGCCAAAGGCGCGTCACAACACGACGCGATGCTGGAGGGCTCGCGTGCGGCAGAAGGCGATTTTCTGCTCGGCGCTTACGCATCGGCGGCAACGGCGTTGATCGGCGTGGTCGGACTGCTGCGAATCCCGAGCGACAAGCAGCGCCATAAAGCCGCCGTGGTCGGCATGTATGTTGCGCCGGAAGCCGCGGGCTGCGGCGTCGGGCGCGCATTGCTCAATGAACTGCTGGCGCGGGCGTCGCATATAAACGGTCTGCGGCAAATCCAGTTGCTGGTCGGCAGCCGCAACGAAGCTGCCCGAAAACTTTATGAATCGCTCGGTTTTCGCAAATATGGCTGTGAAGTTGGCGCGCTGAATGTCGACGGCGTGTTTCACGACGCCGATCTGATGGCGCTGTTTATCCAATAGATACAGACACCGATAGCGAAGGCGGCGAACCTCGCCGCCGTTCAGCGGCTCGTCCGGCTCGGCGTCGAAGTCGAGCATACCGGTTCGGCCACTCAATAGAAGTTACGCAGGAAGTTACAAATCCGGCCTTGTTTGTAACCGGGGCCGCACCAACCTGTTACATCTCCGCTTTGTCCCCAAAGTACGGTCAAGCAACGGTACTTATTACATATATTGACCCCTCTTTCTATTTCCCTTCCAGCCAAAGCTGGAATTACCTCGTCGTGACCGGCTCCTATTATTTGTTCAGATGAATAAGTGAAAAGCCTGTATTGCAAGGGTTTTCATGGATCTGACAACAGTTCGGGCGGGCGGAAAATCCGCTATGCATCATGTATTACAGCACCATGAAAGAGTTACCGAAAATTGATGTATCTTTTTGAGACATTTTTTTGAGAAAGGATTGATTTCTTGTTTTACCCTTCATACAATTCGTCCCAAGCTGTTACGAAATGTAACGCGATGTATCAAAAGGTCGCCATCTGTATCTGGTGGTGACAGTAGCCGGAGGACATCATTTCCGGCGAGGCACAAAAGACATAACGGCAAAAAATGCCGACATCGTAATTCGGGGCTTCGGAAACACAAAAATGGACCGTAGCAGCGAGACGCTGGATTCAATCCGCGAGATCAACTTGTCTTACATCATGCTCGCGCAACGTATGTTGCGTGAGGACAAACCGGTCGGCATGTTCCGGCTGGGATTGTCATCGGAACTGGCCGATTTGCTTGCCGGGCTGTCGCTCGCGCAGATCGTCAAGCTGGCCGCTTCCGATCAGCTTTTGTGTTTCTTCCGCTTCAACGACCACTCCATGTTGTCGGCGTTGACGCAAACGACGAAACACACAGCAGTTGCACCGACTCACGCGGCGATCCTGCTTGCAGGCCAGCCTGCTGAGCAGTTCGCTTAATCGAGGTGACCGCGATGCTCAAGCGTAGCCTGACGGAAGACGCACAGGAAGTATTCCGTGCGATCGCACTGATCGAACTCGGCGCGCGCATGCAGGTGCTCGAAAGCGAATTGACGCTCTCGCGCGACCGCATGATCCGCCTGTATCGCGAGGTCAAGGGTGTATCGCCGCCCAAGGGCATGCTGCCCTTCTCGGCGGACTGGTACATGACGTGGCTGGCGAACATTCACGCGTCGCTGTTCTACAACACGTATCTGTTCCTGAAGAACGAAGCGCGCTGCTCGCATCTGGACGCGCTGACCAAAGGGTATCGGCTGTATCTGGAACATTGCCAGCACAGCGAAACCGAACCGGTGCTGGACCTGACGCGTGCGTGGACGCTGGTGCGATTCTTCGACGCCGACATTCTGCAATTGACCAAATGCTGCCGTTGCACCGGCAAGTTCGTGGCACACAAACACGATCTGCAGCACAACGTGGTGTGCGGCGCATGCCAGCCGCCGTCGCGTGCCGGTAAGACGAAGAAAGCCGCGGCCGCCCGCCAGGAAGCGCTCGAAGCCGCGCAGATCGCGCAAGCCGCCTGATGACTGGATTAACGCTGACTCGATGAGGGCTGGTCCGGCCCGACCCGATCCGAAGCCTCACATAGAAAGTCCGCTCCATGCGGACTTTCTTTCGCCCTCTTCGCCCTCTTCGCCCTCTTCGCTCCTTTTGTCCCGTTAGCGCCGACAGCCGGCGCGAGGCCGGATCATCCGGCCAATCCCACCGTTTGCACCACCAGCCAGAGGTTCGCCGCGCTGATCACCACGAACAGCGTCCACGCGACGCACCGTGTCAGCAACGTATTCGCGAATTCGCCCATCAACGAACGGTCGTTAGTCATACGGATCAGCGGGTAAAGCGCGAACGGCAATTGCAGGCTCAGCACGACCTGGCTTGCGACCAGCAGCTTGCCGACGGCGCCGTTGCCCATCATCTGCACGCCGATGAGCGCGGGAATCAACGCCAGAGCCCGCGTGATGAAGCGCCGTTGCCAGCACGGAATCTTCAGCTTCAGGAAACCCTCCATGATGACCTGCCCCGCCACCGTGCCGGTAAAGGTCGAGCTTTGCCCCGAGGCAAGCAAGGTCACGGCGAACAACACCGCCGCGAAACCGGTGCCGACGACGGGCGCGAGCAGCTTGTAGGCGTCCTCGATTTCAGTGACCTGATTGTGGCCGGTGGCATGGAACGCCGCGGCGGCGAGAATCAGGATCGCCATGTTGATCAGCAGCGCCAGTACGAGCGACACGATCGTATCGATGCGCGACATGCCGATCGCCGACCTGATGCTGGCGGGATCGCGCTTCACCGCGCGCGTCTGGACGATCGACGAATGAAGATAGAGGTTATGCGGCATGACCGTTGCGCCGAGAATGCCGATTGCCAGATACATGGGCTCGCGCGAACTCAAAGCCTGCCACGACGGAATCAGCCCCTGCGCGACCGACGGCCAGTGCGGCTGCACCAGCGCCAACTCGATGATGTATCCAACGCCGATGGTCGCGATCAGCCCGAGCATGATCGCTTCGAGGTCGCGGAAATTCTTGCCCTTCAGGCCGAGCACGATCAACGTATCGAACGCGGTCAGCAGCACGCCGGTGGTCAGCGAGCATTTGAAGAGCAGATGGAAAGCGAGTGCGCCGCCGAGCACTTCGGCCAGATCGCAGGCCACGATCGACAGTTCCGCCAGCAGCCACTGAACACGCGCCACGGCCGGCGAATAGCGTGTTCTCGACAACTCGGCGAGATCGCGCCCGGTCGCAATGCCAAGGCGCATGCTCAGGCATTGCAGCGCCATCGCCGCGAGACTCGACAGCATGACAACGAACAGCAGGCTGTAGCCATAGCGCGAGCCGGCTTCGATGTCGGTCGCCCAGTTGCCCGGGTCCATATAGCCGATCGAGACCAGCAGGCCGGGCCCCGCGAATTGCAGAATCTTCTTCCAGAAAGGCGCGTCTCGCGAGACGGCCACCGAGCCTTGCACCTCGGATGGGCAAAACGGCGCCGTTGCCGTAGTCGGTAGTTTGAACTGCAATCCGGGAGTCTCTTGAAGGGGATAAACACGGCGCATCGTACAGGCCGCCGCGAGCCGCCTCAAGTGTACAAAGAAACCTCCGGCAACGCGCCGGTAAGCGCGTAGCGGCCGACGTCGCGCACGCGGTAGTCGAGCGGATCGTGCAGCGTATGCACGCGAGCGTTGCGCCAGAAACGGTCGAGCGCGAGCGGCGCATGCGTGGCGCGGGCGCCACAGGCGTCGAACAGCTGTTCGCTGACGTCGAGCGCGGCGCGGTGCGCGACGATCTTCGCCTCCGAGGTGGCGAGCGCCACCTGCGCGCGGGTTTCGGGGGAAAGCGCCGCGCCTTGCTGCCATGCGTCTTCGAGCAGCCAGGCAGCGCGCGTGGCCAGCGCTTCCGCGCTGACCGCTTGCAGGCGCATCTCGCCGAAGCGCTGGATCAGGTAGGGATCGTCGGTGGCTTTGTCCACGCCGGAATAGATCCACGGCTTGCCGTGCCGCGTGACGTAGGCTCGCGCTTCGTCGAGCGCGCCTTGTGCGATGCCCACGAACAGGTTGGTCAGCACCAGTTGCGAGATCAGCGTGCGCAAACTCGCGTGCGGCGTGTCGGGCCGCTCCATCACTTCTTGCGGTTCGAGCTTGACGCGCACGAACGACACGCTGCCGCTATCGGTCTGCCGCTGACCGATCGGATTCCAGTCTTCGTGAACGGTGATGCCTTCGCGCGTGGTCGGCACGACGCCGAACACCGGTTTGCCGGTGACCGGATCCTGCGCGGAGACCGTCATCATCTGCGAGCCGCGCGTGCCTGAGCAGAACCCCTTCTGGCCGTCGAGCAGGTAGCCGCCGTCGCCGCTTGCGGTGGCAATGAGCCGCGTGTCGAGCGGATTGACCGCGTTACCCCACCACCAGCGGTTTTCGACGGTGCCGCTCAGATAGCGGGCGCGTTGTTCAGGATTGCCCCATACATTGACGCTGACCACCTGCAGGCAGGTGAAGCCCAACAGATGCGCGAGCGCGCTGTCCACTTGCGCGATCTTGCGAACCGTCTCGTAGATGTCGGGCCAACGCGCGCCGAGGCCGCCGAATTCGCGCGGCACCGCGAGCGTGAGAAGCCCCGCGTCGGCGATCCATTGTTTTTCCTGGGCGGCGTGGCCGCCTTCGAGATCGCGCTGCGCGGCACTGGCATGCAGCGCGTCGAGCAGACTCGCGAGATCGCGCACCACGGGCGCAGCGGATGCCTGAGGCGTGTGCAACGCATCGGCATGACGAGGATCGTTCATGCAATTTCCACGTGAAAAGTTTTTTGGCGGACGGCCGCGAACAGAATGCTTGCGACGACGCCCAAAGCTGTAGCTAGCATGATAGGCGGTGATGCAGGCGCCGGAAATGCGCGCGGCTATTCTTCATGCAAATAACCGCCGCGTGGCCGGGGCGACGACCCGATCATGGGCGCTCACGCCCGCTGCGCGAGCCGCCGCACGAATCGGTCGCCGACGAACTGCACCGCGGTGACGATCACGATCAGCAGCACGATCACCGTCACCATCACGGTCGTATCGAAGCGCTGGTAGCCATAGCGGATGGCCAGATCGCCGAGGCCGCCGGCGCCGACTGCGCCCGCCATCGCCGACGAGCCGATCATCGCCACCACCGTGATGGTGAAGCCGCCGAGAATGCCCGGCAGCGCCTCCGGCAGCAGCACATGCCAGATGATATGCCGGCGTTGCGCGCCCATTGCCTGCGCGGCTTCGATCAAACCACGGTCTACTTCACGCAAACTCACTTCGGCTACGCGCGCGAAAAACGGAATCGCCGCGATGCTGAGCGGCACGATCGCGGCCCATACGCCAATCGTCGTGCCGATCAGCAAACGCGTGAGCGGCAGCAATGCCACTAGCAGAATGATGAATGGCGTGGAGCGGAACGCATTGACGAGTGCCCCGAGCGTGCTGTTCACCACCCTCTTCTCGAAGATGCCGCCACGTGTCGTGGTGACCAGCACCAGTGCCAGAGGAATGCCGACCAGCGCCGCGATGAATGCGGACACGCCGACCATGACGATGGTGTCGCGAACCGCGTCGGCGAGTTCGGAAAGCCACAGATCAGACATAGCCCAATACCTCGACATGATTGGCGTAGCGGCGGGCGCGTTCGAGCAATGTCGCGATCTGCGTTTGCACGGTGCTGTCCGCATTCGCACGGACTTGCGCCGACACCACGAGGCGTCCCTGCGCATGCCCCTGAATCCGGTCGATGCCGCCATGCACGAAGCTCACTCGCCCGCCTTCGACACTCAACGCCGAAGCAAGCCCGCCGAGATCCGGCTCACGCGCGTCGACGCCGGTGAAACGCACGTCCAGCAGAATCTGCGCATCCGCTTGCGCGATGTCGTGCAACGGCTTGACCCGCTCGGCGAGGTCCGTCGGCAAGTCATGCACCAGGGTACGCAACAGCGCGCGCGTCGCGTCGTGTTGCGGATCGCCGAATACGCGCCACACTGGACCGGTTTCCACGACTTCACCGCGCTCGATCACCGCAACCGTATCGCAAACTTCGCGAATCACCTGCATCTCATGCGTGATCAATACGACGGTCAGGTTCAGGCGCTGATTGATATCGCGCAGCAAGGCGAGAATGGCTTGCGTCGTTTCCGGATCGAGTGCGGAGGTGGCTTCGTCGCAAAGCAGAATGTCCGGATCGGTGACCAAAGCCCGTGCAATCCCGACTCGCTGTTTCTGACCGCCGGACAGGCTCGCCGGATAAGCATCGCGCTTGGCGGACAAGCCCACCAGTTCCAGCAGCGCATCGACCTTTTTCTCGATCGCCGCTTTCGGCACGCCGGCGATTTTCAGCGGCAACGCAATGTTCTCGCTCACCGTCTTTGCGGACAGCAGATTGAAGTGCTGGAACACCATGCCGATACGGCGACGCAGAGTCACGAGTCCGCGCTCGTCGAGTTCGCCGACACTCACGCCATTCACGCGCACGGCACCTGAACTCGGCTTTTCCAGGCCGTTGACGAGTCGCAGCAGCGTCGACTTGCCGGCACCGCTGCGACCGATAATGCCGAACACTTCGCCGCGCGCCACGTTCAACGTGACGTTGGCAAGCGCCGCGGTTGCCACGCCGCGCGTGTTGGCAAACACCTTGCCGACGTCGTCGAATATCACGGCGGGTTGCGTCGCCGTTGCGTGCGAATCCGCGTTCACGGCGAGAGACGGCGCGTCTTCGATGAACTGCGGCGCGTCGAAAAGATTGGCCATGATCCAGCTCCTTTCAGGCTTCCGCGGTGGTCGGCGCAGCCGCTTGCAACCGGCGCCGATGCTGTGCGCCGGCATGCACGCCGGGCTTCCACGCGGGAGCGTAATCTTCGAACGATTCAGGCATGCCCGCGCGGGTTACCAGGCAACGGCATAAAGATTGCCGAAGGCTTTGTCGAGCGCGGCGCGCACCGCCGGCGAATGCTGATAGATCGAGATGTACTTACGGATACGCGGGTCGTTCACGCTTTCCGGACGCACGACCCACTGGATCGCGTAGTTCTTGTTCTCGAGGCCGTCGAACAGCAGCGCGCTATTCGGATCAGTGGTACCCGCGAGCTTGATGAAACTCGGATAGCCCTGCGCGAGATCGACGTCGTCGAGCGAGCGCGCCAGTTGCGATGCTTCGAGCTGCACGATCTTCAGGTGCTTCGGGTTGTCGATAATGTCGAGCGTCGTCGCGCGATAGTCGACGCCCGGCTTGAGCTTGATCAAGCCGGCGCGTTGCAGCAACAACAGACCGCGGCCGCCGTTGACCGGATCGTTGGCAATGGCGACCGTGGCGCCGTCTTTCAATTCGTCGAAGCGTTTGATCTTCTTCGAATACAGGCCGATCTTCATGATCGTGCCGGGCGCAATCGCGACGAAGTTATAACCGCCCTGCTTCTTCGCATTCTCGAGAAACGGAATGTGCTGGAAGTAGTTGACGTCGATGTCCTTGTTGGCGAGCGCCGCATTCGGCGTGTTCCAGTCGGTGAACTCGATGATCTTCACGTCGAGTCCCTGCTCTTTGGCTTCGCGCGCGGCGATTTTGAGCGCCTCGATTTGCGGGCTGGTCGCAGTGCCGATTTTCAGCGTGGACGAGTCGGCCGCTGAGGCAGGCGAGACCTGCAATGCGAGCGTGAGACCGAAAGCGCCGATGAGCGAGATAGCCGGCGTGTGGAAAAAGCGCCGCACAGTGGATAGAAAAATGCGCATGGTGAACTCGTGGGATTGGGGCGTGGTGTTGATTCGAGGCGAGCCGATCCACCGTCATGCGCGCGCGTCTTCGAAGCGGACTTCGTTTGGAAGCGTAAGCACGCATGCCGGACATATGGGCAACGGAAATCCGCAACGTGCGGCTCAGGCCGCGCGTGGCAGCGACAGGACGCGCAGATCGGTCAGCGCGGACAGCGGAAGATCGGACAGGTCATCGCCTCTCTCCAGATGAGGTGCGGCTCATCATAGAGGGCGGAAATGCGGCGGTCTACGAAGGGATTTTCGAAAGGAAAGCGGGAAAAATGATTTGGGCAACAAAACGCCGGGGCCGCGCTTTCGCGCGCCCCGGCGTCCACCGCTCGCCCCTCGCGGGACAAACTTACTGCTTCGCCACCTGCTGCACGGAAGCGGAAGCGGGCGCCGACGCAGCGACCGCAGCCACAGAAGCCGACGCCGGCGCAATCGCGCCTACCGCCGTATCAGGCGCACTCACGCCGCCCCAACCACCGCCCAGCGCGCGAATCAGATTAACCGTCGCCACCGCCTGCGTGCCCGACAGATGGCTCGCCTGCAACTGCGAAATCAGCACCTGCCGCTCGCCGTCGATCACGTCCAGATAGCTGACCGCGCCTTCCGTGTACTGCGTACGCGACAGATGCGCCGCCCGTTGCGATGCCTGAACCGCATCGTTCTGCTCGCGCATCTGATCGTCGAGCAAGCGCAAATCGGCCAGGTTGTCTTCGACCTCACGGAACGCCACCAGCACCTGCTGACGATACTGCGCAACGTCCTCGTCGTACTTCGAACGGGCCTGCGCGAGATTCGCCTTGCGGCGACCGCCGTCGAACAAAGGCAGCGTCAACGCCGTGCCGGCAAACGGCCCGAGAATGAACGCACGGCTCGACCACATGAACAGATCGCCGAGCGTCGCCGACTCGAAACCGGCCGCGCCGGTGATATCGAGTTTCGGGAAGAACGCCGATTTCGCAAGGCCGACACGCGCGTTCGCCGCCTGCATCGCCCGCTCAGCTGCCGAAATATCCGGGCGCCGCTCAAGCAAAGCCGAGGGCAGACCCGGCGGCACCCGCACCGTCACGGGCGCCAGCGGCGCCTCCGCAAACGAGAAATCCGCCGGCGGCTTGCCCAGCAGAATCGCGAGGCTGTGTTCCGACGCGGCGCGCTGACGCGCCACGCCCACGGCGTCCGCACGCGCACTCGCGAGTTCGTTGCGAGCCCGCGAGACATCCAGCTCGCCGATATCGCCTTCCTTGAAACGCCGTTCGACCAGCTTCAGCGTGTCCTCGCGCAACGCCACGGTACGGCGGTACAGATCCTGATCCGTATCGAGCTCACGCAACTGGAAGTAGTTCTGCGCAACGTCCGCCTGCAACGACAGTTGCACGGAACGGAACAGCGCTTCGCTTTGCTGCTCGTCCGCCCGCGATGCGTTCACGTTCGAGCCGACCCGACCGAACAGATCCGCCTCGTACGACGCGCCCACTTGCGCGCGCCAGATCGTGCCGTTCGTGCCGCCCGCGCTGTCTGGCTGGAATTGCGACGCCGCCGAAGCACGCTCGCGCGTCGGGCCGAAGCCTGCGTCGAGCTTCGGGAACCAGTCCGACTTCGCCGCCTGCGTCACCGCCCGCGCCTGCTGCACGCGCGCCGCGGCGGCCTTCAGGTCCTGATTGGCGGCGGCCGCCTGCTCCTCGAGCGCGTTGAGTTGCGGGTCGCCGAAAATCGTCCACCATTCGCCTCGATGCGCGTCGTCGGCGGGCTGCGCCTGCTTCCATGTACCGTTGTCCTGCGCCGATCCAGCCGACGGCGCGGACGCTGCAGACGGCGCCGACGCAGCAGGCGCTTCCTTGAACGCAACCGGCGTATCCACTTCAGGCCGTTTATAAGTCGGCTCGACGGAGCAGGCAGCGAGCAATGCAACCAGCAAACCGCTGGTAGCCGCCCGGCCCCACCCACTCAAAGATTCAAAGCGTTTCATTATTGTTTTCTCCTCAGGCGTCCGTCACCGGCGCGCCGTAGTGCGGCGAATCCTTCTGCGCGACGTGAATGGTTCCACCCGCCAGCGTACGCAGCACCACATAGAACACAGGGGTCAGCATCAGACCGAACAGCGTGACGCCGAGCATGCCGAAGAACACCGCGATACCCATCGCATGACGCATCTCCGAACCGGCTCCGCTCGACAGCACCAGCGGCACCACGCCCATGATGAAAGCGATCGACGTCATCAGAATCGGCCGCAGACGCAAGCGGCTTGCCTCGATCGCCGCGGAGAGCGGCGTATGCCCGTCGTGCTCCAGTTCGCGAGCGAACTCGACGATCAGGATCGCGTTCTTCGCCGACAAGCCCACCAGCACCATCAAACCGATCTGCGTGAAGATGTTGTTGTCGCCACCGGTGAGCCACACGCCGGTCAGCGCGGACAGCACGCTCATCGGCACGATCAGGATCACCGCGAGCGGCAGCGTCAGGCTTTCATACAGCGCGGCGAGCACGAGGAACACGAGCAGCACGCTGATCGGGAACACCCACAAGCCTGCATTGCCGGCCAGAATCTGCTGATACGTCAGGTCGGTCCATTCGAGCTTCACACCGTGCGGCAAGACTTCCGCCGCCACGCGTTCGGCCGCGGCCTGCGCCTGACCCGACGAGAAGCCGGGCGCCGGTCCGCCGTTGATGTCGGCAGCCGTATAACCGTTGTAACGCACCACCATTTCCGGGCCGAACGTCGGCGTCACTGTCACCAGCGACGACAACGGCACCATGTCGCCCGCGGCATTGCGTGTCTTGAGTTGCAGGATGTCGTCGGCACGCTGACGGAATGGCGCGTCCGCCTGCACCCGCACCTGATACACGCGGCCAAAGCGGTTGAAGTCGTTCACATACAGCGAGCCCAGATAGATCTGCATCGTATTGAACACGTCCGTGACCGGCACGCCGAGCTGCTTGGCCTTCACGCGATCGAGATCCACGTTCAGTTGCGGCACGTTGATCTGGTAGCTGGAGAAGGTCGGGCCGAGTTCAGGCGTCTGTGCCGCCTTCTTCACGAACGCCTCTGCTGCCTTGTTCAACTCCGCGTAACCGAGCGCGCCATGATCCTCCAACTGCATCTTGAAGCCGCCGAGCGTACCGAGACCTAGCACGGGTGGCGGCGGGAACACCGCGACGAACGAATCCTTGATCGCACCGTATTGCTGGTTCAGCGCACCGGCAATCGCACCGGCCGAGAGTTTCTTGTCGCCACGATCCTTGAAGGGCTTGAGCGTGACGAACACGATGCCCGCGCTGGAGCTATTCGTGAAGCCGTTCACCGAGAGACCCGGGAACGCCACCGCGCTCTCCACGCCCGGCTGCTTCAGCGCGATCGAGCTCATGTCGCGAATCACCTTCTCCGTGCGATCCAGCGACGCGCCGTTCGGCAACTGCGCGAAAGCAATCAGGTACTCCTTGTCCTGCGCCGGCACGAAACCGCCCGGCACCACGCGCGAGATCAGCACGGTCGCGCCCAACAGGATGGCGTACACCGCGAGCATCGCGCCCTTACGGCGCAGCACGCCGGTCACGCCGCGGCCGTACTCCGTCGAGCCGCGATGAAACACCTTGTTGAAACGCTTGAAGAAACCACCCAGCAGGCGATTCATCACGCGCGTCACGAAGTCTTCTTTCGCACCATGACTGCGCAACAGCATCGCGGACAGCGCCGGCGACAGCGTCAGCGAATTGAACGCCGAGATCACCGTCGAAATCGCGATGGTCATTGCAAACTGCTTGTAGAACTGGCCCGTCAAACCGGTCATGAACGCGAGCGGCACGAACACGGCAACCAGTGTCAGCGCAATGGCGATAATCGGCCCGCTCACTTCCTGCATCGCTTTATACGTCGCGTCGCGCGCACTCAGGCCGTTTTCGATGTTCCGCTCGACGTTCTCCACCACCACGATCGCATCGTCCACCACGATCCCGATGGCGAGCACCATGCCGAACAATGACAATGCGTTGATCGAGAAACCGAACGCGAGCAGCAGCGAGAACGTCCCCACGATCGACACCGGCACGGCGATCAACGGAATGATCGACGCGCGCCACGTTTGCAGGAACACGATCACGACGATCACAACCAGCGCGATCGCTTCGAGCAGCGTATGCACGACTGCCTCGATACTCGAGCGCACGAACTGCGTCGGGTCGTAGACGATCTTGTATTCGACGCCTGCCGGCATGTCTTCCGCGAGTTCCTTCATCGCGGAGCGCACCTGATCGGAAATCGCGAGCGAGTTCGCGCCCGGCGCCTGGTTGATGGCGAGCGCCACAGCCGGCTTGTTGTCGAGCAGCGAACGCAAGCCGTATTCCGACGCCGCAAGTTCGATCCGCGCAATATCGCGCAGATAGGTCACGCCGCCGTCCGGCGCGGTCTTGACAATGATGTCGCCGAATTCGCCCTCCGTCCTCAGACGGCCGCGCGCATTCACCGACAACTGCAACTGTGTGCCCGGCACCGAAGGCGATGCGCCGATCACACCGGCCGCCACCTGAATGTTCTGCTCGCGAATCGCGTTGACCACTTCGGTCGCCGTCAAACCGCGTTGCGCCACTTTCTGCGGATCGAGCCAGACGCGCATCGCGTAATCGCCCGAACCCCACAACTGCACTTCGCCCACGCCCTGAATCCGCGCCAGCCGGTCCTTGACGTTCAGCAGCGCGTAGTTGCGCAGATACGTCATGTCGTAGCGATTGTTCGGCGAGATCAGGTGGACCACCATGGTCAGCGTGGGCGAACTCTTGATCGTCGTAATGCCCAGACGCTGCACGTCTTCCGGCAGACGCGGCAGCGCCTGGTTGACGCGGTTCTGCACCAGTTGCGTCGCGAGGTCCGGATTGGTGCCGAGCTTGAAGGTCACCGTGAGCGTGAGATTGCCGTCGCTATTCGCTTGCGACTGCATGTACAGCATGTTCTCGACGCCGTTGATCTGCTCTTCGAGCGGCGAAGCGACCGCTTCGGCGATCACCTTCGGATTCGCACCCGGATATTGCGCGTGCACCACCACCGAAGGCGGCACGACTTCCGGATACTCCGAGATCGGCAGCTTGAAGAGCGAAATCACGCCCGCCAGCAGGATCAATACCGATAGCACGCCGGCAAAGATCGGCCGATCGATGAAGAATTTGGATATGTTCATTGGAAGCTCTTAACGTTGGAGCGTGCGCCGCGCAGTCATGCCACGGCGTGCAAGGCTCACGAATTCTTGTCCGCTTTGGTGCGCGTCGGCGTTTGTGCCTGCGTTTGTGCCTGCGTTTGCGTCTGCGATGGCGTCGGCGTCTGCGCGAGCGGCGCGCTGTTCGGATCCTGGTCGGTCGTCATCGGCACCATATGGGCGCGCACCGCGTCGCCCGGACGCACGCGCTGGATACCGTTCACGACGATGCGGTCATTCGGTTTCAGGCCACCCTTCACCACGCGCAGATTGCCCTGCATGCCGCCCACGTCGATCGTGCGATACACGACGTGATTGCCCTGATCCACCACCAGCACGAACTTCTTGTCCTGATCCGTACCGACGGCGGCGTCGTCGATCAACAGCGCGGGATGCGGTTCGCTGCCGCCTACCTTCACGCGCGCGTACAAACCGGGAATCAGTGCACCATCCTGGTTATCGAAGCGCGCGCGCACGCGGATCGTGCCCGACGAGGTGTCGAGGCGGTTGTCCACCGATTCGATCACGCCGCTGCGCGAATAGCCGCTTTCGTCCGCGAGACCGAGTTCCACCGGCACCTTGCTGCCGTCTTTCGCGCGGCTCAGGTATTGCAGATACGTTTGTTCGTCCGCGTCGAACGATGCGTAGATCGGCGAAACCGACACCAGCGTGGTCAGCGGCGCAGCAGCCGCGCCCGCCGATATGACGTTGCCCACCGTGATTTCCGCGCGCGACACGCGGCCCGAAACCGGCGCGACGATCTTCGTGTAGCCGAGATTGATGCGGGCGGTTTCGAGAGCGGCTTGCGCGGCCTTCAGATTCGCGCTTGCTTCGCGCGCGGCGTTCTGCTTCTCGTCGTAGTCGCGCTTGGCGATCGCGTTGTCGGCGATCAGGCGTTGCGCGCGCTCCCAATCGCTTTGCGTGTAACCCGTGCGCGCCTGCGCGGCGGCCAGTTGCGCTTCGGCGCGATCCACTTCGGCGGCGTACGGGCGCGGGTCGATCACGAACAGCGTGTCGCCTTTCTTCACGAGCGCGCCATCCTTGAAGTTCACGGACACGATGGTGCCCGGCACCTGCGAACGCACGTCCACCTTTTCGACGGCTTCGAGACGGCCCGAATAGCTCTGCCAGTCCGTGATCGTTTTTTGCACCACAGTGGCGACATCGACCTCCGGCACGATGGTCGGCGCGGCGGGCGAGCTCGCATCCACGCGGATCGCGCCGAACGTGCCGAGCCCGGCCACGACGATGACGACAAGTGCGGCAATCGCCACACGGCGACGGGAAAGAGGAAGGATAGTCATGTGAAGCTCCCGGTATCGTTGATCAAAGTTCTGCTTATTTCTGTTTTATCGATGGGCGCGCGTATCGAAGCGCCACTGAAAAAATCGCACCGCCTCCTGCAGGGCGGGCACATGATCGGCCAACGCCGCATGCGAAACGCTCGGATAGCGGACCACCTGGGTCAGCACACCGGCGTCGATCAGACTGCTGGCGTATTTCTCCGCCTCCACGTGCAACACGTCGTTTTGCGCCGTCACGATCAGCGTGGCCGGCAGGCCCGCGAGCCGCGACGATTCGAGAGGCGCGGCATACGGATGCATGCGCTGCGACGCTTGCGGCAGGTACGCGCGGTAACATGCTGCGCACTCTTTCGCCGTGATGTCCGAGCCGAGGCGCTTTTCGTCGCCCAGCCGCGTGAGGCTCGGATCGAGCATCGGCCCGAACAGCGCCTGGGCCGCGATCCGCACGTCGCCGCGGTCACGCGCAATGAAAGCGAGGCAATTGGCCAGTTGGCCGCCCGCATCGTGACCCGCCACACCCACCTTCTTGCTGTTGCCGCCGAACGCACGAGCCCGCGTTTGCACCCACAGCGCCGCGCGGTGCGCGTCTTCGGGCGCGGCCGGAAACGGAAACTGTGGCGCGAGCGAGTAGCCGACCGAGACGACCAGAGCCGGTAAGTGTTCTGCGAAATAACGCGACGCGTAATCGGCCTGGTCGATCGATCCCTTCGTAAATCCACCACCGTGGAAATAAAGCAGTACCGGCAGTGCGGTTTTCTTTTCCTGCCGGTATAGGCGCAACGTGATGTCCTGCGCGTGCCCTTCGATCTGCACGTCAGTGACTTCCAGTGCCGTGCTGTCCGCCTCTGCCGCATCGCTGCCGGCGGGCACAAAGGAGTACGGCGGTTTAAATGCTTCCATGTCGAGCCGCGCAATGCGCATAGAACTTCAATGGTGCGAATTGTGGGTTCAGCAGACTCGTAAATAAATGCCTATAATCCGGCAACACAATTCGGCGCCCCTGAACAATCGAATGCGATTGTCTGCGGATTCGCGGTGGAGTCTTTTCCTGCTCGGTGCGCCCGCCCCTATTGGAGGTCTGCAATGGACCGGCTTCAGGCCATGCAAGTGTTCACGCGTGTCGTCGACACCAACAGCTTTACCCGTGCAGCGGAGACGCTCGACCTGCCGCGCGCATCGGTTACCACGATTATTCAGAACCTCGAAGCGTTCCTTGGCACGCGTCTGATGCATCGGACCACGCGGCGTCTGTCGCTCACGCCGGACGGCGCGGCGTACTACGAACGCTGCGTGCGCATCCTCGCGGACGTCGAAGAAACCGAGGCCAGTTTTCAAAGCGGCAATAAAAAACCGCACGGCAAGCTGCGCATCGACATGCCGGGGTCGATTGGCCGCCTGCTGGTGATTCCCTCGCTGTGTGAATTCCACACTCGCTACCCGGACATCGACCTGCAACTCGGCCTGACGGACCGGCCGGTGGATCTGTTGCAGGAAGGCGTGGATTGCGTGGTGCGGGTCGGCGCGCTACAGGATTCCTCGCTGGTGGCGCGTCGTATCGGTTTGTTCGAGGGCGTGACCTGCGCGGCCCCCGATTACATCGAACGCGCGGGCATGCCCTCTTCGCTCGAAGACCTGGAGAATCACAAAGCAGTCAATTACTTTTCGAGCCGCACGGGACGCACGCTCGATTGGGCCTTCATGGTTGATGGCAAAGAAATCGAAGTAAAAATGAAGGGCATCGTCTCGGTGAACGACGCCGACGCCTACGTGACCTGCGGACTGGAAGGCTTCGGCCTGATTCAGCCTGCGCTCTTCATGGTGCTGCCGCATCTGCGTTCGGGCCAACTGGTGGAAGTCCTGCCGGAGCTGAAACCTTTGCCGATGCCGATTTCCGCAGTCTATCCGCACAGCCGCCATCTGTCGCCTAAAGTCCGCGTTTTCGTAGACTGGATCGCAGAGCTGTTCGACCGCTGTCCGTTGCTGAGCGGACGCGGCAGTCTCGACGCAACCTGCACGAAGCGCACTTTCGAAGAGCGCGAGTCTGCTCCGACGCTCGATACGCCGGTGATAACAGAATGGGTCGCGTGATTAGCGCGATTTGAAGTACGGAATCTGCAACAGTGAATTCCAACCGCGGCTCCAATGCCGCGGTTTTCTTATCCAGCACCGCAATTACAGCGTTTTAATGCAGCGTTCTCGCGATTGTTCTGGAAACTCGACAATTCATTTCGCGAAAGTGCGATTTATCCGCCCTGCCTCGAAGTCTACATTTCACCCTGTCGCAGCGCCGCTCGTGCTGCAAACGAATCGACAGGAGTGAATCATGAAACGCAATCTCTTGGCAGGCCTGGCTCTTTCGCTGCTCGCGAGCGCTCCGGTGTTTGCGCAAAGCAGCGGCGGCATTGGCCGCGCCGGCACCTATGAACCGCTACCCACGCCGAGCACCAGCGCGAAAACGCGTGAAGAAGTGAAGGCGGAACTGGTCGCGGCCTATCGCGACGGCTCGCTGCCCGCGTTGAACCGCACGACGTATCCGAACAAAGGCCTGATCGGTCAAACGCAAGCTGCACGCATTGCACTGCAGGAAGGCAGGAGCGCCGACGTCACGCGCGTGGCCAACGGACAATAAGGCAAACCTGTTGCAATGATTCGGTTTCCAAAAGAAATAGTCATTGCGGCGCATTCATGCACTCTTCAAAAAGGAGCACATCATGACACCCTCTGAACTCGACCATTGGGATACCGACACGCCAGTGTGGACGCCGTACCGCGCGCCGCAACACTAAATGTCGAAAGCAGCAGCCAGTGCCCGCGGATCCGATTCGCGGGCACGCACTCATGCGAAGCGGCCTAGCGCCTCGGCACGCCGTCGCGCCACTCGCCCCAATGTGTGGCGATATCCTGCACGAGCGGATTGCCCGAGAGGAACAGGTTCTGGATAGCGATCGTAAAGCCGCCTTGCGCCGCATAGTTCAGCAGGTTGTCCGCGCTCGTCTGCCCATCGTAGGGCCGGTCGAAGTCGGAGCCTGCCCGCAGCACGGCAACGCGATTCAGATCCACTTTATGTACTGAAGCCGCACGCTTGAGGGCTTCGTACGTGGCGTTATCCTCCTGCTGCGTCGTGCAGTAGACACCCTTTCCATCGGTCAGGATTTTGGTCCAGTCGCGGGCGCGCTGCCCGAGCAGCGTGCCCGACCACCAGGTGTCGCCCGCCAGCGTGTCGCACTGAATGACGGTGGGCGGCCGGTTGGCCGGCGCATAGGCGTACTTGGCCCGGGCGGCCTGCGCCTGCAAGTTATCGGACAGTGTCACGCTACGCGACAGGGCGAAAGCCGTATCCGCGAGCCGGGTGTTCAACTGGAACACTTCGGTACGGTAGTCGAGCGGCGGCTTGGCGGTGGGACTCGTGGTGTTGATGCCAAGGTAGCCCGTTGTCCAGCCAGGCGGAATTTCGCGCCCGTCTATCTCCCACTGAATGCCGAAGTCGACCAGATATTTCGCCCATGCGGCGGATCCCACCGTCCCCTGCTGCGGATCGATCCCCGCAATACCGGCAACCATGAAATAGGTATGCCGCAAATCGAAACGCGACGAGAACGTCAGCGCCATGATCGACGCAGCGGCGTTGCTGTGCCCCATGCCGGTGGTCATCACGCACACGTCCTGCCTGTTGCAATGGACCGTGGGGTAATCGGGCGACAGGCCGTCCACCGCGATCTCGCGCCACGGCCCGAGGTTGTCGAGCCACACCTGCCCTTCCGGCCCGAACATCGAAATGATCATCACCTTGACGGGCCGACCGCGCGAGCCGCCGTCGTCGTGCGAAAAGCCGTCGTTGTCGTCCGCACTGGCCGGTCCGGACGAAAAGGCCGCGCATGCCGCGAGTGTAATGGCGGCCATGGCGCCAAGTGAGCGAGTCAGCATCGTGATCTTCCTTTTTTGCTTGTGATGCAGGTTGGGAGAGAGTGCTGCTTTCAAGCCGAAAGAAGTATAGGTGCGAAGAAATTATTTTCCACTACACGATGCACGATCGGTCCACGTTTGCGGCCGCTGCCGGAAAGCTATGCAAATCGGTTCAATACGCGCTCTTCGCCGTTTTCTTATAATCGAACGTCCGCAGCACGCCCCGAAGGAAGTCGCCTCGGGAGACGCACCGCGTTTGTGCACTCACAACAGGAGCACCACGATGGACTATGTGAAACTCGGCCGTACCGGCCTTGATGTATCGCGTCTTTGTCTCGGCTGCATGAGCTACGGCGTGCCGTCTCGCGGCCCCCATCCGTGGTCGCTCGGCGACGAAGCCGCACGGCCTTTCATCAAGCAGGCGCTCGATCAAGGCATCAACTTCTTCGATACCGCGAACGTCTATTCCGACGGCACGAGCGAGGAAATCGTCGGCCGCGCACTGAAGGACTTTGCGATGCGCGACGAGATCGTGCTCGCCACCAAGGTGCATGGCCGCATGCATCCGGGCCCGAATGGCGCGGGGCTCTCGCGCAAGGTGATCATGGCGGAGATCGACAACAGTCTCAGGCGTCTCGGCACGGATTACGTGGATCTGTACCAGATCCATCGCTGGGACTACGGCACGCCGATCGAAGAAACCATGGAAGCGCTGCACGATGTCGTGAAAGCCGGCAAGGCGCGCTATATCGGCGCATCGTCCATGTATGCGTGGCAGTTCGCCAAGGCGTTGCACGTGGCCGAACGCAACGGCTGGACGCGCTTCGCAACGATGCAGAACTACGTGAATCTGCTCTACCGCGAGGAAGAGCGCGAAATGCTGCCGCTGTGCGAGAGCGAAGGTATCGGCGTCATTCCGTGGAGCCCGCTTGCGCGTGGCCGCCTGACACGCGACTGGAACACCGAAAGCGCACGCTCCGAGACCGACGAATTCGGCCGCACGCTCTACGCGCAGACGGAAGACGCGGATCGGCGCATCGTCGAACGGGTCAGCGAGATCGCTAGGGAACGCGGCGTGCCGCGCGCGCAAGTGGCGCTGGCGTGGGTGTTGCAGAAGAAGCCGATCACCGCGCCGATCGTCGGCGCGACCAAACTGCATCATCTCGACGACGCGGTGGCCGCGCTCTCATTGAAACTGAGCGTGGATGAAATCGGCCGCCTGGAAGAGTTGTATGTGCCGCATGCAGTGACCGGGTTCGATTGAGCGGTACGTGTGCCCGTTAAACGCGCGGCACGTCCGGTTCGAAAAATACCCAGCGGACTTGCGGAAACGCGGCCTGCAAGTCCGCCTCGATCACGTTGATCGCATCGATCATGGCGCGGCCGCTCGGGTAGTCGATCATCTCCGCCTGCACGGCCACCACGACATGCCGGCCCCATTGCAGCGTGATCATGTTGATGATGCTGCGAATCTCGGCGCGCGCGCGCAGATGGGCCTCGATAGCGCGCCGCACTTCCGGGCCCGCCGATTCGCCGACGATCATCGACTTCACTTCACGCGCCACCAGCCAGGCGATCACCATCAGCAGCAGGCCGACGCCGATGGAACCCAGCGCGTCGTAGACCGTATTGCCGGTCACCATGGTGAGCAACACGGCAACGAAGGCCATCGCCAGACCCGCCAGCGCCGCGATATCCTCGCCCGCCACGACGAGCAGTTCGGATTCGCGCGTCTCCCGGAACCAGCGCCACATGCTTTTGTCGGGATGCGTCTTGCGAATTTCCTTGACGGCGCCCCACAAGGAAAGCGCCTCGAGTACCACGGACACGCCGAGTACCGCCAACGCGACATACTCATACTGCAGCGGCTCGCGCATGAACAGACGGTGCACGCCCTCATACACCGAGAACGCGCCGCCGACAAAGAACAGCAAAAGCGCGACGAGCAGCGAATAGAAATTGATCTCGCGCCCGCTGCCCATTGGATGCAACGGGCTCGCGGGCTTGCGCGCTTCGCGCAGGCCGAATAGCAGGAGCAGTTGATTGCCGCAGTCGGCGGTCGAATGAATGGCCTCGGCGAACATCGAGCCGGAACCGGTAAATGTGGCAGCAGCGAACTTACAGAGGGCAATGCCGAGGTTGGCGGCGAGCGCATAGAAAATGGCTTTCGGCGATTCTTCTTTCATCGTCGTGGCAGGCGTCCGTGGGTTTGCAAAGAGCTTTCGGTAGGCAACAGCCCGTATTATGGCCATGCCGGGCGCCATGCGTCCAACCCCGGTGTCGTTTGGACCGTGCGTGCTCCTGCCTGACTCGACAAACTCGCTCGACGCCTCGGCCTTCGCTCCCGTGTGCCGCGTCAAGCCCTTTCGAGCGCCGCCATCTCCCGCACGATCACCAGCAGCATCGACAGGCTCGCGCCGCCTGTGGCCCGCAGATCGATCAGCAGCCGGGCGTAGCGTTCCAGTTGCGCGGTGCGCTTCTGACGCCATGCCTCGACGAGCGCATCCGGTGTGGAGGCTTCGTTGGCGCCGGCCAGTGCGCTGGTGGTCAACGCGCGCTTCAGACGCGCGAGTTCGGCCAGCGCCGTGGCGCGCGCCAACATGTCCCAGTGCGTGGGCACCGGCAAAGCGGTGGCGCGCTCGCTGATCCAGCTGGAATTGAGCAGCGTACCGAGCGCGAAATAGACACCCGCCACCAGTTCGAGACTGCGCCCGCAGGTCGAAGCCACTTCGGCGATATCGAGCAGCGCGGCCGAGATCTCGCCGCTCGCGACCCGCACCGCCAGTTCGCTATCCACGCCGGCGTCCGCGAACACGCGTTGCCGCTCGGAGAGCGCTTCGAGGTCGGCGCCCGGCAGCAGCGCCGGCCATTGCGACGCCAGCCGTTGCGCCGCGTCCCGGCAACGCGCGAGCAGGCCGGCCACCTCGCCGTCGCTGACCGCACCCGATTGCAATTGCCGCAGGAACCACAGCGCCGAACGCTCGACGAGCCGCGCGACTTCGACGAACATGCGCGCCTGGACGTCGTCGGCAACGCGATTGTCGAGCGCGTCGATACTGCGCCAGACGTGGTCGAGATCGAACACGTCGCGGGCCATGATGCAGGCCCGCGCGATATCGCCGGGCTGGGCGTCGGTTTCCTCCATCAACCGGTGTACGAACTCGCAGCCCACCCGATTCACCAGCGCGTTGGTCAGATGTGTCGCGAGAATTTCGCGGCGCAGCGGGTGGCGCTGCATCGGCTCGCTAAAGCGCTGCCGCAACGGTTTCGGGAAATATTCGACCAGCATGTCGGCGACGAGCGGGTCTTCCGGCATCGACGATTCGAGCAGCGCGTCATATAGCCACATCTTGCTGTACGCGAGCAGCACCGCGCGCTCCGGCGTGGTGAGCCCCTGTTTCGCGGCCTGCCGTTCGGCGAGCTCTTCATCGGTCGGCAAAAACTCGATCACGCGATTCAGGCGCCCGGTCCGTTCGAGGTAGCGCATCAGGCGTGCTTCCGCATCGAGCAATTCGACACCGTACCGGCCGGCGATCGAGAGCGCCTGAGTCTGGTAGTAGTTGTCCTGCAAAACGAGCAAACCGACCTCGTCGGTCATTTCGGCGAGCAGCGCATTGCGCTGCTTCTCCGTCATCTCGCCTTCGGCAACGACCAGCCCCAGCAGAATCTTGATGTTGACCTCGTGATCCGAGCAGTCGACGCCCGCGGAATTGTCGATCGCATCGGTATTGATACGGCCGCCGCGCTGCGCGAACTCGATGCGACCGAGTTGCGTGAGACCGAGATTGCCGCCCTCGGCCACGACCTTGCAACGCAAGTCCGCGCCATTGACGCGGATCGCGTCGTTGGCGCGATCACCGACCTGCAGATGCGTTTCGCGGCTCGCCTTCACATACGTGCCGATGCCGCCGTTGTAGAGCAGATCGACCGGCGCCTGCAAAATTGCACGCATCAATTCGGCGGGCGCGAGCGCCGGTGCGCTGATGCCGAGCACCGACTGCACCGCCTGCGAAAGCGGAATCGTCTTGGCGCTGCGCGGAAATACGCCGCCGCCCGCCGAGATCAGCGAAGGGTCGTAGTCGGCCCAACTCGATCGGTCGAGCACGAACAATCGCCCGCGTTCGGCAAGACTGACTGCCGGATCGGGATTCGGATCGAGAAAGATATGTCGATGATCGAACGCGGCCACCAGCCTGATATGCGGCGACAGCAGCATGCCGTTGCCAAACACGTCGCCCGACATATCGCCGACGCCCACCACCGTGAAATCCGTGGTCTGCGTGTCCACGCCCATTTCGCGGAAGTGCCGCTTGACCGACTCCCATGCACCGCGCGCGGTGATGGCCATTTTCTTGTGGTCGTAACCGACCGAACCGCCCGACGCAAAAGCGTCGTCGAGCCAGAAACCGTATTCTTGCGAAATCGCGTTCGCGTAGTCGGAGAACGTGGCCGTGCCTTTGTCAGCGGCCACCACCAGGTAGGGGTCGTCGGGATCGTGACGCACTACGTCGGGCGGCGGCACCACGGCCGTGCCCGCGAGGTTGTCGGTCAGATCGAGCAGGCCGCGCAGGAAGGTCTGATAGCAGGCAATGCCCTCATGCATCCACGCGTCGCGTTCGGTTTGCGGCGGCGGATTCTTCACGACGAAGCCGCCTTTGGAACCGACCGGCACGATCACCACGTTCTTCACCATCTGGGCCTTCATCAGGCCGAGCACCTCCGTGCGGAAATCCTCGCGCCGGTCCGACCAGCGCAAACCGCCGCGCGCCACGCGTCCGCCGCGCAAGTGCACGCCTTCCACGCGCGGCGAGTAGACCCAGATTTCGAACATCGGTTTCGGTTCGGGCAAGCCGGGCACCAGCGCGGGATTGAACTTGAAGGACAGATACGGCTTGGGATGACCTTCGGCATCGAAACGATAATAGTTGGTGCGTTGCGTGGCTTTGATCACGCCGAGAAATTGCCGCAGTATCCGGTCTTCGTCGAGATTCGGCACCTGGTCGAGCGCACTGTCGATTGTGCGCAGCCAGCCGTCGACGCGCGCCTCGCGCGTCTCGCCCAGCACCGGGTCGAAGCGGGCCACGAACAGCTCGACCAGCATGCGCGCAATCGCCGGATTGCCGGTCACTGCGCGCTCGATATACGCGTCGCTGAAGGTCGAGCCCACCTGCCGCAAATACTTCGCATAGGCGCGCAGTATCGTCACCTCGCGCGCATCCAGTTGCGCGCGCAATACAAGGCGATTGAAGTCGTCGCTTTCGATCGCGCCGGTCCAGACCTGCTCGAACGCTTCTTCGAAGAGATCCTTGACGCGTTCGATATCGAACTCCGCGTCGTCCGCAAGTTCGAGGCCGAAATCGTGAATCCATGCCGGGGTCGCGCCCAACGCTTCGATCAGATAGGGCCGCTCTTCATCGACACGCACGCCGAGATGTTCGAGCATAGGCAGGCTGCGCGACAGGGCGATCGGTAAACCCGCGCGATACACCTTGAAGCGAAACGCACGCGGGCCCGATTCGATCGGGCGGTACAGGTTCATGGCGAGCCGCTCGCTGCCTTGCACGCGTTCGATCAGTTCGATATCGCGCACCGCCGTGCGGGCCGGATAATCGTCGCGATAGCCGGCGGGGAACGAATCTGCGTAGTGTTGCAGCAGACGGTTGCCCTGCTCTTCGCCGAAGGCATCGAGCAACGCATCGGCGAGATCGTCCTGCCAGCGGCGTGCAACCTGCACGAGCCGCGCTTCCAGCTCGTGCGTATCGACATTGGGCATGCCGCCCGGTTTCGCATGCACGACGAAGTGAATGCGCGCCAGCGTCGACTCCGAAAGCAGCGGCGTGAACTCGACGCTCTCGCCATTGAACGCGTCGGCCAGCAGATTCGCGATACGCTGGCGCAGATCGGTGTTGTACTTGTCGCGCGGCACGAACACGAGGCACGACACGAACCGGTCGAAGCGGTCTCGCCGCACGAACAGACGGGTGCGCTGATGCTCCTGCAAACGCAGCACGCCTAGCGCGATTTCGTAGAGCTGATCTTCTTCGGCCTGAAAAAGCTCGTCGCGCGGATAGGTTTCGAGCACGGTCACGAGCGACTTCGCCAGATGACCTTTGGCCAGAAATCCGGCACGCCGCACGATATTCGCGCATTTGCGCCGCACGATCGGAATCTCCGAGGCCGACACGAAATACGCCGTGGATGTATAGAGACCGATGAACCGACGCTCGCCAGTTACCTTGCCGTCCGCATCGGCCAGCTTGATGCCCACGTAGTCCAGATAGCCCGGCCGGTGCACGGTGGCCCGCGAATTGGCCTTGGTGAGAAAGATCGGCGACGAAGCGGAAATGATCTCGACGGCGGCCGGCGGCAGGGGTGTGACCTCGGCGGCGCCTACCGGCCGCAGTGCGTCGCGCAGAATGCCCAGGCCCGAGCCCGGCACCGCGCGCAGACCGTAGCCGGTATCGTGCTGCACCAGTTCGTAATCGCGCTGACCGAGAAAGGTGAAATGATCGGCCACCATCCATTCGAGAAACGCGCGTGCTTCCAGACCTTCCGGTCCCCCCTCGCCGGCTTTCATGCCTTTGATCGTGACGCGCGCGAGTTCGACGATCTTCGGCCAGTCTTCAACCGCCGCCCGCACGTCGCGCAATACCCTCGCGATATCGTCGCGCAGCGCGTCGAGTTTTGCGGCGTCGCCGCAACGGTCTACTTCGAAGTGGATGAACGAAGTCAGGTGCGAACGCGTGTCGGTGGCTTCTTCAGCGCCCTGACTCACCCGCGCGATCGTGCCGTCGGGCGCACGCCAGATGCGAAACACCGGGTGCACGACGGAATGCAGCGCGAGGCCATGCCGGTTGACCGCCATCGAGACCGAATCGACCAGAAACGGCATGTCGTCATTGACGATTTCGATCACGGTGTGATCGGAGTGCCAGCCGTGCTGTTCGAGAATCGGGTTATAGACGCGCAGCCGTTCGGCGCCGGCTACGAAGCGCTGCGCCGTTTGCCAGTGCGCGAGCGCGGCGCCGTAGAGATCGGCAATCGAGCGGCTTTGCAGATCGTCGGCGTCGACGAAATCGTAGTAGTGCCGTAGAAACGGCTCGACGACCTTGAAGGTAGGTTCGGGTAGGCGCCCCCGCGCAAATTCGACGACATCGTTCAGCAAGTGCGTGACAGCTTCTTCGTTCTTTGCTTGCATGATCAACTCCCCGGCTGGCGGCAATGGCGAGTATGGCTTGATTCGCATGCATCGTCTGAAGGGGAATTATGCACCTGCCGACCACCATGCGACGAATGACCGGACTTAGGTTATACCCGCTGCCGCTCGCCGCGCCCTGCGCAAATAATCCCGCTGCTCAAAGCACGGCTTTGGGAACCGCATGCTCCTCGCCGAGCCATGCGCGGACCTGCTCGCGGGTCCACACCGGGTCGTCGTGCGGCAGATCGTGACCGGCCCACGAATGCTCGTAGTGCAAGGCGCCCCACGCCGCCGCGAGCTTTGCCGAACACACCGGGTCGACCAGTTTGTCGGCGCGCGAAGAAAGAATCAGCAACGGGCATTCGGGTCGCGCCGCGCCTGCGGTAAAACGTGCCGCTGCCCAGAGTTGCCGCAATGCATTGCCGCGGCTCACGGGCGCGCTGCGCCGGATCCGGCTCCATGCGTCGAGATCGTCGCCCAGTGTCTCGACGTTATTGCATGTCAGCCGATGAATGCCGTGTTCCGCGCGCGGCGCGTCGCGCCAGCGCGCGGCCACGCCCAGCAGGCCCGGCCATGCCGAAGGACGCAAGCGTTCCTGCGTCAGGCTAAACGGCCGCATGCTCGTATTGATCAGCACCAGCCGTTCGATCTCGTAGGGATACCGTTGCGCCCAGTCCGTCGCCACCATGCCGCCGAGCGACATGGCCAGCACGCAATACGGACCCGGCATGCCGCTTTGCAAGGCGGCATTGCGCACGAAGCCGACCATGTCCGTGACCGTCGACGGCGCGCGCAGGTGCGCGAATTCGCCGTTGCCCGGCAGATCGAGCAGCAGCAGACGGGCAGGCGCGCCCACATGGTGCGGCGCTTCGTTGACCGCTCCTTGCAGCAAGCCGGGCAAGCGGCCCCAGTGGCGGATTTCACGCGTGAGTCCGCGCAGCAGAATCCACGTGCTCATAGGCTTTCCGGGTTATACCAATGGTCGATCGCGTTTTGCAGCAGTTGCTCGCGACGATTGCCTTGCGGCAGCCAGCGTTGCGACGAAAACGCCGCGCGCGCCAGAAAGTCGAGCAGGTTCGCGTGACGCCGCAGCACGCGCGCGGTACGGTGCGCCTTGACCGGATTGAACATGCCCTGCCGCGAAAACAACTGCCGCGGGTTCTTCTTGATCCACAGCCACGAACCCAGTTCCAGGGTCATCGGCAGAAAGACATTGGAAGCGGGCGCGCGATCATACGCGAAGTCCCACAGATCGCCATGCAACAGATATTGATGGCTCTGTGGTTCGAACGCGTAGCCATGATGAGGATGCGCGCGTTCGAACATGGTTTTCAGCATGTACATTTCCGGCAAATGCGGCATCAGCTTGCGCGTGCGCGCGTAAGGAAACCAGATGCTGTCGCTCCAGCCATAGCCCGAATGACAATCGAGCGCAATGCTCAACGGCCGATTGGCCAGTTCGGTTTCGACCACGTGCAGCAGCGCGGCGGCCTCGGGTTCCATCGGCGCACCCGCTCGGCCGCGATACCACGGCAGCCAGGCGCCCACGCGCTGACCGCCCGCCAGTAGCGGCACGCGTTCGTCCGCGTTCTGCGGCGCGTTGCGCATCAGATCGACGCCGTTCGGGTTGGCGCGCGTGGCCGCCCACATGCCGCCCGGATTGACGATCGGCATAAAGATCAGACGAATGGACTGCAGTTGACGCACCAGCAGTTCGTCCCATTCGAGCCGTGCAAGCAGCGCGCGCATGTAGTCGAGCACGAGTTGCGAACCGATCCGCTCGAGCCCGTGAATGCCGCCGAAAAAGCCGATTGCCGGCGCCTGCGGGTCGGTGGATCCGATGCTCGCGGTATGAACGGCGAATTGCCGGCCGCGCACCGTCGTCTCGCAGACGGTGCGGATTGCGAAGCTCGCGCTGCCCTGATCGAGGATCGCCCTGAGATCTTCGTACTCCGCAAAACTGTCGGGAAGGAAGCTCAGAGGCTGCATGACGAACGTCGAAAGGAATTGCAAGGTTAATGGGGACGGCACACCGATTGACGCAATATAGCCTGGCGCAGAGCGATCATGCTGAAGCAGCGTGAGCCGAGCCCGATCGTGTCACACGCATGACATTTTTCATGCCGGCGAATGACTTCGATTTGCCTTTCCGGCGACGCAAAAAAGACACGAAAAGATATAGTCGTCTAGACGTTGCGATGCCTTCACTCAACCGTCACAGACGCTTCCTAGAATGAGCCCCACACATGCCGGCAGTGGCCGGATGCATCAAGGGGTACTTATGGACGCAATTCGGGAAGCAATCCGTATCGAACGGTTGAGCAAGACGTTCAGCAACGGCCGCAAGGCGCTGGACGAAATCGATCTGCGCGTCGAGCCGGGCGAGATGGTTGCGTTGATCGGCGCCTCGGGTTCGGGCAAGTCGACGCTGCTGCGACATATCGCGGGCTTCACGGCTTCGGATGCGCAGCCGTCGCAGATCGAGATTCTGGGCCGGCCGATCCAGCAGAACGGCCGCATAGTGCGGGAAGTGCGCAGCATTCGCCGCGATATCGGCTTCGTGTTCCAGCAATTCAATCTGGTGAACCGCCTCTCGGTCGAAACCAATGTGCTGATCGGCGCGCTCGCGCGGCTGCCCTGGTGGCGCCGTCTCAGCGGGCGTTTTCCACGCGCCGAGCGGGCCTTGTCGATCGCCGCGCTCAACGAGGTCGGCATTGGCGAACATGCGCGCGAACGCGCCGCCAATCTTTCCGGCGGCCAGCAGCAGCGTGCCGCGCTCGCCCGTGCGCTGGTGCAGCGCGCGCGTATCGTGCTCGCCGATGAACCGATCGCCTCGCTCGACCCGGAATCGTCGCGCCGCGTGATGGACATGCTGCGCACGCTGAACATCGAGCATCGGCTCACGGTTCTGGTGTCGCTGCATCAGGTCGAGATCGCCATGCAGTATTGCCCGCGCACGATTGCGCTGCGGCGCGGCAAGGTGGTCTACGACGGCCCTTCCGCCGCGCTCACACCGGCGCTGCTCAACACGCTCTACGGCGACGAGGCGCGCGAACTGATCGATGAAGCCGCCCAGGGCGCGGACGATACCGAAACTAAAAACACGGCGGACAACACGCCGCTTCAGGACGCTGCACCCACCTCGGGCCGCTACGCGTTCGCTCTCAATCCGGCGCACTCGAACTGAGCGCGCCCATTCATTCTGCTAACTCAACCGGGTCTCAAACAATGACATTCCTGCGTTCATTGATCACGCTGGCCGTCGGCGCGGCTGCCTTCGCCTGTGTCGCCACCGCGCAAGCCGAAGACATCAACCTCGGCATCATTTCGACCGATTCGTCTTCCGTGCTGAAACAACGCTGGGAGCCCCTGATTCAGGACATGAACAAGCAGACCGGGCTGAACGTCAAAGCCTTCTTCGCGACGGACTACGCCGGCATTATCGAAGGCATGCGCTTTAACAAGGTGCAGGTCGGCTATTTCGGCAACGCGTCCGCAATCGAGGCAGTGGACCGCTCGCAAGGTGAAGTGTTTGCGAAGGTCCAGTACGCGAACGGCGACGCCGGTTACTACTCGGTGCTGATCACCAACGTGAACAGCCGCTTCAAGACGCTCGACGACGTGTTCAAGAACACGAAGGACGTCACGCTCGGTTTCGGCGATCCGAACTCTACCTCGGGCACGCTGATTCCCGGCTATTACCTGTTCGCCAAACACAATACGCCGGTCAACACCTCGTTCAAGGCCGTGCTCCCGTCGAGCCACGAAGCCAATCTGCTGGCCGTGGTGAACAACAAGATCGACATCGCGACCAACAACACCGAGATGCTCGACACACTGAAGAAGGAGCATCCGGACAAGTTCGCGCAAGTGCGCGTGCTGTGGAAGTCGCCGCTGATTCCGTCGGACCCGCTGGTGTGGCGCAAGGATCTGCCGCAAGCCACCAAGGACAAGCTGCGCAACTTCTTCCTGAACTATGCGAAGACCGATCCGCACGAAAAAGCGGTAATGGCCGCGATTACCGGTTACGGCGGCTTTGCAGCATCGTCGGATACGCAGTTGTTGCCGATCCGCCAGGTCGCGCTGTTCCAGCAGAAGCAGAAGATCGAGAGCGACGCGCATCTCTCCGATGACGACCGCAAGACCCAGCTGGCCGCGCTCGATGCGAAGCTGAGCGCGCTGAACACCGCGCAATCGAAGCAATGAACACGGTCGATCTGCTCACGTCGCCGGCGCGTGCGAGCGAAGCGCTCGTCGCGCAGGCGGCGCGTCATCCCGCGCCGGAGGCCGGCAAACGCAGCTGGCTGTCGCTGCTCGGCTGGATCGCCGTGCTTGCGGTGTTGGGCGGCGCATGGCACGGCGCCGATATGCGTCCGCTGGATCTGCTCAGCGACTCCGGCAACATGGGCCAGTTCGCCAAAGACTTCTTTCCGCCCGACTTCACCGAATGGCGCAGCTATCTGCACGAGATGTACGTGACGCTCTCGGTGGCGGTGTGGGGCACCGCCCTCTCGCTCGTCTGCGCGGTGCCGTGCGGACTGATGTCCGCCCACAACATCGCGCCGATGTGGATCGTCCAGCCCATGCGCCGCATGATGGACGCGTGCCGCGCGATCAATGAAATGGTCTTCGCCATGCTGTTCATCGTAGCGGTCGGACTCGGTCCTTTTGCGGGCGTGCTGGCGCTGTGGGTGCACACCACCGGCGTGCTCGCGAAGCTTTTCGCCGAAGCCGTCGAGGCTATCGATCCGCGTCCGGCCGAAGGCGTGCGCGCCACCGGCGCCACCAGTCTCGACGAAATCATCTACGGCGTGCTGCCCCAGGTGCTGCCGTTGTGGATCTCGTTCGCGTTATATCGCTTCGAATCGAACGTGCGCTCGGCGATGGTGGTCGGCATGGTCGGCGCGGGCGGCATCGGCGTGGTGTTGTACGAAGCGATCCGCTCGTTCAACTATGCGCAAACCGCCGCGGTAATGATCATGGTGATCGTGGTCGTGACGGTGATCGACCTCGCGTCCGCGTGGCTGCGCGAGCGCGTGACCTGAGGTTGCCTGAAGTTGCCCGACGTCGTTGCCTGAAGTCGTTGCCTGACCTCGCCGGCGTGACGGCCCGGCGCGAAGTCTGGCGAAGCAGCGTTTCGTCGACTTCTTGTCGGCCGTCGCGCCGCGTTTCAATTTGCGTTTCCACCAGAATGCGTCGCAGCCCGCCCGTCCTGGCAGCGTCTCTTTGACGCCACAAATCGCCGCATTTTTCCAAATAAAACCCCTTCAATCAGGTCATCCACTGCTCCGTTCCGGCGTTCTGCTGGAATAATCACGGGCTTGCGGCCCGGCCCCGGGCCTTCGCTTCCCCTCCTCCCGGTCTTCGATGGAAACCTTTGTCGTTTTGCTGGTGCTGCTCTCTGCGCTGCTTCACGCCACGTGGAACGCGTTTCTGCATCTTTCGGAAGATCGCGTCTGGCTGCTCGGCATGATGGCGATTCCGTATCTCGCCGTGAGCGCGGTCGGCGTGGTCGTGCTGCCCATGCCCGCTCCGCAGGCGTGGCCGTATATCTTTGCATCGGTCGTGCTGGAATTCGGCTATCTGCTGGCGCTGATTCGCGCCTATAAAAGCGGCGACTTTGGGCAGATCTATCCGATTGCGCGTGGCCTCTCGCCGATGCTCGTATTCGCTGGCGCACTGGTCTTCGCGCATGAAGCGCTCAAGCCGGTGGCCGCTATCGGCGTGGCGCTGGTGTCGATCGGCATCATCTCGCTGGCGTTTCGCCGCGGCATGCGCTTTTCCGGCGAGAGCGTGCCCTTCGCGCTCCTGACCGGCCTGTTCATCGCGGCGTATTCGGTGGTCGACGGAATCGGCGCGCGCGTAGCGGGCAATGGCCTGAGCTACATCATGTGGGTCTATCTGATCTGGAATATCCCGCAGTTTCTGTTCGCCTGGCATTGGCGCGGCGGCGCGAAGGGGCTTTTCATCGGCCGTGCGCTGGTGCTCAAGGGGATTGCGTCGGGCGTGCTCGCGTTGAGCGCTTACTGCCTGATCATCGAGGCTTACCGCTATCTGCCGATTGCAATGGTCTCCGCACTGCGCGAGATGAGCTCGATCTTCGCGGTGCTGATCGGCTGGCTGTTCATGCATGAAAAACTAACCACACGGCGTATTGTTGCGTGCGCGCTGGTGACGTTAGGCGCAGTGCTGATCAGGATTTGAGCCAGCCCTCCCTCACGCAAACTCCGGCAACGTCACATCGATCGCATCGGCCAGCATGTTGAATGCCGGCGCGATCTCCTCATCCGGCACGCACGCGTAGCCGATCAGCAAACCCGACGGCGCCAGCGACGGTTGCGCGTAATACCCCGACAAAGGCCGCACGACGATATTGCGCTCCAGCGCCGCAGCCGCCACCCGTCGGTCGTCGCTGCCTTCGGGCAACTGCATCACGAGATGCAGGCCGGCGTCGCCGCCCACGGCCGGCAAGGCGTCGCCGTAACGGTGCGCGGCGGCGTCGAGCAGCGTCTGGCGGCGCTGTCCGTAAAGCGTGCGCATCCTGCGGATATGCGACGTGAAATGCCCTTCGGCAATGAACTCCGCGAGCATCGCCTGCTGCAGCAACTGCCCCTCGCGATACAGCTCGGCGCTCGCGGTGGCAAAACTCTCCGCCAGCGCTTCCGGCACGACGAGATAACCAATGCGTAAACCCGGAAACAGCGTCTTGCCGAAACTGCCCACGTAAATCACCTGCCCCGACGTGTCCAGGCCCTGCAATGAGGCGAGCGGCCGGCTGCCGTAGCGATATTCGCTGTCGTAGTCGTCCTCGATGATCCAGCACTGGTTCTGGCGCGCGTATTCGAGCAACATGCGGCGCCGCGCAAGACTCATCACCATGCCGAGCGGGTATTGGTGCGAAGGCGTGACGAGCATCAGCTTGGGCGGCTGGGCGAGGTCGTCGGCGGAAGGATTGATCCCTTCCTCGTCCACGGCGATCGGTCGCGATTGCAGACCGGACACGTGCATCACGCTACGCACGCCCCAATAACAGGGGTCTTCGGTCCAGATCACGTCGCCCGGATCGGACAGCAGGCGCACGGCAAGGTCGACCGACTGGTGAATCCCCGTCGTGATGATGATCTGTTCCGGCGTGCAGCGCACCGAGCGCGAGGTGCGCAGATAGTCGGCCAGCGCGTGCCGCAGCGAAGCCAGCCCGCCGCCCGGCGCATACGTGAGCAGGTCTGGGCGCAACCGCCGCCAATACTTGTTGTGCAAGCGGCTCCATACGCGCGCCGGAAACTTCGTGACGTCCGGCACGCCGGGCATGAACGCGCCCCACTGACGCTTGGACACGCCCGCGCCTGCAATCAGCCGCGCACCGCGCGTGGAAAGCGCACGCTTTGCCTGCAGCGGCGACGACTCTGCGCGCATATCGGGCGCCTCGGCATCGGGCACGCCGACGATCTCGTCCGGGGCGCTGTCGGCAACGAACGTGCCACGCCCGGTGGCCGAACTCACATAGCCTTCGAGCACGAGTTGCTCGTACACCTGCGTCACGGTATTGCGCCCGATGCCCAACTCCTGCGCCAGTAAACGCGACGACGGCACCTTGCTGCCCGGCGGCAATTCGCGCGACAGGATCGCCTGCTGCAACAGCCGATGCAGCTGGCGATAGATCGGCTGGCCATTGCCGCGATCGAGGCGCTGGGCCAGCCAGTCGGACAAAACGCTCGCGCGCATTGATTGGCTCCTATATTTTTATTGAAATGGCTCTGAAGTTAAGAGCCAAATCTCATTATAGTCGTTGCATGTGCCGCGCTGTCGGCGTGGCGTCCGCAAAACCGAGGAGCGAAGGAGATGACCATGAAGAATGCCGAACTGAAGAGCCGCAAAGACGCAGCCACGCCGCGCGGCGTCGGAGTGATGTGCGATTTCTACGCCGAGCGCGCTGAAAACGCGGAGCTGTGGGATATCGAGGGCCGCCGTTTCATCGACTTCGCGGCCGGTATCGCGGTGTGCAACACGGGCCACCGTCATCCTAAGATCGTCAACGCGATTCGCGACCAGCTCGATCACTTCACCCACACGGCGTATCAGGTCGTGCCGTACGCGTCGTATGTCGAACTGGCCGAGAAGCTCAACGAACGTGCGCCGGGCGACCATCCGAAGAAAACCGCGTTCTTCACGACCGGCGCCGAAGCCGTCGAAAACGCGATCAAGATCGCCCGCGCCGCGACCGGCCGCCCCGGCGTGATCGCCTTCACCGGCGGTTTCCACGGCCGCACGTTGATGGGCATGGCGCTGACCGGCAAGGTCGCGCCGTACAAGATCGGCTTTGGTCCGTTCCCGTCGGACGTGTTCCACGCACCGTTCCCGAATCCGCTGCACGGCGTGACCACCGCCGATTCGCTGAAAGCCATCGAATTCCTGTTCAAGGCCGACATCGATCCGAAACGTGTGGCCGCGATCATTTTCGAACCGGTTCAGGGCGAAGGCGGTTTCTATCCGGCGCCGGCCGAATTCGTGCGCGCCTTGCGCAAGCTGTGCAATGAGCACGGCATTCTGCTGATCGCCGACGAAGTCCAGACGGGTTTCGCACGCTCCGGCAAACTGTTCGCCATGAATCACTACGACGTGGTGCCCGATCTGATGACGGTCGCCAAGAGTCTCGCCGGCGGCATGCCGCTGTCGGGTGTGATCGGCCGCGCGGATGTGATGGATGCGGCGGCGCCGGGCGGCCTCGGCGGCACGTATGCGGGCAATCCTCTGGCGGTGGCCGCCGCGCATGCGGTGCTCGATATCATCGACGAAGAGAAGCTGTGCGAACGCGCCACGCTGCTGGGTGACCGCATCAAGGCGAGGCTGATCGCACTGCAAAGCGACGTGCCGCAGATCGCCGACGTGCGCGGCCCCGGCGGCATGGTCGCGGTCGAGTTCTGCAAGGCAGGCACCACCGAGCCGGATGCGGAGTTCACCAAACGCGTACAGACGCGCGCGCTCGAACGCGGCTTGCTGCTGCTGGTGTGCGGCGTCTATTCGAACGTGGTGCGCTTCCTGTTCCCGCTCACGATTCAGGAAGCGGTCTTCGACGAAGCGCTGGCGATTCTCGAAGACGTGATCAAGGACAGCGTCGCCATCACGGCTTGAGGAACGACACATGACCACGTTGACCTTGAAAGACCCGTCGCTTCTGAAAACGCACGCGTACATCGCAGGCGAATGGCAAGGCGCGGACGACGGCTCGACCTTCGAAGTGAAGAACCCCGCCACGGGTGAAATCATCGCGACGGTGCCGCGCATGGGCACGGCGGAAACCCGCCGCGCGATCGATACGGCCAACGCCGCGTGGCCCGCCTGGCGCGCCATCACCGCGAAGCAGCGGGCGGTGATTTTGCGCAAATGGCACGACCTGATGATGGAGAACGCCGACGATCTGGCGAAGATCCTCACCACGGAACAAGGCAAACCGCTCGCCGAAGCCAAGGGCGAAATCCAGTACGCCGCTTCGTTCCTGGAATGGTTCGCGGAAGAAGGCAAGCGCGTGAACGGCGACACGATCCCGACGCCGGCCAACGACAAGCGCATCGTCGTGACGAAAGAACCGATCGGCGTGTGTGCCGCGATCACGCCGTGGAACTTCCCCGCGGCGATGATCACGCGCAAAGTCGGTCCGGCGCTGGCGGCAGGCTGCCCGATCATCGTCAAACCGGCTGAAGCCACGCCGCTCTCCGCGCTCGCCCTCGCCGTGCTGGCCGAACGCGCCGGCGTGCCGCGCGGCGTGTTCAACGTCGTGACCGGCGAGCCGAAAGCCATTGGCGCGGAAATGACGGGCAATCCGATCGTGCGCAAACTGTCGTTCACCGGTTCGACGCCGGTCGGCCGTTTGCTGATGGCGCAGTGCGCGCCCACGGTCAAGAAGGTATCGCTCGAACTCGGCGGCAACGCACCCTTCATCGTATTCGACGACGCGGATCTGGATGCCGCGGTGGCCGGCGCGATTGCATCGAAGTATCGCAATAGCGGCCAGACCTGTGTGTGCACGAACCGTTTCTATGTGCACGACAAGGTCTACGACGCATTCGCCGAGAAACTGCGCGTCGCCGTCGAACAGCTCAAGGTAGGCCGCGGCACCGAAGACGGCGTGACGCAAGGTCCGCTGATCAATGAAGCCGCCGTGCTCAAGGTCGAGTCGCACATCGAAGACGCTCTTGCCAAAGGCGCGCGCATCGTCACCGGCGGCAAGCGTCATGCGCTCGGCCACGGCTTCTTCGAGCCGACCGTGCTCGCCGATGTCACGCCGGCCATGAAGGTGGCGCGCGACGAAACCTTCGGGCCGCTCGCGCCGCTGTTCCGCTTCTCGTCGGACGAGGAAGTGATCCGCCTCGCCAACGATACGGAGTTCGGCCTCGCGTCGTACTTCTACAGCCGCGATATCGGCCGCGTCTGGCGAGTGGCCGAAGCGCTCGAATACGGCATGGTCGGCATCAATACGGGCCTCATCTCGAACGAAGTCGCGCCGTTCGGCGGCGTCAAGCAATCGGGCCTGGGTCGCGAAGGTTCGCATTACGGTATCGACGACTATGTGGTCATCAAGTACATGTGCGTCGGCGGGATCTGAACGCATAGCCTGAAGCGAGAAACGGCCACGCCGGCATGTCCGGCGTGGCCGTTTTATTTGACCTGCAGAGTGCGTAGCGAGTTTTTCACTCTTGCGACTGCGACTGCGACTGCGACTGCGACTGCGACTGCGACTGCGACTGCGACTGCGACCGCCCGAGCATCTCCGACACCTCGACAACGATCTTGCCGCGCACGTGACCTTTCGCGAGCCTGGCGAGTGCGTCTGCCGTCTCATCGAACGGGTAGGTTGCCACCACTTCCACGCGCACCTCGTCCTCGTCGATCAGCGAAGCGATCCTGCCCAACTGCGTGCCGTCGGGCCGCGCGGTGTAGCGCCCCGCATGGGCGCCATGACTGGCCGCCTCGGTTTGCGACGGCTCGTTGAGTGTCGAGATCAACGCACCGCCGGGCGAGACCACGGCCCATGAACGGCGCTGCGTGTCGCCGCCCACAAGATCGAAAACGAGATCCATATCGCGCGCCACCTCTTCGAATCGTTGCGCGTGATAGTCGATCACGTGATCGGCACCGAGCGAGCGCACAAATTCCACGCCGTCACCGGACGCGGTGACGAAAACCTCTGCGCCCTTACGCTGCGCGAATTGCACCGCGAAGTGGCCGACGCCGCCCGCGCCGGCATGAATCAGCACGCGCTGCCCCGCCTCCAGGCCGCCGTGATCGAATAACCCCTGCCATGCGGTCAATGCCGCCAGCGGCACCGCGCCGACCGTCACCGCGTCCGCGGTGGTGGGACGGCGCGCGAGCGCTTGCGCATCGACGACGACAAATTCCGCGTAAGCGCCCTGCCCCTGTCCGACGAAGCCATACACCTCATCGCCGCGTGTCCATTCCCCGACGCCGGTGCCGACACGCTCGACCACGCCGGCAAAATCGCGGCCGAGCGTGTACGGCAGCCTGTCTTCGCGAATCAGCGGATACTCGCCTGCGCGCGTCTTGATGTCGACCGGGTTAACGCTTGCGGTCTGCACGCGCACGAGTACTTTGGTGGAGCCCGGTTCAGGCACCTCTATCTTTTCCGACTGCAATACCTCAGGGCCGCCGAAGCGATGAATTCGATAAGCGAGCATGGTGCTCATGGTTGCCTCCGTGCAAAGTGCGGTATCAGCTTGCGGGAAGCGCCCGATGCAGGCGCCTTCGATAATTCCCGTCGCAGACCGCGCGCAAGCGGCGTTCCTCGTTTTGAACGGTGTTGGGCATGCAGTCGAACGAGCATCGCTCCCGCCAGTTGGCCAAGCGCTGATGCGCCGCTCAATCCCGGCGTATGGGATCCCGCGCGGGTTCATCGCCGCAGCGATAAAGAGACAAAGTACCGACACGCCGTTCTAATCGTGTCGACTTGTACCAGGTAATGTTGGAGAGTTTTGCGAGGACACTTCGCAGACAAACAGGAAGACTCGCTTATCGGATAGATACTTTCCGGCGTAGCCGGAACCACACTCCCGTCAGTACGAAAGCCGTCGTGATCGCCGTGTGCCGGCGGCCGCCGTTCCGGTCGGCCGCTGCACACGCGGATGACGCGAGCTACTGCGTACTGACAGGTACCGACATCGCATCAGTTGTGGCTGTAGTTGACGACAGGAGCCGAGTACGAGCTATGCGTCGTTTCCGAACGGACGCCAGCCTGCGACGAGCCATTCGTAGCCGAACCATAACCGCTGGTTTGAGCAGCGCCATTCTGTGCTGCTACACGTGCCTCGGCAGCCTGAATATCCGCCGGGTAATCAGTGTCGCTCGCGGTGGCCGGGTTATAGCCGGCCTTTTCCAGCTGAACCAGTTCGGCACGCACTTGAGCGCGCGTAACCGGCTGATTCGATTGAGCAAAAGCGGCGAGCGGCGCGGAGATGAGGGCGGCGATAACCGCGGCTTCGATCAGGGATTTCATGATAACTACCTCCAGAGATTGTTTTTGCCACGCTGCAAACCTGTTTGTCTGCAGCGGATGTAGACAGTCTAGGAGTCAGGGTATCTAGGGTAAACCCCCGATCAGCCAATTCACTGTTGCGGTAAACGGGACAATTGCGCTTCAACGCCTCTACGCGGATCCATGCAAGGCTGCCGGTCGCTTCTCGGGCTCGCGCCGAAGCGCGCGCGATACGTCCGCGAAAAGTGCGAGGGCGACTCGAATCCGCACGCCACACAAATCGACGTAATCGACATGTCGGTCTGTTGCAGCAACTCGCGCGCACGCGCGAGACGCAACTGCTGGTAGAAATGCGTCGGCGTGTCCTTCAGCAAAGCGCAGAAGAGCCGCTCCAGTTGCCGCCGCGTCACGCCGATCTCCTGCGCGAGCCGATCCGGCGTCAGCGGTTCTTCCATATGCTGTTCCATCACGCCGATTACCTGAATCAGCTTGCGGTTGTGCACGCCATAACGTGCGGCAATCTCCATGCGCTGATGATCCGAGCGTTGGCGGATCCGGCTCACCACGAATTGCTCTGAGACCGCCGAGGCCAGCGCGGCACCATGCTCGCGCCCGATCAGGTCGAGCATCATGTCGATCGACGCCGTGCCGCCCGCACACGTAATGCGCCGCGCGCCGATTTCGAACAGTTCCTGACTCGCGTCCAGCGACGGATAGCGCTCGCGAAACGCCGACAGCGCTTCCCAGTGCACGGTCACACTGTCCGCGCTCCCCAACAGCCCGGCTTCCGCGAGCACGAAGCTGCCGGTGTCGATCCCGCCGAGCGTCGCCCCCGCGCGGTCGAAGCGCTTCAGACAATCACCCAGCGCGCGCGTATAGCAGGCGAGAGGCTCGAACCCCGCGACGACGAACAGCGTTTGCGCCGCGCCCACGTCGCCAATGGCCGCATCGGCATTGATGGAAATGCCGTTGCTGGCGGCCACCGGCGCGCCGTCGAGACTCAGAATGCGCCAGCGGTACAGATCGCCCTGAAAGCGGTTCGCCACGCGCAACGGCTCCACCGCCGACATGAAGCCGATCGCCGAATAGCCCGGCAGCAGGAGGAACGACATATCTTCGGGCATCGTGCAAAGACTCGATCAGGAGACGGAAACGCGGCGGACTTGGGTTCCGGCGAGCGTAGCAAGCAGCACGCAAGCCGGCAAGGCACGCCAAAATTCGCGCCTCGACCGCTGCAGCACGCAAGGCGAAGCAACGCAGGTTTTCCCTCATTGTCGCGTGGAAGCAAGAACGGGTCGCTGGCGGTCGCTTTGGCCGGAATATGGGGCATTAACGTTACGTCATCGTGCAGTTCAGGCATCACACAGGCCGTATCGCATGTCCGGGGGCCGCTCCGTCCGGTTTTCATCTGCTCAGGCGCGGCCCGGTTCGAAACACGCTGTTGAACGTGTCAGAAGAGGGAACATCATGAAGTTACGCATCAAAGCCGTGCTTGCCCATCTTGCGTGCCTCGCGGCCGCCGTCGCTGCGCCACTGGCCTTTGCCCAGGATCCGGCCGCCTGCCGCACGGTGCATTTTGCCGATATCGGCTGGACCGATATCACCTCGACCACCGCGCTCGCTTCGACCGTGTTCGAAGGGCTCGGCTATCAGCCGGTGACGACCGTCGCCTCCGTGCCCATCTCGTTCGCGGGCCTGAAGAGCAAACAACTGGACGTGTCGCTCGGCTACTGGTGGCCGGTGCAGGAAAAGGCGATCGCGCCGTTCGTCGATTCGAAATCGATCCAGGTGCTGCAACCGCCTAACCTGACCGGCGCCAAGGCCACCTTCGCCGTGCCGAGCTACGAATACGACGCAGGACTGAAGACCTTCGCCGACATCGCCAAACACCGCGAGCAGCTCGACGGCAAGATCTACGGTATCGAACCCGGCAGCAGCGCGAACGCGGCGATCCAGAAGATGATTGCCAGCAATCAGTTCGGCCTTGGCGGCTTCAAGCTGATCGAATCGAGTGAAGCGGGCATGCTCGTCTCGGTCGATCGCGCGATCCGCGAGAAGAAATGGGTGGTCTTTCTGGGCTGGGAACCTCATCCGATGAACATCCAGATCGATATGAAATACCTCACCGGCAGCGAGGGCGTATTCGGTCCCAACGACGGCGAAGCACGCGTTTATACGCTGACGTCCCCCGACTTTCTGACGCGTTGCCCGAACGCGGGCAAGCTCGTGAGCAACCTGCGCTTTTCGACGCAGCTCGAAAACGTGGTGATGCAATCGGTCATGAACAAGGAAAAACCCGCCGACGCCGCCAAGGCGTATCTAAAGAAGAACCCCCAGATACTCGATGCATGGCTTGCCGGCGTGAAGACCTACGACGGCAAGGAAGGCCTGCCCGCGGTCAAGGCTTATCTGGGTCTTTGATCCCGGCAGTCGCGCATTTCAAACCACAGGAATTAGCACGCATGAATCATGAAGTCATCGTGACCTGCGCGGTCACCGGAGCAGGCGATACCGTCGGCAAGCATCCGGCCATTCCCGTCACACCGAAACAGATCGCCGAGGCCGCCATTGAAGCCGCCAGGGCCGGCGCCACCGTTGCGCATTGCCATGTGCGCGATCCGAAAACCGGCCGCGGCAGCCGCGATCCGCAACTGTATTGCGAGGTGGTGGACCGGATTCGCTCGTCGGGCACGGACGTGATCATCAATCTGACGGCCGGCATGGGCGGCGATCTGGAGATCGGTTCCGGCGAAGACCCGATGCGCTTCGGCGCGGGCACGGACCTGGTCGGCAGCCTGACGCGACTCGCGCATGTCGAGGAGCTGCTGCCGGAAATCTGCACGCTCGATTGCGGCACGCTCAATTTCGGCGACGGCGACTACATCTATGTATCGACGCCCGCGCAATTGCGAGCCGGCGCGCGGCGCATCCAGGAACTCGGCGTAAAACCGGAACTGGAGATCTTCGACACCGGCCATTTGTGGTTCGCCAAACAATTACTCAAGGAAGGTTTGCTCGACGCGCCGCCGCTGTTTCAGATTTGCCTCGGCATTCCGTGGGGCGCGCCCGCCGACACCACCACCATGAAAGCGATGGCCGACAACCTGCCGCCCGGTGCGCAATGGGCCGGCTTCGGCATCGGCCGCATGCAGATGCCGATGGTCGCGCAGGCCATGCTGCTCGGCGGCCACGTGCGCGTCGGCCTCGAAGACAACATCTGGCTCGACAAAGGTGTGCCCGCAACCAACGGCACGCTGGTGCAACGCGCGGTGGAAATCATCGAACGGCTCGGCGCGCGCGCGCTGACGCCCGCCGAAGGACGCCGCAAGCTGGGCCTGCCCGCGCGCGGCGAGCGTCAACTGGAGCGGCGCGCGGCGGGACAGTACGCGTGACCGTGCAGCAGACGCGTTGCATGCATGGCAACGCGCCTCGGAACCAGACAACAATCAGACAACACACAGGCAAAGGAAACGTCAGCAATGGCAGTGATCGTCGATATCAAAACATTCGCGGCAATCGGCGTGGGCGTGATCGGCAGCGGCTGGGTGGCGCGCGCGCTCGCGCACGGGCTCGATGTCATCGCGTGGGATCCGGCGCCAGGCGCGGAAAAGCAATTGCGCGAGAACATCGCGAACGCCTGGCCGGCGCTGCAGCGCGCGGGCCTCGCCGCGGGCGCGTCGCCCGAGCGCTTGCGCTTCGTCGACACGATCGAAGCCTGTGTCGGGCAGGCGGATTTCATTCAGGAAAGCGCGCCGGAACGCGAGGAACTGAAGCTCGCGTTGCATGAGCAGATCAGCCGCGCAGCGAAGCCGGACGCGATCATCGCTTCGTCGACGTCGGGTCTTTTGCCGACCGACTTCTACGCACGGGCGGTGAATCCGCAGCGGTGCATTGTCGGCCATCCGTTCAATCCGGTGTACCTGCTGCCGCTCGTCGAAGTGGTGGGCGGCGAAAACACCGCGCCGGCAACCATCGACGCCGCGCTGCAGGTGTATCGTGCTCTTTCGATGCGGCCGTTGCGCGTGCGCAAGGAAGTGCCCGGCTTCATCGCCGACCGCCTGCTCGAAGCGCTGTGGCGCGAGGCGCTGCATCTGGTCAACGAAGGCGTGGCGACCACCGGCGAGATCGACGACGCGATCCGCTTCGGCGCGGGCATCCGCTGGTCGTTCATGGGCACGTTCCTCACCTACACGCTGGCGGGCGGCGACGCGGGCATGCGCCACTTCATGCAGCAGTTCGGACCGGCGCTGGAGTTGCCCTGGACTAAACTGATAGCGCCGAAGCTGACGGACGAACTGATCGACCGGGTGGTGGACGGCACGGCTGAACAGATCGGCCCGCGGTCGATCAAACAGCTGGAACGTTACCGCGACGATTGCATCACGAGCGTGCTGGCGGCGATCGCGGAAGCGAAAACGCGGCACGGCTTACAACCTGGCGATTGATGCGATAAGTCGCGAGGCGCGCCGCCTGCGCCGAAGCGTGGGCGGCACGTCGGCCTGTGGCCGATGCCTTTGATACGAATGACGGAGAGAATTGCCGATGCCGCAACCTGCTGCCCTGCCCTACTATCGCGATACCGTGCGAGCCGAATGGGTCGATTACAACGGCCATTTGCGCGACGCGTTCTATATGCTGATTTTCAGCTTTGCAACCGACGCACTGATCGACCAGATCGGATTGCCGGACGCAGTGCGCAAAGAACGCCTGCGCTCGATCTACACGCTCGAAGCGCATATCAACTATCTGCATGAAATCAAGGAAGGCGCACAGGTGCGCGTCGACATGCGGGTGCTCGGGCACGATGCGAAGCGGCTGCATCTGTACCTCGAAATGTTCGCCGACGATGGCGGCGAGCCGGTCGCCGCGGGTGAGCAGATGTTGCTGCATGTGGATACCGGCGGGCCGCGCGCCGCCGCGTTCGACCCGGATGTCGCGGCGCGCGTGCACGCATTGGCCGACGCGCACGCCGCACTTCCATCAGCCACGTTTGCCGGCCGCGTGATCGGTCTGCCCGCCGGCACGAAACCGGGCGGGACTTGACATGCTCGAGCCAGAAATTGCCGCGTTCGTCGAAAGAACTGCCGCGATATACCCGGGGCAGTCGGCTTCGCTAACGCCGCCCGAACAGCGCGAGATTTACGACCGGTACGCGGCTGCGTTCACGCCCGCGCTACCCGTTGGAATCGCGACTCAGGACGCTGCGTTCCAATCCGGCGCGGGCCATCCGATCGCACTGCGGCTGTACAGCAACCGCGCAAGCCACCACGAAGCGGCGCGTGGCACCGTGCTGTACTTTCACGGCGGCGGCTTCGTGCTCGGCTCGCTGGACAGCCATCAGATCGTGACCGCGCGCATTGCCGCGGACACTGGTCTTGACGTGATCGCGGTCGACTACCGGCTTGCTCCCGAACACCACGCTCCCGCCGCGCACGAGGATTGTCTGGAAGTCACGCTCGCCGCGCTGAACGGGCGCTTGCCGTTCGATCTTCGTGCCGACGCCGCACTGCAACTGGCAGGCGACAGCGCCGGGGCCACGCTCGCCGCCAGTGTGGCGATGCGCTTGCGCGACCACGGCATTCAACGCCTACGCGGGCTGGCGCTGGTTTATCCGATGCTCGGCACCGACCCTCAGTCGCCCGCGCGCGAAACCGAAGCGCACGCACCCATGCTCAAGCTGGCGGACGTTCATGCTTTCCGCGATCTGTATTGGGGCGCCCACCCACCCTATCCGGCATGGACGATTCCGCTCGAGGCGACACACTTCGACGGACTGCCGCCGGTGCTCGCGATCGCCGCCGAACATGATCCGTTGAGAGACGACGCGCGCGTATTTGCCGAGCGTATCAATGCGGCTGGCGCAGAAGCGCGGCTCTGGATCGGCGCAGGACTCGTGCATGGATGCTGGCGCGCTATGGAATCAAGCCCCGGCGTGCAGAGGTTGCACGCGGAGGTGTGCCGTTTTCTGTCCGCCCGTGCGGTGCCGGCGTCTGCCGACTGCTAGCCCGGAGGCGCGCGCGGCGCCGTGCGCATCACGATCAATGGCATGAACAGACGCGTCGCGCCCTGCCTGATCAGTACGTGCAGCCCGACCGAACACCATGAATGTCGCGGGCACGAAGGCAACCGGAATGGCTCACATGCATGTGGCTCGACGTGCCGGCAAACTCAGCGATTCCGCTCATTCCGCCATTGCGCGAATGTCACGAGATCCAGGCCTAGGTCGGCCGCGTCGATCGGGGTCCAGCAGTAGAAAACGTCATCCCAGTCCGGAATGGCCTGCGGTGTCAGCGTCCTGAATTCGACGCCGGAACGGTAGGCCAGATTCGGCCAGAATACCGGCATCACCTCGCGCACCGCCATCTGCTTCAACAGGTCGGCCGGGCCGTCTTCGTCCGCCACGATTTCGCCCTGGGAGATCCAGTCGTTCTCGGCCCACGCGACGAAAACGCTCGGGCTTCCGGCACGGTCGAACATGAGAATGGCGTCCTGTTCCGGGCGCCAGTAGTATTCGACGATACTGTGCGCCGCCACCAGTTCGTCGATGACTTTGCGCGTTCTGGGATCGCAATACGTCACACCGTTCTCGCCCAACGCCAGCCAGCCCGCTTCCGAACAATGCCTGTTTTTGGCATCTTTCAGGAAATGGGCCAGCCGGTTGGCGGAATCGATATCCGTTTTTCGCAGATATAAATCGACGATTCCGGCATTGAAGGCTTTGACCGCGACGGTTTCGTCCGCCACGCCGGTCAGCAGCACCTTTGCGCAGCGCAGATTGGAGATGGACGAAAGGAACTCGACGCCGTTCATGCCCGGCATGTCGAAATCCACGACCACCGCCGCCACTTCCGCAAAGCGGGAACTGCGGGCCAGAATGTCCCGCTCCGCCGAGCTTTCCACGTAGCGCTCGAAACCCGTCTCGCTCACACAGGCCGACGCCGGCGCAAACTCCAGCGAATTCTCGCGAGCATGCTGGCGGATGAAGGCAAGCGCGGTTTGAGGCCGCGTGAAAAACAGATTGGTGGCGGGATCCGGAAAGAAACGCCGCAAGGCGTCCAGGTAGCCGTCGTTGTCATCCACGAAAACAACCGTTGACGGATACAGAACAGGTGGTCGGATAAAGTTGTTCATATTTTCACGTGGTTCGTCGTCGCGCCGCCGCTCGAGGATGACCGCGGCAAGTCAGCAGCCGTAAGACAAGGCGAGTCCGTAAGCCACGTCGCGGCGAAGCGGCCCCTGATATGAGGGGCGGCCGATGCCTCGACGATTGCCCTGGACGCCCGCACCCACCTTGCCGCGTCAGGTTTTCCGTGTGTTCGCATATGGAACACGCCGGCGTGCCTCATACCCGCTTATGGGGCAGATTCTCTCATGCTGGTCCCACGAGCCGGTATCCGCTGAACTATATAGTACCAACGGCAGTGCTGGGAAAATCCGCGAGATACAACCCGTTTTTACGGCCGCGACGCCACCTCGTCCAGATGCTCCAGCAGATCGGCCGGATCGTCGTAGACCCGCAGCGCACCGGCACGTTCGAGTTCCTCCGTGCCGTATCCGCCCGACAGCAGGCCCACGCCCAGCGCACGGCAGCGCCGCGCCGCCAGCATGTCCCAGATACTGTCGCCGACCACCACCGTATTTTCGACGGGCACGCCGAGGCGCCCAGCCGCGGCGACGAACAGATCGGGATCCGGCTTGGCATATTTGACGTCGTCGCGTGTCACGACAACGGCCTTCGCGGGATCGACGCCCAGTGCCTCCAGATTGAGCGCCGCCGTCTCCATGCGGCCGCTGGTCGCGACGGCCCACGGCGTTCCGGCCTGCGTCAGCGCGTCGAGCAAGGCCCGCGCGCCCGGCAACGGGCATACCTGTGCGCGCAATCGCTGATAAGCCGCGGCGTGAGCATGACGAAGACGCTCGACCCGTTCGGCACTGATTTCACCGTGCGTCTCGCGCAGAAGCTGATGAGTGAAGAGGCCGCCGCTCATGCCGATCTTGCGGTGAATTCGCCACACCGACAAGGGAATCCCTTCGCTGTCGAGCGCTTCTTTCCAGGCCAGAACGTGCTGGTAGACGCTGTCGACCAGGGTTCCGTCGAGATCGAAGAGGAAAGACGTCTGGATTCGCATGGTGAGCTCCTGTTGATGACCACGTCCTCCAATATGCCATGTCCCGGGTTCCGCCGGTCGCGCGATCAGGCCTCCTGCTTCGCCGCTTCGAACTTCCAGACGCGACGCGGGCGACAATCCACCCGCAGTGCCGTTCATGCTAGCCTCGTGACTTCCGCTAATGGGACGTTGCATGAAAACACCTCGATTGCGCCTTCATGGCCTGACCCGGCGACACACGATTGCGATGCTTGCTGCTCTGTTGACGTTCTCGATGAGCGCCAACCACTCTGCCCTCGCGCAGACCGAAAACACGACCGGGGTCACGTATTCCGGCACCGTCGGCGAAGCGAAGGTCGGCATGACGCTCGTTTTGCACGGCAAAGCCATAGGCGAGGGACATTACTTCTACTATCGCTACCTCAAGGACATTGCACTGACCGGCCAACAGTCCGGCAGCAATCTGACGTTACAGGAAGCGAACGGCACCTTCAATCTGCACTTTGTAGGCAACGGATCGAATGGCGAGAAGCCACTCGATTTTCCCAATAGCGTGGGCCTTGCCGGCACCTGGAGCGGCGGCGGAAAAACTTTGCCGGTCAAACTCGCACTCGAAGGGATGTCACCAGCGGATGCGAATGCGGGGCACCTTTACGCGATGATCACCGACGAAACGGATGAGACATTCGAGGCGCGGGCTCAGGGCTTTTATTTCGCCGCGCTGAAGGGCGATCCGAAGCAGGCCGCGCGCTTCGTTCATTTTCCGCTGCGGGTGAACTGGGGCGCCGCGCGCCACGAGACGATAGATTCGGCGAATCAGCTTGCCGCCAACTGGCATCGCATATTCACGCCGAGGTATCTTGCGGCGCTACGCGATGCGGTTCCGCACGATATGCCGGTTATCAGGAGCCAATACGCCATGCTAGGTGCCGGGCTTGCGTTCTTTACCGATAAGGGTGTTGAGGTTTTGAACGCGAAGCAGTAGGGATCGCTCGCGGATCCGGATGAAGTACTGTCGAATGTGATCGGCTTCAGCGACAGCGTCAGCGCTACACATCGTGATGGTTCGGCATTCCGCCAATGCGAAAATCGACGCGCCGCCATTGATACCGGCGGCGCGTCGATCGCTTTCAGCGCTGGCTGGACTGCTTGCCGGGCTACTTACTGGCCCGTGTAACCGAGCGGAACAGTAGCGTTGGCCTTGGCAACCGTCGCGTTGTTCGACACGATGTACTGCGGCACTTCGGTGAGGGTCAACGCGACCCGGCCGTTGGTGTACGCAAGCGTGCTGACATTGCCGTAACCATCGATCCTGGTCACGTTGCCCGAGGTGCCGGCGTTGTCGACCTGCAGCGAATAGCTGGTCGAATAGGTCTGGCTATACGTGCCGTTGCTCGCCGGCCACTGCGCGTTGTTGTGCGTCCACGCCGCCGTCACGACCTTGCCGTTCCCCAATTGCTGGAACGCATACGCGAAGACTCCCGACGGTGCGCCCTTGATCCGGCCCAGCGTATTCGTGCCGTCGAGAGCCCGGGTCATCGTCGCGAAAGCCATTGCTTCAGGTTTCGGCGAAAGGTTCGTCGCCCCGAACGCGCCTTGTGCGTCGTTCAGATCGAAGAACGAGCCGTAGCCCACTTCACCAGGATAGTCGGCACCGTAGAACAGCGTCGTGACCTGAGCGCCGCCGCCAAGCACGATGATGTGCGCCCGCACGCCAACCGCCGCATGCGCGAACAACTGGTTCTGCGAAGGTACATTGGGACCGTAGTTAAGGCCCGGATCGTAGCTCACGCCGGCTTCGGTGAAGAAGAGCTTCATGTTCGGCTTGCCTGCCTGCATGACCGAGCGCAGCTGCGTCATCTGATTGTCTAGCGCGTTGGCCTGGTTCGCCGGATCCGGATCCGAGTCCTGCAACTCAGGCGGATGGGACGGGTACGTACCCGCATTCCAGTAGCCATGCGTTGCGACCGCGTCGATGTAATTCCACAGACCGAGTGCGCCGAACTTCTGCAGATAACCCGTCGTGCAGGTATCGCAATTCGCGGCAAACGGATTGCCGGTGCCCATCACGACCGCATTCGGATCGGTCGAGTGAATGCCTTGATAAGCAGCCTTGTACATGGCGACGAAGTTCGCGTCGCTATCCGCCCAGCCGAGGCTCGGCTCCCAGGTCACCTGATAGTAGTTCTTCTGCTGGTTCGGATAATTAGCGGCACGAATCAGGCTGGTATCGGTACCGACCTTCGCCATGAAGCTCTGGAATTCAGGCATGTTGGAAGGAGCGTAGTAGCTGTCGTTGAACTGACCGGTTTTCGAATCCCACGCCGGCAGTCCGTCGAGACGCACGATACGCATCTGGTCCGGATTGGCTTTATAGAACGGATCGAGGTCATTCACGCTCGGCGTATAGGTGTTCGGACCGTTGGGTTCCATGGCTGACACCTCGCGATCGTCGATCGTCCAAGAAATGCCCAGAGCGTGCAGCGCGGCGATGTTGCCGTTGAAGCCCTGCATACCGAAGCGGTGCTGATCCTGATGCGCATACGTCACGGTGCCCAGTGCCGAACCCAGATTCGGCAGTACACCGAAGGTCGCGATGCCGACCGGGCGCGTGCCGCTTCTCGGCAACGTACCACCGTTCGAACGCAGCGTGGCGGTGAGTGCGCCATAGCCGGACCACGTCGACGTACACGGAATCGTACTGGTTTGCACGCCTGCCTTGACTGCAAAACTTCCCTGTGTCTTGATCGCGCCAGTCGAATCCGCTACTGACCAGACGACGGTATCCGCGCTCGGTGCGTTCGTCGTAATCGCCAGCTTGAACGAGGCGTTGTTCTGGAACACGCGCAGACCGTCGGTGGTGGGCGTATCGGCGCTGATCACGCCGTTCGCGGTTCCGCCGGCCGTTTGCGTCGGCGTGCTGCATGACATGGTCGAAGTGCCGGGAGCCGGTGCGGGCGTGGGCGTGGGCGTGGGGGTCGGAGTCGGAGTCGGAGTCGGAGTCGGAGTCGGAGTCGGAGTCGGAGTCGGAGTCGGAGTCGGCGTGGGAGCCGGAGTTGGAGTCGGCGTCGGCGCAGGCGCCGGCGTAGGCGCGGGAGCCGGAGTAGGAGTCGGGGTCGGTGTTGCGGCGACCGCCTTAATCCAGCATGACTTGCCGTAGCCGTACGCCGGGTCTGACTGCGACACCGCGCCGACATAGCAGCCGACGCCGTTGCTGAACGTACGCGGCGCGGTCAACATCACCGAAGGCGCGTTGGGTGGAACCGCACCGAACACCACCGAGGCCGTTCCGAGGAAAGAGCAATTGCCATTCTCCTGTGCGCACAACTTGTATTGCTGTCCTGAGACCGTGATGGTTGCCTGAGCTTGCGCACTTTCCGCGGCAAACGATGCCAACACTGTCGCTGATGCAACTCCCAATAGTTTCAAGTATCTCGTCATTGTCCGTAAGTTTCGCTAAAAGCAGGTTTTCCCCGAGAATTCAGCAAGATCGATCAGTCGTCCCGCTTTGGCGTTATTGAGTACAGAGAGAGAGGTGAAGCTGGGAACGCGATGACCGCGTTCATTGCTGATGAAACTGAAGCCTTGATGTGCCGCTATTCAGTGGCAATCGCACTATCCGTCCGCGCGCATGCTGACTATCGCCAACAACAGCGCGATCAGCGTTGCTACCCCTCGTGTCGGGCAACCATTCATTTATTACGTGATACTTACCATTTTATCGAACGATGATTTCTCGACAAATCGCTATCAACATCTGCATATGAAATTTCTACGCAGTCGATCGGGCATAGCGCGCACCAAAATCAGACGGCACGCACCGATTGCGTGAAAATTCCCATCGGCTTCCTGATCGCTGCAAAGCATTTCACCGATCGCCTGACCGGGAAAACGTCACAAGGGATTCATGCATGCCGCCGACGCGACTGGAACATCTGCCGAGGCTCGCTGACAGTCCGGCGCACCTCATTTTGACAAACAGGTTTCGCACCAACAGTTGCAATTTCTAAATTCAGGATGACGAAGAATTAACCCAACTTCTTTTCGTTCACCGTTGACAGTCCGCTATTGATGTGAACTCGTCGGCTCGACAGCTATCGAGGTGCGCCCTCGCCTTGCGAGTCGGGTTCGGACCCAAAAATCCGACTGGTCCGCGATCAGCCCGTCCGCTCGCACTGCAACCAGATGCGTCGCATATGAAGCGTAGCGCTTTCCGCCACGCCCGCTTTACGTACAAAAGCAGCCCAATGGCGAACAACAACCATCGCCGTAACTGTTACATGAGCGATGGCGTTTAGCCAGATCTCCGGTATTAGTTACAGAAGGTTTTTGGCAGACGAATTATAAACGTTTCATCCGCGTAACGTGCCGTGTTTTCAGGCGATAAGTGATAACTACGAGAAAGCCGGAAGCGAGGCGGCCGGAGATTTTCCAAACAGGCGTGAATGGAAAAACTCCGCCTCGTGCTGAGGCGGAAAACGCACATCTTTGATTCGTCAGTCGATTACTGACGCTTTTTTTGGTCCGCGTTCCGTGCGTGCAATTTATATTAGTAATACGAATTCGTTAACCGACGTTCTATTGCGTCGAGGTAGCGAGCAAAACGGGATCGTTGCGATAAATATCCGGGAACATGCGCTTCAGGTCGGCCACCTTCGGCAGATCGTTAACAGCGATATACGGGTAGTCCGGATGCAGTGCGAGGAAGTTCTGGTGATAGCTTTCGGCCGGATAGAAGCCCTTGAAGTTCTCCACATGCGTCACGACCGGCGCTGAAAACACATGTGCGTTATCGAGTTGTGCGATATACGATTGCGCGATGCCGCGCTGCGTCGCATTCACGGGAAAAATCGCCGAGCGATATTGCGTGCCGTGGTCGGGGCCCTGATAGTTCAGTTCGGTAGGATTGTGCGCGACCGAGAAGAATATCTGCAGCAAACGCCCATACGTGATCTGCGTCGGATCGTAAGTAATCTGCACCGACTCCGCGTGTCCCGTGTCCCCTTCACTGACGGTCTCGTATTGCGCCGTGGAAGCCGCGCCGCCGCTATAACCCGAGGCGACCTGCTTCACGCCGCGCACGTGTTCGAACACGCCTTGCACGCCCCAGAAGCAGCCCCCCGCGAATACCGCCGTTTCGCTGTGCGTCGCGGCGGCCTTCTCGTCCTGCACGGGAGCCGGAATCTTTGTGGCGGCCTCAGCCGAATGCGCGACGTGCTGCGCGGCCACGACGCCCAAAGCAACGACGACGAGGCCTGTGAGCCGAGTGACGGAAAAACGCTTCCGCAGCGACGCTGGGCCAGTGGGTATCGTGCGCATGATGGTCAGTCCTTGAGATCAGGTTAGTGTCGAATGAGGCCGCTTGTGCCGGCTTATCCGAACGTGAAGGCAAACGCCTGCACCCCCGGGTTGAGAAATTCGATCGAGAAGGTATGGTCCGCAACCTCGCCGCTTTGCCGCACCAGTTGATACAGACGCTGCCCGGTCACAGTGCCGCTACCATCGGGCGCGATGTCTGTGCCGTGCGAGGCGCCGGGAGCGGCACCGTCGAGGCTCACGCGAAACTGCACTGGCTTGCCGTCCTTACCCGGACCGAGCACCAGATGCAGGTCGCGCGCATGAAAGCGATACACAATCCGTCCCGACGCGGCGGCGAGCGTGGCGTGCTCCGCGCCCACATTCCATGAACCGGCAAGACCCCATTCGTTGACGCCGGGCAGCGACGGTGCCGCATAGGTATGCGTCTTGCCCTCGACTTCCCCGCCCGGCGACGCGAAGTTCTCCGCCCGCTGATAACCGACATAGGTTTCCGGCGATTGCATGTCGGCGTTGTCCGCGGCGGCCTGTACGCCTTGTGCGCCAGCGCTCGCAATACCGATTGCAACCTTCGACGCATTCGCGTGACCCGCTTCGGTCAGCAATTGCTGGATCACCCTTTCGGATTCCGCATAGTCGCCTTCGCCGAAATGGTGATAGCGGATCTGACCTTTGGCGTCGATGAAATAGTGTGCGGGCCAGTACTGGTTATTCAGCGCGCGCCAGATCGCGTAGTTGTTGTCGATCGCCACGGGGTAGTCGACGCCGAGGTCATGCGTGGCCTTCTTCACGTTGTCGATATTACGCTCGAAGGCGAATTCCGGCGCGTGCACGCCAATCACGACGAGCCCCTGATCCTTGTATTTCTGCGCCCACGCTTTGACATACGGCAGCGAACGTAGACAGTTGATGCAGGAGTAAGTCCAGAAATCGATCAGCACGACTTTGCCGCGCAGATCCTGCAATGTGAGCGGTGGCGAATTGAGCCATTGGACCGCGCCGTCCAACGGGGGCAGCACGCCTTCGACCGGCAGCGGCGCCGCATCGGCGACGGTGCGCATCATCGCGCCGCCGGACATCGTGGCAGCGGCGGGTTCGGTGTCAGCGGTCGATTGCGTCGCCGGGTCGGCGCTTTTCATCGCGCCGCTGCCGGATACGTCCGACGGGTTTCCCGCAACAGACGACTTGCTCGCCGCCGCTGTCGGCGAAAGCTTGTCGACGAGTCTCTGTTCGAGACCGCCGGTCGCGACCGTCGAGACACGGGCGAGCACGCCGGTGTCGAAACCGAGCGCGATCGCGGCCACGCCACCCAGCATCGCAACGCCGATCCCGCGGCGAATCCACTCGCCCGCGCCCAATGAACGCTTCATTGCCGTGAACACCTTGCCGCCGATCAGCAGCGCCACTGCCAGAGACGTCGCCGCGCCGGCCGCATAAGCCGCCAGCAGCAGCGTGGTGCCGACGCTCGCGCCGCGCAGTGCCGCGCCGGTCAGCACGAGACCGAGAATCGGACCGGCGCACGGTGCCCACAGCAGGCCGGTGGCAATGCCGAGCAAGAACGACGAACCCGCGCGAACCTGCTGGCCGTCGGCCTGCGCGAAATCGGACAGGCGATTGCCGGCGCTGACGAGCGGCCGCATCAGATGATCGGCGAAGCGTGGGAACAGCAACGTCAGCCCGAAAATCGCGAGCAGCGCGATAGCCAGCCAGCGGCCATACTGGTTGGCCTGCGTAACCCAGCCGCCGCCCACGGCGGCCAGCGTCGCGACAACGGCGAACGTCAGCGCCATGCCGGCGAGCAAGGGCAAGCCGCTGCGCACGAAAGGCTGATCGGCGCGCGCGAAAACAAACGGCAGCACCGGCAGGATGCACGGGCTGAGAATGGTGAGAGCGCCGCCGAGATAGGCGAGAACGATGAGTAGCATGGCGATTCCGAACGTTCGTGCAGGTCGGTTACAGTAGGCACGCGGGCTCGGGCGGCAGCCGGCGTACAGCTCATCCAGGGCCTGATATTGCGGAAAGTGCCCACATGCTAGAGCGCCACCGATCCCGAAGTCCTCACGGAAAGTTAAATTAAATGTGATAACTCGCCGCCGGGAAATTTTGCACAATGACGCAATGGCCGCCTTTCCCGGTCCTGCTTTTGAACCACGCCCCGAACTGCCGCTGAAGCCAGCCATGGACAATCCGAAGCGCATCCTGATCGTCGAAGACGACGTCGACATCGCCAACGTGCTGAGCCTTCATTTGCGCGACGAGCGCTATGAAGTCGTGCACAGTGCCGACGGCAATGAAGGGCTGCGCCTGCTGGAACAAGGCGGCTGGGATGCGCTGATTCTCGATCTGATGCTGCCAGGCGTCGACGGACTGGAAATCTGCCGGCGCGCCCGCGCGATGACACGCTATACGCCGATCATCATCACCAGCGCGCGTTCGAGCGAGGTGCACCGCATTCTCGGCCTCGAATTGGGCGCGGACGACTATCTCGCCAAACCGTTCTCCGTGCTGGAACTGGTGGCACGCGTCAAGGCTCTGCTGCGCCGCGTCGACGCTCTCGCGAAAGATTCGCGGATCGAAGCCGGCAGTCTGCGGCTTGCCGGGCTCTCAATCGATCCGCTCACGCGCGAGGCGGCCGCCGACGGCAAGCCGATCGAACTCACGCCGCGCGAATTCGACCTGCTGTACTACTTCGCGCAGCACCCCGGCAAGGTGTTCTCGCGAATGGACCTGCTCAATGCGGTGTGGGGCTATCAGCACGAGGGCTACGAGCACACCGTCAACACGCATATCAACCGGCTGCGCGCGAAGATCGAGGCCGATCCGGCCCAACCCGAGCGCATCCTGACCGTCTGGGGACGCGGCTACAAGCTCGCTGTGCCTGGCGAGACAGCCGCGCCCAACGGCGCACCGAAGGACGCATCGTGAATCTGACGCTGACCCAGCGGCTTTCGCTCGTTTTTTCCGTGCTGTTGCTCGCGTGCTGCGGTGCGTCGGCGTTCCTGCAAATCCGTTCGAGCGATCTGCACGAAAAAGAAGTCATACAAAGTCTGTCGCGCAACCTCGCCGACCATATCGCTCATCGCACCACGCTGATGGATGCCAACGGCTTGCGGCCCGACGCGGTCCGGCAACTGTTCGGGCAACTGATGATGGTGAATCCGAGCGTCGAGGTGTATCTGCTCGACGACCAAGGCCGCATTCAAGGCGACGACGCGCCCGCCGGACACGTGAAGCGCGCGCAGGTGGATCTGACGCCGATCCACCGATTCATTGCGGGCGAGCCGCTGCCGATTCTCGGCGACGACCCGCGCAGCCTCGACGGCAGGAAGGTGTTCAGCGCAGCGCCGCTGCAACTGGGCGGGCAGGCACCGTCCGGGTATATCTACGTGGTCCTGCTCGGCGAAGAACACGACGCGCTCGCCGCGCACGTGGCGGCCAGTTCGGTGCTGCGCACGACGTTGTGGTCGATGGCGCTGGTCGCGCTGTTGGGATTGCTCGCCGGTTTGACCGCATTCGGCCTGATCACGCGGCCGCTGCGCCGCCTCACCGACGCCATGCGCCGCTTCGATGCGGAAGGTGAGCCCGATATCCAGCCGAGTGTGCCGCGCTCGTCGGTGGCCGGACGGCGCGACGAAATCGCGGTCCTCGAAGCCACGTTCGCGCAGATGGCGAACCGCATCGGCGATCAATGGCGCGCGCTGACGCGTCAGGATCAGCAGCGCCGCGAACTGATCGCCAACATTTCGCACGATCTGCGCACGCCGTTGACCTCGCTGCACGGCTACCTCGAAACACTGTCGCTGAAGGCCGACACGCTAGGCGAAACGGAGCGCAAACGTTATCTGGCCATCGCGCTCGCACAAAGCGTCAAGGTGGGCCGGCTCGCACAGGCGTTGTTCGAACTGGCCAGGCTCGAACACGGTAATGTGCAACCGGCGTTCGAACAATTTTCGCTGGTCGACCTGGTGCAGGACGTCTTTCAGAAATTCGAGTTGCCGGCCGAGGCGCGGCACATCCAGTTGCGAGCGGTCATTGCGCCGCGCCTGCCGAATGTCTGCGCCGACCTGGCCATGATCGAGCGCGTGCTGACGAACCTGCTCGACAACGCGATCCGCCACACACCCGCCGAAGGATCGATTGAGATCGATCTCGCGCACAAGGACGGCAAGGTGTCGATCATGCTCAGCGACACGGGGCCCGGTATTCCACAGGAGCAGCGCGAGGGGCTGTTCGAGCGCCCATTCAGCTCCGGCGGCATGCATCGGGGCGGCGGACTCGGGTTGCTGATCGTCCAGCGCATGCTGCAATTGCAGCATAGCCAGATACGCCTGCTCGATAAGGAAGGAACGGGCACGACCTTCTGTTTCGAGTTGCCGACGGCTGTCGTCAGAGCGAGTGCCGCCGGCATCCCTTTGTGACGGCTCGCGCTGGAACTCGCTGCGAGATGCCATGTGCGAGACGGCTCAGACCAGCAAGTCGTCATAAACCGAGCCGAACGACCGTCGGCGAGCGCCTGCTTCGACGCTGCTTCCCGCCCCCTTCTTCGGCCATATCTGCCTGGATATAGCGAACGAAACGCCCGCTGTCCATGACACACACCACCTTACTGTGTGTCATAAAGACGACAAATAACCACTAAATCGTTTACGGACAGATAACGTACCGATATATTCCGCAAGACATAACGGTCAAGGCGGTGCGCTTTTCTCAACGACGCCCACGCTGCGAAATTATTCGCCGATGCTTCGACGCGTCCGTCGTCAGGCAGCGGCGATCACGCACAGCGTGTTCGTTGTCTCGCCCCCCCGTTCATTCGCGTTCTTCAGACATCGATCTCCGCTTGCGCGACCTCGCGCCGCCTTGTCGCGGGTGCCCGATATGTCTGGTGTCGTTTGCAAACCCCGGTCGCGCGCCGCCCCGCAACACGCGCTGCGCCGCCATCCTATAAAAAGAAGGAAAAATGAAAAAGACTCTCCTCGCAACCGCCGTCCTTGGGAGCGTAACGCTCAACGCGCATGCGCAAAGCAGCGTCACGCTGTACGGCCTGATCGATGCCGGCATCAGCTATGTGAACAACGCTCGCGCCGGCACGAGCCACGACCGCCTCGTCAAATATGACGACGGCGTGGCGTCGGGCAGCCGTTGGGGCATTCGCGGCACGGAAGATCTGGGCGGTGGCCTGAAGGCGCTGTTCGTGCTGGAAAACGGCTTCAACAGCGGCAACGGCACGCTGGGTCAGGGCGGCGCCATGTTCGGCCGTCAGGCGTTCGTCGGACTGTCGCAAGACGGCGTCGGCGCGCTGACGTTCGGCCGCCAGTACTCGTTTTCGACAGACTACCTGGGCGGCACGTATTCGAATGGTAGCCAGACCGTCGCGGGCAACTACGCTTATCACATCAACGACGTCGACCAGTTGACGTCCAGCCGCATCAACAACGCTGTCAAGTTCAGCAGCGCGAACTTCTCCGGCTTTACCTTCGGCGCATTGTATGGCTTCTCGAACCAGGCGGGCGCTTTTGCGGGCGCACCGGCAAGCGGCACGGGCGCGGCACCGGTCGCGGGTTCGTCGCGCGCATATAGCTTCGGCGCGAACTATGCGAACGGTCCGATCAGCGTCGGCGCGGCGTACACGGACATTCGCTTCCCGAGCCAGGCTGTCCCGACATTCTCGACCACGATTGCGAACGTCACGACGGGCAACGTGCGCGATCTGCGTACGTACGGTATCGGCGGCCGCTATACGATCGGCGCGGCCACGCTGTGGGCGCTCTACACCAATACGCGTTTCGAAACGCTGACCGGCGCGGCGACCACGTTCACGGCTTACGATGCGGGCGCGAAATACGCGTTCACCGCAGCACTGACGGTCGGCGCGGGCTATACGTACATGCATTTGAGCAACGCGAATACGGGCCACTGGAATCAGGGCGACCTGAGCGTGGATTACGCGCTGAGCAAACGTACCGACGTGTATGCGCTGGGTATCTATCAGATCGCTTCGGGCCACAATACGGCAACGGGCGACGTGCAGGCGCAGATCGGCTCCAGCACGAGCTTCTTCGGTCCGTCGGGGTCGGGCGCGGACAACCAGTTGGCGTTCCGCGTGGGCATCCGCCATCGCTTCTGATTCCCCGGCTTTTCGGGAGTCTCGGCAATCAGACGCCGATCGCCGCCCTCCGAAGCCGCCGACGCTCCAGCCAGTTGCGTAGCTGACCGGCCACGAATGCGCTTATCAGCAGCGACAGGTACAGCATCAAGATGTCGTGTCGCCATGCATCGAGTGCCGGTTGATGCGCAACCAGTTTCGGGTCGGGCCGCAATGGCCCGACACTGGCTGCCATGACCGCCTGCTTCATGTGGATGAAACCGGCGGCGGACAACAATGGCATCAGAACAAGCATTCCTGTCAACACGGGTTTCGCGCGGCGTGCCATAGCGTGATGGCGCATACGCAACCACAGTCCAAGGCAACCATGCAACCAGCCGGGTGCAAGGAGTGCCAGTTGCAAGCCTTGCGTGCCGCTCGTGACTAGCGATATCACAATGCGCTCATAGTTCGGTTCGAGGCCGTAGAGTGAGGCGGCAAGGCGGGTGGACACCGCATGCCGGATCAGCAACAGGGGAAGGCTCAGACCTGCCCACAGCCGAACCCATTCGGTGAGCGGCAACGCCCAGTAGCGGCGCCCGTAGATGGTTCGCAACGCCAGCGAAAAATGCAGCAGGGCCGCGCCATATAGAAGCACCGTTCCCGGCATGCTGTGCCACAGTCGCAGCGCCAGCACGAGACCTCGCCCGGCAAGATCCAGAGACCAGATCCCCAGCGCGTGATTGACCAGATGCAGCAATAGATAGACGAGCAGAACGACACCGGACACGAACTGGAAACGGCGCAGCAAAGTGGGCACGGTCAGTTCCTCGACACAGAACGCACAGGCCGTCTCCCGTACCCGTCACCCGGCTTAGGGTTCGCCGTCTTATCGCGCACCGCGTCGGCAAATTTCTGCAGAGCAGACAGCGAACCGCAAACGCTAAGGTATTCCTCGCGGCCAATTCTGCCGTCGAGGATAACCGCCATCCCCGACTGACGAGCCATGTCGATAATGTCCATTTGAGCACCCCAAATTCGTGTCTTCATGACTCCAAGACTCCGGATTTCGAGCGTTTATTCCCGCCTTTCTGCTCACGCATCCCACCTTCGGCGCGCTGACGCATCGACGCCGGGAATAAGACATTCACTCCGATGGTTTACCGGTGCAGAGCGCGCTGCTGCCGACCTATGTCGAGTTCAAGCATTGCGCTCGTACATTCAGGAGTATCGACATGAAACTGCCCTCGCTGAACCTGCTCGCGATCCGCGCCGTGCCTAAAGCGCTCATCGTGAGCACGGCTTTTCTGGTTACATCAACCGGTGTCTATGCGCAAGCGTCGCCGGAGTCCGGCACGCACCAGATTACGCGTGCCGAAGTGCGGCATGAACTCGAGGAGTTAGAGGCGGCGGGATACGACCCTTCTCGCGGTGACGAAAGCGACTACCCCGCTGACATTCAAGAAGCCGAAAGAAAAGTGGCCGCCATGCATACCGCCCAAATGAATGCGCTAGCGGGCGGCCAACCTGCCATGCAGAGCATGCCAATGCATTGATGGCGATCCTGTGTGTGAACGCGTGGATCGCGGGCTCCCCCTTTGAGCGTCGATCGTCTTTGCGATTGACGCTCTCGTTTATCGGCGACAGGTCGACCATGTCCGGTCTTGACCGCCTACGGGAAAGCTTCGTCTTTTCCGAACCTTCGCTTCGCAATTAACAGATTTATCCGATCCGCAACATACCGCAGACTGGGGCTCATCTTCACTACGGACATCGTCCGCGAAAGGATCTCATCATGCGCACCTATCCGCGTAACAGCCCTCAAGCCGCAGCACGCATCGTCGCGCTGGCCCTCACCTCCGACGGCCACGTCAGCAGTTCGGAAGAACGTGTGCTGGACAGACTGAACATTGCCGGCGAACTCGGTCTCGCACCTGCGCAATTCGAGCAGATCGTGCAGACGTTGTGCGAAGACCACTCGGTCGCACAGCCTTCGCTCGCGCCGCCGGTGGGTCATCTCGACCCGGCCATGCTCACGACCTTGATCGACGAGATCGACGACCCCGTGCTGCGCCGCAAGGTCATTCGCCTGTGTGTGGCCGTGGCGGTCGCCGACGATTATCTGGCGGACGGCGAAATCGCGCTGCTTGCCGCGGTATTGAACGCGTGGGGCCCCAATCTCACGCCTGTCGCGGCTCGTCTGGGTCTCCCGTCACACGTGCTGCGCAGTTATAACCGCGCGGCGGCCACCACCTGAGACGCGAGCCCGTGATGTTGCCCACGACGCGAGCGGATGGCGTGGATCTCCTCGATCACGCCGTCCGCGCGGCCGAGCCAGCGCAGGCCCCGCAGCAGCGTGAGATCCTCCGCGCCCAGTTCCGCGAGCGGAAACACGCCGAGACCGCGCGCGGCGAACACCGCCATCAGCGCACTGTCCTCGAACTCGCCGACGATTCGCGGCCGGATACCCTGCGCCTCGAACCACCGGTCGAGCCGCGCGCGCAACGCGGCGTGCCGGGTGGGCAGAAGCAGGGGCACGTCCGCGAGGCATTGCGGAAAGCCCGCGCGGGCAGACTTGCGGACGATCTCCGTGGGGCCGTACCAATCCACCGGCGAGCCGGCCAGGCGCTGGCTCAAGACGCGCAGATCGGCATTGTGCGGCGCCGGCTGGCACGCGAGCACGAGATCGAGCCGGTGCAGCGCGAGCTCCGACATCAACTCCGCATGCTCGCCCTCGTGACACAGCAGCCTGAGCGACGGCGTACCGAGCACCGGCGCCAGCAGCGCGTGTGCCGCGAGCTTTGAAATGCCGTCGGAAAGACCGACGGCGAGCCGCGCCACGCCTTCCCCGCCCGCCTCGCGCATTTCGTCGAGGAGCGCCTCGCCGAGTTGGAAAATCTGCTCCGCGCGATTGAATGCCGTTTCGCCGGCCTCCGTCATCGTGACGCCCCGCCCCGCCGGTTTCAGCAATTGACGCCCGATTGATTTTTCCAGCTCCCGCACCTGCGCGCTGATGGTCTGAACCGCCATGTCGAGCCGCTCGGCCGCGCGCGCAAAGCCGCCTTCCTTCACGACGATCCAGAAATAGTACAGGTGACGATAGTTGAGCATGGCATGACAGTTCGAAAAAACCGATATGTTACTCAGGGTATCACTGATTTATCCGAACGGGAGAGACAGCGATCATGACGCTATTCCGAGGTTACCCACATTCATTCGACAACCGACACTATGGACTTCCTGCTCGCACTCGCTACCGACCCTGCCGCATGGGCAGCGCTCCTCACGCTGGTCGTGATGGAAATCGTACTCGGCATCGACAACCTGATCTTCATCTCGATCCTCAGCAACAAGCTGCCGGAAGCCCAACGCGCCCGCACGCAGCGCCTTGGCATCATGCTCGCGCTCGTGCTGCGGCTAGGCCTGCTCGGTACGGTCGCGTGGATCGCGCAGTTGACCGCGCCCGCCGTCACGCTGTTCGGCCATGCGTTTTCGTGGCGCGATCTGATCCTGCTCTCCGGCGGTCTGTTTCTCGTCTGGAAAGCGACACGTGAGATTCACCATCACGTGGTCCATGCCGAAGAAGAACGCGACAAAACGGGCAGCACGGTGCAGTTGACCGTGGCGGGCGCGATCGGCCAGATCCTGTTGCTCGATATCGTGTTTTCGGTCGACAGCATCATCACGGCGGTGGGCATGACGGACCATATGCCGATCATGTTCGTCGCGGTGATCAGCGCAGTGCTGGTCATGCTGTTCGCAGCGCGCCCGCTGTCACGCTTCATCGATCGCAATCCGACCATTGTCACGCTCGCGCTGAGTTTCCTGCTCGTGATCGGCATGACGCTGATTGCGGAAGGTTTTGGCTCACATGTGCCGAAGACGTACATCTATGTGGCGATGGCGTTCTCCGGGTTCGTCGAGGCGATGAACATGCTGGTACGCCGCGCGAAATCGAAGCGCACGCTCGGCACCGGGCAATGATCGATAGCGGCAGATAGTTTTTTCCGGATCGGGCGGCTCGCCGGACCGAGCGTTCGATGCCTTTGTACTCTTGAGGAGCGACACCATGAAATGCCCTGTATGCAAGACCACCGACCTGCTGATGACCGAGCGCCGCTCGATTGAAATCGACTACTGCCCGGACTGCCGCGGCGTGTGGCTCGATCGCGGCGAACTCGACAAGCTGATCGCGCAGGACACCGCGAATCTCGACGCGCCGGCCGCCACGCGCGCAAGCCGTGAGAGTCACCGGGATCGGGACCACTCGTACGACAGTCACCGTGGCTACGACGATCATCGAACGGGCTACCGGACGCAAAAGAAGAAGCGCTCGATTTTCGACGTATTCGATTTCGACTGAGCACCGTCTGCCATGATGAACGGTGCTGAACGAAGCGCCGGAAGTATCCCGGCGCATATCACGTTAGCGTGCTTTGCCGCGAGCGCTCTTGCCGGCATTGCCGGCGCGCGGCGTATCCTTACCCGCCGGCGCCGCGCCACCGTTGATCTGCTCCATCCACGACAAGGCGTCGACATAGGATAGAAACTGCTTCAGATAACCCGGCGAAACCTCGCGCATGAGCGAGAGCGCCCGGTGCACGAGGCTGCTCGAATTGAGCGGACCGGCATTCCCAGGCACTTGCTCCAGCGACTGCCGCATCTGCTTCTCGGTACGGACTTTGGACCAGACTTCCCTGAAGTAATCGAGCTCCGCCAACTCTGGATACGAGGCGGATCGCGGCAAGCCGATCGTCGAGAGTGCGGGTTGCCTTGCGATGGAGTCGACCAGGCTCTTCAGCGTTTCATGCGCAGGCTCGTTTGCCGACACCGCGCTGTGCGTGCGTGCGTCGGCGTAGGCAGTCGCGGATGCCGCGCCTTCAATCTGCCTGGCATAGGCTTCCAGCAAACCGGCCAGCCTGTCATCCAGAATACGTCGCGCCTCGCCGCTATGGCCGGCCGCGCGCCGCGCCAGCGCGTTGATGAAATGGAAGCGGACAGGCTCCAGACGATCGGCGCCGCGCTCGCGCCAGGCGTCGAGCGTCGCGCGGGCTGCGCTGATCGGGTCGCTCTCGTCGTTACTCATGAGGCTTCACCGTGGAGGTCGAGGGGCGCGGGACCGGTGCGATTTCCACGCGCCGGTTTTTGGCGCGCCCCTGTTCGTCCGCATTCGAACTCACCGGCTGCCCGGAGCCGAACGCTGCCGCAAAGAGCGACGACGCGGGCACGCCGTCGTCGATCAACGCGCGCGTCACCGTCAGCGCGCGTTGCGCGGACAATTCCCAGTTGTCGGCAAAACGACGATTGCCTTCACGCAAGCGCTGGTCGTCGGTAAAACCGCTCACCATCAGGATTTCGTCATTGGCGCGCAGATACGCGGACAGCGGCCCGGCCAGACTCTTCAGCAGATCCCGGCCTTGCGGCTGCAATTGATCCGAGTTCAACGCGAACAGCACATTGCCGCTAATGCCGATGCGACCATTCACCAGCGTCACGCGCCCGGCTGCGAGCGGGCCGGCCAGCGCCTGCTCCAGCGTCTTGCGGCGCTGCGTTTCCAACTGACGCTGCTTGACCTCCTGCTCCAGTTTGCTCGACAACTCCAGCTGCACGCCGATCACGCCCACGAGGATCAGCACGAAAGCGCCCAGCAGCACCGACATCAGGTCGCCGAAAACCGGCCAGATCGGCGCGACCTGCTCCACGCCGCCGTCGATGTCCTCGCTCATGCCGCTTCAGCTCCCGCCGACGCGCGCCGGCCGGCGAGTTGCTGCAGGTCTTCGACGATCTGCTTCTGCGACATCACGCTCAGATCGATCACCTCCCGCGCCTGCGCCACGTAATAAGCAAGCTGCTCGTCGCTGCGTGCGAGGGATTTGTCGAGCGCGGTTTCGATACGCTGCAGGTGCGCGACCAGCTTGTCGTTCGACTCGCCGAACACTTGCACGGCGGCGCCGAACGCTTCGCCGAGACTCGCCACTTCGACGGCACTGCCGGTGACCTGCGCGGCAACCGAGCCCAGCTTGCCGGTTTCGAGTTCGATCCTGTCGGTGAAGCGTGTCCCCACGCGTTCCAGCAAATCCGCCGAGGTGGCGACGAGCGCGTCGACGGCCGTGCGCTGTTCCGTGGACGCATGATTGACCGCGTCGAGCAGGGTTTCCAACGTTTCCAGCAGGCGGCTGCGCTCCTGCAGCATCGCGGTGTCGCGGACCATGCTGTCGGAGAGCTTCTGGCGCAGTTCGGCGACGACTTCGGCGGCGGCCTTCGGCGCTTCCGAGGCGGCTTGCACGAGTTGGCCGACCTCGGCGATCGTGCTGCTGGCGTGCGCCTGGGTCTGGGCCGATATGTCGCGCGCGGTTTGCGCCAGCGTCTCGCAGATTTCCTGCTGACGGCTCGCAGTGCGCGCGCCCGCCTGTTCCCACTCCTTGCTCAGCGTCGTAGCCATCGCACCGAGTGTCTCGGTCCAGGCTGCCAACCGTTGCTGATCCCGCGAGGCCAGTTCCGCCTGCAGGTTCGCCGCGGCCTTGGGCGCTTCCGCCGCGGCCTGCACGAGCCGGTCGATCCCGGCAATCGTATTGCTCGCGTGCGCCTGGGTCTGGGCCGAAATATCGCGCGCGGTTTGCGCCAGCGTCTCGCAGATTTCCTGCTGACGGCTCGCGGTGCGCGCGCCCGCCTGCTCCCACTCCTTGCTCAACGTCGCGGCCATCGCGCCGAGCGCTTCGGTCCACGCGGCGAGCCGCTGTTCGTCCTTCGAAGCCAACTCGGTCCGCAAGTCCGCATGCGACTGTCCCACGCCGTGCAGCAAAGACGCCGCGTGCTGCTCGAAGGTGGCGGCAGCTGCCGCCAAGGCTTGCTGGTTGCTCGCCGCAAGCTTCTCGCCGACGCTTTGCTGGCGCGACAGCGCCTCGTTCCAGGCCTGCGATACGCCACCCGCCGCACTTTCCAGCCGTGCGGCGACGCCGTCCAGCAAACCGGCCGAACGTTGTTCGAAAGTGCCGGTGAAGCGATCCAGCGACGCGCGCAGGTGCTGCGCCAGTTCCTCGCTCGAACGCTGATGTTCCGCCAGCGCCTTGTTCCAGATGTCCGCGACGGTCGTGGTGCTCGCTTCGAAGCCGCTCGACAGCCCGTCCAGTTGCCGCTGCACGGCTTGCGTGACGGTGTCGTGCAACGCGGCCGTTTCGCGCGCGAGGCCGGCCATCGTGGCTTCCATGACCGGCTGCAATGCCGCGCCGGCGGCGCGCGTGCTGTCGGCCACGCTCGTCTTCAACGACTGCTCGACCGAACTGGCGAGGCGCGTGTAGGCGGCCTCGGCCCTGCCGTGAAAAGCCTCCTGACTCGCGATCTGCCGCTCGTTCAACGCGAGGCTCTGCTGTTCGATGGCCGCCATCATCGTCTGCAGCCGGTCGACCAGCATGGGCATCACCTCGGTCTGACGCTGCAGCAGCCTGAAGGCCTCTTCGCGCTGATGCGTCTGCGAGTAGATGCGCAAGGTCGTCGCGATCTTCACGTCGAGCATTTGCGCCGCCTGCAGACGCTCGCGCCGGCATAGCGCGGACAACAGGCCCAGCATGGCGGAACTCGCCACGCCCGCAATCGAGGTGCCGAACGCAAAACCCAAGCCCTTGACCGGCGCGGCCAGCGAGGCGCGGATCGCCTGCAGGTCGGTCGCGCTTTCCAGCGCCATGCCGGTGCCGCGCAAGGTCGCCACCATGCCGAGGAGCGTGCCCAGCATGCCCAGCAATACCAGCAAACCGACCAGGTAAGGCGTCAGCGCCGGCCCCGGCAAGGCCACGCGCTCGCCCTCCACGCGCAGGCGCACCGCGTTGCGCAAGCTGGGATGCAAAGGATCGAGCCACGCGCCGAGGCTCGGCGGCGGCGCGGACAGCCCCGCGACGGCGCGCGTCAGCGTGCCGGTGGCCTCGCGGTAGCGATGCAATTCGAGCGCGCCCGCCACGTAGCAAACGCCGATCAATAAGGTGACGGCCAGCGCCAGCGGGTTCGAACCAAGGTAGCCGGCGGCGATCCAGCACACAGCGGCCAGACCTGCCAGAAACACAACGAGATCAATACGATATCTGGACATAGCGTCCCAGTTAGCTGGAGCGAAGGGCGGCGAGCAACCCTTCGACCGGTTGTAAACGAATCTCCAGTTCGGCAAGCAACACGCTCTGCATATCCTGGCGAAACAGGTTCAGCCATGCGCCGGGCGTGGGCGCCGCTGCGTCGCTTGCAGTCTCGCTTGCGGCCTCGGCAGCGGCCAGCGCCGCCTGTTCAGCGGCGCGCAAGCGCTCGAAGTGCCCAGCGAGCAGCGCGGGCACGCCGGCCAGCAGACTGCGCTCGCGCTCGCTCAGCGCGCGCTCCATCACCGCGTCCACCACCGCGAGCCGCGCCATGTTGGGCGTTCTGGCCGCCAGCATGGCGCGCAGGCGGCCACGCAGATTGCCGATACCCGTTTCCATCGACTGCTGGATGGCGAGATAGCGCTGCCGAAAAACGGCGTAGTCGGCTGCCGGCTCCGTGGGCACACTCTGGGAGGACGCGTGCATGGAGCCGTGCCGCCTCGCGACTGCGAACACGCTATCGCCCGTAATGGCTTTGGCCAACGAGCTGCGCGCGCGGAGGTAGTCCGCCTCTTCGGCGCTGCCGAAGGCTCGCGCGCCAGCGGCAACGGCAACGGCAGGCGGATTGCCGTTCAGCGCCGAGGACAGCGCGATGGCGTCGGTCCAGCCGAGCCATTGGCTGAGCCGGTCCGAAAGCGATTGCCGGGATTCGGGAACATCGACATCCGCCAGGCGCGCCAGTAAGCGAATGAGCGCCGGGCCGCTGAGCGCAGTGCGCTGGGGGGTTTGCAACATACCACCGGAGGCAAAAAAGTCAGCAGTTTACACGCTGACGGGACCGCGGCGGTTGCCGCCCGCTCCGCGGGCCGCGCGCGAGAGGCGTTTCAATGTCGCGAATGCCCCGTCCGGCGGCCTTTCCAGCCCGCTGCTCCGACCGGTTGCGCAACAATTATTGAGGCGACACGCCTTCGCTCGTCAGAAGGTGCTCGCGCATCCATTGCTCCATGCTGCACACGGCCAGGCCGCGCCGCGCGTTGAACGTGCGATCCACGCTCCACGACACGCCCGCGCCCTCGGCGAACACCACGCGGTACTTTCTGAGCGAACTGTCGGGCTCATCGGCCAGTTCGGTTTTCAAATGCGGCACGCTCCATTCGACGCGGCGGGTCTTCCGCCCAAGCATTGCATCGACGCAATCGGCCACCTGGCGATAGCTCACCGTGTCGCCGGCGACGAACACCACCTCGTTGGCAATGCGTGGTTCTGCGAACACGATCTCCGCGGTCAGCATGCCGATGTCGTCGGCCGTGGTGACCGTCACCGCGTTGTCCCAACTGCCGAGCGCATGCACGGTGTTCCGTTCCAGGTCGACCACGCCGAAGGACGGCTCGAACAGAAAAGTCGTGAACATGCCGGTCGACACGATCACCCATTCGGTCCGGTCTTGCGCGCGCAGCAGGTCGCGGACGTCGAGCTGTTCGTCGAACAGATCCTGCGCGCTGCCCCGGCCGATGACGTCATAGTCCACGCCGAATTGCCACGGGAAATAACGCGCGACGCCAGCCTCGAGCGCAGCACGGGCGATCTTGAGCTGCACGCCCTTGCCGCCGACAAACCCGGTGCAGGAGATGACCGTGTCGAAGCGCCGGAACAGCGCGGCAAGCGAAGCCTCGGACTGCGCGGCCAGGTCGCCCGGCACGAGTTCGATGGCAAGCGCGCGCAGTTCGGCCAGCTCCTTTTGCCTGGCGGCATCGTGCGATTGCAGGGTCGAAGGGCGCAACAGAACCGCGACCGACACGCCAGGCGCCGATGCGGTCCGGCGCGCGAGACTGCGCAAGACGGCCATGCCGAGTTCACCGGCGCCGAGAACGAGAATGGATTGAGTGTGCGACATGGGCGGAGCCTTTTCGAAGTTCGGAACAGTGTGAGTGGCGTTCGCCCGCGCGATCCGCCGTCACCGGCAAGACGCTGCGCAGTGGCGTCACGCAGAACGCCGAACGCAGGAGTCAGCCGGACGTTCCGGAGTCTAGGCGCGCGAGTGGCCGGCATTGTTCGCCCGCACGGAATTGATAAAGCGTCCGCGTCGAACCAGCCGGCTTCGACCTGCCATGCGGACGACTCCATGTAAGATGAACGCCCACCTCGACGCGCCTGTGGATGGCGCTGCGCGAACCCGGACAGGTGCCCCGTTCATGGACAAACTTCAAGCAATGACGACCTTCGTACGCATCGTCGAGGCTCAGAGCTTCAGCAAGGCTGCGGAGACGCTTTCGCTGCCTCGTTCGTCGGTCACCACGACCATCAAAAGTCTCGAACGGGAGCTGGGTACGACACTGCTCCGGCGCAGTACCCGTACGCTGAGTCTGACCGATGCGGGCGAGCGGTACTACGCGTCCTGCCGTGCGATTCTCGCGGAGATTGCACGCGTGGAAGGCGAGTTGTCCGCCGACACCGCTTCCCCGCGTGGACGTGTGCGCGCCGACATGCCGGGAGTCATCGGCCGCGCAATGGTCCTGCCGAGGCTGCACGAATTCGCACAGCGCTTTCCCGGCATCGAGCTCGTGCTGGGTCTGAGCGACCGGCCCGCGGATCTGATCTACGACGGCATCGATTGCGTGATCCGCACCGGCGAACTGGCGGATTCGAGCCTGACCGCCCGGCGGCTGGGCGAGCTGAGCTGGATCACCTGCGCTTCGCCGCGTTATCTGACAGCGCATGGCGAGCCCGCAACCGTCGGCGCGCTCACCGATCACCATGCCGTCAACTACATCTCGAACGCGACCGGCCGTCCGCTCGACTGGCGCTTCCATGTGCAGGGCGAAGACCTCACGATCGCCATGCAAAGCCGCTTTGCGGTGAATGAAACAGAGGCCTATCTGCAGTGCGGACTGGAAGGACTCGGACTCATCCAGCTCTCGGAGTTCGTCGCGCTGCCCTATCTGAAATCAGGACGTCTGAAAGAAGTGCTGGCAACCGCGCGATCTTCGGCGGTGCCGGTCTCGATCGTGTATCCGCATGGTCGAAATGCAAGCGGCGCGACCCGAACGTTTGTCGATTGGATCGCGGAAATCTTCGAACAAAGTGACTTCAAGCGAGGCACGTAAATAGAATGAAATTCGATACCGTTGTGCTCGGGGCGGGCATTGTCGGCGTGTGCATTGCCGTGCATCTGCAGAAACGCGGCCGCCAGGTCGCGCTGGTCGATCGCAAGCTGCCCGGCAATGAGACGTCGTTCGGCAATGCCGGGCTGATCCAGCGCGAGGGCGTTTATCCGTACGCGTTTCCTCGCGGGTTCGGCACGTTGCTTCGCTACGCGCGCAACCAGTCGCCGGACGTTCGCTACCATGCCGACGCCATCTTCAGGACGGCGCCGTTCCTGTGGCAATACTGGCGCAACTCTCACCCGGCGAGACACGCCGCCATTGCGAAGTCGTACGCTACATTGATCGAGCATTGCGTGAGCGAGCACCGCGCGCTCGCCGCCGACGCCGGCGCGAGCGCGCTGCTGCGCCCGATCGGCTGGATGAAAGTGTTTCGCACGGAAGCGGTTCGGGATGACGAGACACGCGTTGCCGAACGGTGGCATCGGGAATACGACATCGAGTTCGAAACGCTCGACGCCGCGCGCCTGCAGCAGCTCGAACCCGATCTCGACAAAACGCTTCTCGGCGGCGTGCGCTATCCGGAATCCGATTCCGTGAGCGACCCGAACGCGCTCGTCACCGCTTACGCGAAGTACTTCGAAGCGCTGGGCGGACGGTTTTTCATCGGCGATGCGGACACCCTTCGCGATGGCTGGCAGGTCGATACGGAAGCGGGAACGATCTCGGCTTCATCCGCGGTCGTGGCGTTGGGGCCGTGGTCGGATCGCGCCACTGCGCGATTGGGCTACCACCTGCCGCTTGCGGTCAAGCGCGGATACCACATGCACTACGCGCCGCAGGGGGCGGCCTGTTTGCATCACCCGGTGCTCGACGCGGAGAACGGCTACGTGCTGGCTCCGATGGCGCGCGGCATCCGCCTGACGACGGGCGCCGAAATCGCCGATCGCGACGCGCCGAAAACGCCGACGCAACTCGCCGCCGTCGAGCCGATTGCCCGCACGCTGTTTCCGCTGGGCGAGCGTCTGGACGACGAACCCTGGATGGGCCGGCGCCCTTGCACGCCGGACATGATGCCGATCATCGGGCCCGCGAAAAAACATGACGGCTTGTGGTTCGCGTTCGGCCACGCCCATCATGGTCTGACGCTGGGTCCGATAACTGGCCGCCTGATCGCCGAAATGATGACCGGTGAAGCCACCGTGGTGGACCCGCGGCCGTTCAGCGTGGAACGGTTCTAATGGCGGGCTCGCCATTCGCCCACTCCCGCACTGCCTGCGCGAATAGCCTGAGCGCAGTCGGCGGATGGCGATTGGCGGGGTAATAGAGGCACAGTCCCGGAAACGAAGGACTCCATTCGGCAAGCAGCTGCACGAGCCGGCCCGAAGCCAGATATTCCGCGGCCAACTGGTCCGACACCCAGGCAATGCCGATGCCGGCCAGCGCCGCCTCGACCATCAGGTTCAGATTGCCCAGCGTCATGGGACCATCGACGTCGACACTGGCGCTTTTGCCGCGATATTCGAGGTCCCAACGGTAGAGCGCACCGCTTTCGAAGCGGAAGCGGATACAGCGGTGCTGCGCGAGATCGTGCGGCGCTTCCGGCTTTCCATGGCGCGCGACGTAATCCGGTGAAGCCACCGCGATGAACCGCATGTCCGGGCCGAAGCGCGTGGCGATCATGTCGCGCGGCACGTCCTGCAAGACACGAATGCCCGCGTCGAAACCCTCGGCCACGATATCCACGAGCCGCGTATCCACGACGAATTCCACGTGAATGTCCGGATACGTCGCGAGGAAACCGGGCAACACGTGCTGAACCAGGGGTCTCGCCGCGGATTCGGATGCGCTGACGCGGATCGAGCCCGACGGGCGATTGCGCGCGGAAGCCGCTTCGTTCACTGCGTCTTCGAGATCGGCGATCGCCGGCCCGACGCGCCGCAGGAGTTGCTCGCCCGCTTCGGTCAATGCCACCGAGCGGGTCGTGCGATTGAAGAGCCGCACGTCGAGACGCGCCTCTAGGCCACGCATGGCATGGCTGAGCGCCGATGGCGACACGCCCAGCGTGCGCGCGGCCGCGCTGAAGCTGCGCTGGTGGGCAATCGCGATGAAAGCAGTGAGTTCGGACAGACCGGCGCGCAGCATAGATGAATTTTCCTCATAACCCTTTGCGATTCTAGCCGTATTGTTGAGCGGAGCACATCACCCTAAGCTTGAGGCCGTGAACGTCGCGCGACGCGTCCGCCCCTCCCGACGGAGCGGCACGCGCGGCATCCGCCAAGGAGAAAGAACGTGCAAAAACGCAAACTGGGCAACGCTGGTCTCGAAGTGTCGGCAATTGGTCTCGGCTGCATGGGTTTGAGCTTCGGCTACGGTCCCGCCACGGAGAAAGCCGCCGGCATCAAACTGATTCAGGCCGCTTTCGAGCAGGGTGTGACCTTCTTCGACACCGCCGAGTGCTACGGGCCGTTCGTCAACGAGGAACTGGTCGGCGAAGCCGTGGCGCCGTTCCGTGACCACATCGTGATTGCCAGCAAGTTCGGCTTTCAGGACGGCGACACGAAGAAGCCGACCGACAGCCGGCCCGAGAATATTCGCGCCGTCGCCGAGGCCTCGTTGAAACGCCTCAAGACCGACCGCATCGACCTGTTCTACCAGCATCGAGTCGATCCGAACGTGCCGATCGAAGATGTCGCGGGCACTGTCAAGGATCTGATCCGGCAGGGCAAGGTGAAGCACTTCGGTTTGTCCGAAGCGGGCGAGCAATCGATCCGCCGGGCGCACGCGGTGCAACCGGTGGCCGCATTGCAAAGCGAATATTCGTTGTGGTGGCGCGAGCCTGAGCAAAAGGTGCTGCCCACCCTGGAAGAACTGAGTATCGGTTTCGTGCCGTTCAGTCCGCTCGGCAAGGGCTTTCTGACCGGCGCGATCGACGCGGGCACCACCTTCGACGCAACCGACTTCCGCAACCTCGTGCCGCGCTTTTCCGAGGAAAACCGCAAGGCCAACGCGGGCCTCGTCGAAGTGCTGGGCCGGCTCGCCGAATCGAAGGGCGCCACGCGTGCGCAGATCGCGCTCGCCTGGCTACTTGCCCAGAAGCCGTGGATCGTGCCGATTCCGGGGACGACCAAACTGCGTCGCTTGCAGGAAAACGTCGGCGCGGCTGCGCTTGACCTGTCGGCCGACGACCTGAGCGCGATCGAAGCCGCGCTGCGGCCTATCGAAGTGGTGGGCGATCGCTATCCGGCGCAATGGCAGCAGCGTGTGGATCGCTAAGGATTGCTTTGCGGCACGGCGCACCATTTATTGCCGAGGTCCGCGTCCGACAACGCGTCGGCAAAGTCAGCCGGACTGGCGGGATGGCTGAACAGGTGGCCCTGCAACATATCGCAACCCATCTCGAAGAGAACCGTTGCCTGCTCGCGCGTTTCCACGCCCTCGGCTGTCGCCGTCATACCGAGGGCGTGCGCCATTGTCACCACTGCATGCGTGATCGCGACCGACTCGCGATCGTGCGGCAGACCCTGAATGAAAGAGCGATCGATCTTCAGGTTGTGCAAGGCGAAGCGCTTCAGATACGACAGCGACGCATAGCCCGTACCGAAGTCGTCGATAGAAAGCTTGACGCCAAGCTCCGCAAGCGCCGTCACGGTTGCCGACACAGCCGGGTCGTCCGGCATCAACACACGCTCAGTGATTTCCAGTTGCAGCGCCGATGCATCGAGCCCGCTGCGTTCAAGGCACGCGGCAACGTGCCGCACGAGATGTTCGTTGAACTGCAGTGGCGAAATATTCACGGAGACAGCGACATGCGGCGCGAAGCTCCAACGCCATTGACCGGCCTGAGCGCAGGCCTGTTCCAGCACCCAGTCGCCAATGCTCTCCATCAGGCCGCCCTCTTCGGCAACCGGGATGAACTCGGCGGGTGCGACGTCGCCCAACTCGCTGTTGCTCCAGCGCAGCAGCGCTTCGGCGCCCACCGTCTCGCCCGAAGCACTGTCGACTATCGGTTGATAAACGAGCTTCAATTCACCGGCGGCGCGCGCGTGGCGCAATAACGCTTCGATCCTGAAGCGGCGTTGCAACTGGCATTGCATATCTTTCGTAAAAAATTGCGCGCGGCCGCGGCCGTACTGCTTTGCATGACGCATTGCCGAGCCGGCGTCGCGAATCAGTGCGGAAGCGTCGCGAGGTTCATGGACAGAGAGGGCAATGCCGATCGACACGCTCACGTAATACTCCGCGCCGGCGACCTCGAACGGCGCCGTGAACAGGTCGAAGATTCGCCGCGCGAATGCGCCAGGCGCAAGCGGGTTGCCGTGGTCATCGACGACGATAATAAAGCCCTCGCCACCAATCCGGCCCAGCAGACCGTGTTGACCGATCAATCCGGCGAGCCGGCTCGCGGCGTCGCGCAAGACGCTGTCGCCGAGATCATAGCCACCGATATCGTTGATCCTGCCGACGCCATCAAGATTGACTGACAGTACGGCAATGCGTGCGGCACGCGGCGATTTCAGCAACTGCTGAAGGCATTCGGCAATGTAGACGCGGTTGTGCAAACGGGTGAGCGAATCCAGTACCAGCGCGTAGCCCGAGTGGTGAATAGCGTTCGGCCGGACAGTATTCGAACTATAGCGCACAGGAAGTGCAGCCTCCTCGTGAGGCAAGCAGGAGACTGAATCCTGCGCACTCGCTTTCATACGCGCAACGGTCGCTGGGTCGATCATCTTGGCACTCCTGTGCTTAACCCTTCGTGCAGGGAGAATAGCCTGAAAGGCGTCGGTCAATTGCAACAGTGCCGACCGCCTCGGCCGCCGTACATGAGCGAAAAGCTCGAATACGCATAGCGGATTGACAGATGGAACAGGAGCATGGAGACTTCGGCGAACGGCATGATACAAACACCCCGGGGGCGGGAAGTCGTGATAGTGCTGTCACGATATCCCAGCGCCGTCTGTGCGCAAATGGCTTGCGTGAGTGAACGCGTAAAGCAAAGGTGAACACGTGGCCGTATGCCGCACGAACCACACAATCAAATGAAAATTCATCAGTTACGTGCGCTTGTCGCCATCGCCGACGCGGGCAGCGTCCGCGGGGCCGCGAAGCTGCTCAATTCCTCGCCCGCCGCCATCACTCAAAGTCTTCAATGTCTGGAGGAAGCCGTACGAATGCAACTCGTCGCACGCACTTCATCAGGCGTGACACTGACGGAATGCGGGCAGGCACTGCTGACACATGCGCGGCTTATCGTCGCGCAAATGACGCGTGCGCATCAAGCCGTCGACGCGATGCGAGGCGATCCGCACGGACGCCTCTCTATCGCCGTGACGGCATGGGTTGCGATGACGTTTCTCCCGGAGGCGGCTGCACGCTTTCGCGAAAGGATGCCGGACATCCAGTTGGAAGTATTCGAGGGCCTGCTCGCAATCGCCAACCCGCGTTTGCGCGACGGCAGCCTCGACATCTATGTCGGCAGGCAAACGCCGGGAACGGCTAACTACGAATTCAATTACCAGCCGCTGTTTTCTTCGAGCCTGGCGGTTGTCGCGCGGCAGGATCACCCGCGCGCGGACAGCCGGTCGCTGACCGATCTGCTCGATCTCGACTGGCTCGTCACACTGGACCCCGAAACAGAAGGACAGGCGCCATACAGGATGTTCGCCCGGCACGGCTTACCCGCTCCGCGCAGCATTCACTTTCTTCACTCGTTGACCGTCGCCGTGCCGTTGCTCAAGCGCATGGACATGGTCAGCATCTTTCCGTGGCCGCTCATCGAGCTATGCGCAGCCCGCGACGGCCTATGCGCGATCCCTGTGCGAGAGCAGCTCGACGAGTCGACGGTCGGGATCATCACGCGCGCGGGTCAGCCTTCGGACGCGGCAGCGAGTTGCTTTACCGACTGCCTGATCGAGACGATCCGCGACGAATCATGGGTCCGAACGCCGGACATTCTCCGCGCAGCGCATTCGGTGGAAATACTGGTTTAGCGGCCGACGCGCAACCCAGGTCCGGTGGGACCGGCGGAGTTGAGCGCTGGGCCTCGGAGAAAAGCGCCCACAATAAAAAACGCCGCGAACAACGAAGTTCGCGGCGTTCTTCCACCTGGCCGTCAATCCGTCAGGCAGCAGCCACCACCCTGCGCGGCGACAGAACCGACACGACAAAACTCACGACGATATTGGCCACCAGCGCGATCAGGCCGATATACACCGGATAGACCGCCTCGCCGAAATGCAGCGCGAACACCGGCTTGAGGCCTTGGGAAATCGCCAGCCCGGTGCCGATCACAATCCCGACCAGCCAGCCGAGGAACAGACCCGGCGTGTTCAAACGACGCGTGTACAACGAGAACACGATCGCCGGGAAGATCTGCAGAATCCACACGCCGCCCAGCAGTTGCAGGTCGATCGCGTACTGCGTCGGCAGGAACACGATGAACAGCAGCGCACCGAACTTCACGACGAGCGAAACGATCTTCGCCGTGGAAGCCTCGCCTTCAGGCGAGATATTCGGCGAAACGAGCGGACGCCACAAATTGCGCGTGAACAGATTGGCTGCGCCGATCGACATGATGGCTGCCGGCACCAGCGCGCTGATCGCAATCGCCGCCGCTGCAAAGCCGACGAACCACGACGGGAACAGCGTGTTGAACAGCGCCGGCACCATGTCCGAAGCCGACTTCACATGCACGCCGGCCGCGATCGCCATATAGCCGAGTAATGCGATCAGACCCAGCAGCAACGTATACGCCGGCAGGAAGATCGCATTCTTGCGCACGGTATTCGCCGACGAGGACGACAGCACCGCAGTCATCGTATGCGGATACATGAACGCCGCCAGCGCGGAGCCCAATGCCAGCGATGCATACGCGGTGAATTGCGTCGGCTTCAGTATGATGCCGGTCGCGCCGCCCTTGGCCTTGAAGTACGTATCGGCCGCGTCGAACACATGCGCGTAGCCGCCGAGCCTGGCCGGAATCAGCCACACCGCCGCGATCACGACGATGTAGATCATGATGTCCTTCACGAACGCGATCATTGCCGGCGCGCGCAGGCCGCTCGCATAGGTGTAGAGCGCGAGAATCACGAAGGCGACGATCAGCGGCATTTCGCCGGTCACGCCGAGCCCCTTGATCACCACCTGCATGCCCACCAGTTGCAGCGCGATATACGGCATTGTCGCGATAATGCCGGTCAACGCGACCGCTGCCGGGAACCACTTGCCGCCATATTCGCCCTGCACGTAGTCCGCTGCCGTGATGTGGTTTTTCGCGTGAGCGATCTTCCACAGTTTCGGCATCACCGCGAACACGAACGGATAGACGATGATCGTGTACGGCAGCGCAAAGAAGCCATACGCGCCCACCGAATAGACCAGCGCGGGCACCGCAATCACCGTATAAGCGGTATAGAAGTCTCCGCCCACGAGGAACCACGAAATGACCGTGCCGAACTGGCGGCCGCCGAGACCCCACTCGTGCAACTGCGTGAGATCGCCCCGTTTCCAGCGCGCGGCAAAGAAGCCGATCACCGTGACGAGAACGAAGAACGCGATAAAGACGGTCATCGCAACCGGATTAACAGGATTCAGATCGTTCATTTGACACCTCGGTACACGACGTAAATCAGTAGCGAGGTCAACGGCACCCACAAGAACTGATACCAGTAAAAGAACGGAAAGCCGGCGAACGAAGGACGCGTGTCGTTATAAAACGGCAGCCACAACAACGCGATGTACGGGATCAGCAGGATCAGCCATAGCCATGAACGGCCGGCAGGTTGGGAGGTCTCCACAAACTTCTCCTAAGTCTATTATTGAAGCCGCGCGCCGCGACTCGTGGTCCGGCACGCGGAAACCGGTTACCTGATATTAGCCGGCAAAACCGGAATGTGCTCTTTGCGCCGCGCAAGCGCGCGACGACAGGCGCAACCGCCCGCAAGGCGCACTACGCCGCGGGGATGTAGTATTCGCCTTCGTAAGCGTCCTTACAAGCGCGCAACTACGTAAGTCGGATACGTAATACTACGTAGCCCGTCGGCCGTTTTTTCAACGATGAAACTCAAAGCAAAGATTGTCCTGCTGGCCATCGTGCCCTTTCTGGCCGCCATCGCCAGCATTGAAACCGGTGTGCGCCAGGAAGCCACGGCGCTCGCCGAGACGCAACACACGACCACCCAGGCCGCGTACATGGCCAGCAAGGAAATCGAGCTCAAGCATTACGTCGAGCTTGCCACCACCGCGATCGCGCCGCTCTACAACGCCGGCCAGGACAATGCGCGCGACGACGCGATGCTGCGCACACGCGCGCTTGAGGTTCTGGAGAAAATGGACTTCGGCAAGGACGGCTACTTCTTCGTGTATGACATGCATGGCCGTTCGCTGATGCATCCGCGCGAGCCCGACCTCGTGGGGCGCGACCTTTGGGCGCTGCGCGATGCGCAAGGCGCGCTGACGATCCAGCAACTGCTCGCCGCCGCCTCGCATGGCGGCGGCTATGTGCGCTACCTGTGGCATCGTCCGTCCACGGGCAAGGTGGCGTCGAAACTCGGCTACGTGGTGCCGCTGGAACGCTGGGGCTGGATGATCGGCACCGGCATCTATCTCGACGACGTGGACAGCACGCTCGCGCATATCGACGAACGCGCGGCGGCCAACATCGATCGTACGATGAAATGGATCGACGCGATCGCCGTGGCCGGACTCGCCGTGATCGCGCTGTGCGCGCTCGTGCTCAACGTGACCGAATATCGCAGCGCGGACGCCAAACTGAAACGGCTTGCGCAGCAGGTGGTGGAGTCGCAGGAAAACGAACGGGCGCGCCTGTCGCGTGAACTGCACGACGGCATCAGCCAGATGATGGTGTCCGTCAAGCTGCTGCTCGAATCCGCGCTGGCGCGCTTCGAGCGCAGCGAAGTGCGCGTGCCCGCGGCCGAAGCCGCGCTCACCACCAGCCTCACGCGGCTCGGGGACACCTTGCGCGAAGTGCGGCGCATTTCTCACGCGCTGCGTCCGTCGATGCTGGACGACCTCGGTGCGGCGGCCGCGCTGGAACAACTCACGCGCGAACTCAGCGAGCAGTCCGGCATCGCGATCGGCTTTACACAGATCGCCCACACCCATGCGGCGGTGTTGCCGGACACGGTCAATACCGTGCTGTTCCGGATCGCCCAGGAGGCGCTGACGAATATCGTACGTCACGCGCAGGCGTCGAACGCGGCACTCACACTGGAAGTGTCGAGCGACGCCGTCACGCTGACCATCGCGGACAACGGGCGCGGCTTCGACGTGGCGCATGCCTTCGTTGGCCGGCGCTCGGGCGTGGGACTACGCAATATGCGCGAACGGCTCGAAGCGCTGGGCGGCACACTGTCGCTCAGTTCCCAAGCCGGCCACACCCTCGTCACCGCGCGCGTCCCGCTCGGATCGACCGAGCCGACATTGCCGGCCTTGCAGGAAACCTGATAATGAACGACACCTCACCCGCTATTGCCCGCCTGATTCTCGTCGACGATCATCCGCTCGTACGCGACGGCCTGCGCGCGCGGCTCGAAGCAGTGCGCAACCTCGAAGTCGTCGGCGAAGCCGGCAATGGGCAGGAAGCGCTCGCCCTCGCCGCCAGCGCGGAGCCCCATCTCGTGCTGATGGACGTCGGCATGAACGGAATGAACGGCATCGCGCTGGCCGGCATGTTTCACGAACGCTTTCCGGCGATTCGCGTTCTCATGCTGTCCATGCACGACAATCTCGAGTACGTGACCCAGGCGGTCCGCGCGGGCGCCAGCGGCTACGTGCTCAAGGACTCGCCTGCTACCGAAATCATTCAGGCAATCGGCGCGGTGCTGGAAGGCAAATCGTTTTTCAGCGCGGGACTGGGGGCACGTCTGATTCAGGCCTCCGCGACGCAATCGCCGGTCGAACGGCTCACACCACGCGAGCGCGACATTCTCGACGCGCTCGCCGAAGGCCTGTCGAGCAAACAGATCGCTCAACGCAATGAACTCTCCGTGCGGACAGTGGAAACGCATCGATTGAATCTGAAACGCAAGCTCGATATTGAAGGTCAGGCCGAATTGATCAAGTTCGCGGTCGAGAACCGGCGCACACCCAACACCCGGAGTTGATCAGGATGAAACACACGATCCGTTCTTTCAGATTTCCAAAGCGGTTAGCGACTGTCCTGTGCCTTTGGGCCCGCTCGAAACGGAGCAGGAATGGCTCGACGACAGCCATTACCGGATCGAGCGCGGCAATAGCTGTTGGGTGGAAGGCCGCTGCCGTTTGTCGAACGCGTACCTGTACGACGTGGAGATCGCCGACGCCGTGCAGCGGCGCCTGACCAACATTAACTTCGCTACGCACTGGCGCGAACAGTCGACGCTGTGGCTGACGCTGCAACGCCGTTTCATCTATGTACAAGGCTGCGTCGCACCGGGTTTCGACAAGCGGAGCTTTTTCACCGAACTCGCGAAAACCGCGGACGTCGAGCGCGTGATCGACGACACGACGAACGATCCGCATGCGGCACAACTCCCGTACAGGACGCTTGCGGACCCGGATAAACCTGTGCTCAATCCGGGCAATTAGCGCTTGTATTGCTTCGTTATAACTGCGTATCCAGCAGCGGCACGAACTTTTCGATCAGCTTTTCAGTGAACGGGCGATGCATCCATGCTTCGAGCGTGACCTGCTGCGACTTCGTTAAATCGTCGGCGAAAATGCTGGTTTGCTGCTTCGCGAAGTCGCGGTCGTAAATGTTCAGATTCGCTTCGTCGTTGAGCTTGAACGAACGGCTGTCGAAATTGGTGGAGCCGACCGACACCAGATATTCGTCCACCACCAGCAATTTGCAGTGAAACATGGTCGGTTGATATTCGAACATTTCCACGCCCGCTTTGAGCAGATCGCCCCAGCACGCGCGCGATGCTTCGCGCACGGTGTGTGTGTCGATGCGTTTTCCGGGCGTGATGATCCGCACTTTCACGCCGCGCTTCGCCGCCTCGACAATGGCATTGATAGTGAGCTTATCGGGGACGAAATAGGCACTCGCCAGATGAATGGAATGCGTAGCCGCCGTGATCGCCATCAGATACATCAATTGCATATCGTCGCTGCCGCCCGAGGGCGAACTGCTGAACATATGCGCGAGCCCGTCGCCCATTGGCTCGATATCGGGGAAATAGGCGGGACCGTGCAGCACATTGCCGGTTGCCTTGACCCAGTTGTCCATGAACACGGCCTGCATATGGCCGACCACCGAACCCGCTACGCGGAAATGCGTATCGCGCCAATGCTTTTCGTTTTCCGCGTGACCGGTCCACTCCGGCGCAATACCCACACCACCCGTAAAACCGATACACCCGTCTATCACCAGCAATTTGCGGTGCGTGCGGTCGTTCATGCGGCCAAGGCCGGTCCAATGAGGCTTGTGATACTGAATCACCTCCGCGCCCGCATCGCGAAGCAGACTCAGATAGCGCTTGTCCATTTTCGACGAACCGACCCAGTCGAGCAGTACATGCACCGCGACACCTTCGCGCGCTTTATCCGCGAGTGCCTGCGCAATCTGCTCGCCGATTTCGCCGGACCAATAAATGAAGGTTTCAAACGTAATGGTTCGACGTGCGCCACGAATGCCCTCCAGCATCGAAGGAAAAATGCGATCGCCGTTGAGCAGCATCTCGAAGCGATTGCCCGAGATGACCGGCGGCCCGAGCAACAAACCCATTGAACGAAGGAATTGCGGATCGTCGCTTGCATAGAGGCGTTCGATCTTATGCTCGATCTTCTTCTCACCGCTCGATAAATTGGCAATCACCAATATGATGACGAGCGTGACGAACGCGGTAATGGGAATTGCCAGCATGCGCGGCCTCGACGCTATTCGGCGGGACGCGTCGCATGCGCGCCCTGCGGTTTGACGGAAACCGGACATCGCCCGGCCTCTACGACGAACGCAGGACGCATTGCGCGTGCCCGTTGCAGGCCCGCGCCTTGCTACTCGGCGTCATTACCTGACCAGCGCGAATGCTTCCCGGCTGGCAATTTCACCCGCGCCGTAGACACCGACCACGGTATAGTCCGACGCCACGCACTCGAACGTGGATACCTGAAATGTAATGACGAAATGGCGCTTTGCAGGTCCCACCGATGCAACCTCGGCAAGCTCGCCAGCAAGTGACGAATGGATGACTTCGTGAACCGAGTAACCCACCAGTCCTTGCGAAGCGAGCGGATGAATGTCGAGATCGCCGTCGCCGGGCGGACCCAGGCGATGAAACACCGCGTCCGCAAATAGCACCGTGCAGAAAGGATCATCCTCGGCATCGAATGGTCCGAACCGTTCAAAGTCGGATTCCGCAATCGGATAAGCGACAATAACCCGGCGGTCACTGGCGACAATGAACGGTTCAGCGGCATCTTCTGCCGGACGAGGAACGCCGTCCAGCAGGACGACCTGGTCTTCCTGCTGGGGTGATTCGAGCGTACTGGTCATCTACTTCACGACTCCGTTACGCTCATGCGCTGGCTGGCGCGGCCGAGGCTTGCGGCGCCGCGGCGGCACCTGTCGCGACGGCTTTGCTTGTGGCTGCGCTCTTGCGGACCGGCGCTTTCCTTGCCGCTTTGGTCGCGGCAGTCTTCTTCGCGGCCGGCTTTGCCGCGCTTTTCTTTGCCGCTACTTTCACGCCTGCCGCGGTGGCTTTCTTTGTAGCCGTCTTTTTGGCCGTCACCGCTTTCTTTGCGACGACCTTTCGGGCTGCGGCTTTCCTGCCTGCTACGCCGCTAGCCGCCGACTTCACTTTGCCGGCCTTCTTTGCGGCGTGCTGACCGGCATCGGCCACCGTTGCCGAGGCGCCGTCGATCAGGAACCTGGTGCGGTCCTTGACCGTGGCGAGCCATGCCGGCGCCGGACCACGGCCACTCCAGGTAGCACCCGTTTTCGGATTGATGTACTTGGGCGGTTGTGCGCCTTTCGGCTGACCTTTACTCGCTTTCGCATGAGTAACGACAGCCTTTGCCGCCGACTTCAGTTCGCTCGCGCCTTCGATCAGGAATTGAGTGCGGTCCTTCACGCCGGCAATCCAACCCGGCGCCCGGCCATGACCCGTCCAGGTCGCACCGGTTTTATGGTCGCGGTACTTTGCAATTGCCTTGCCGGTGCCGGCGGCTTTCGCCTTGCCATTACCAGCGTGGCCGTTCAAACCTCCGGCGGCACGTCTTGCCTTTGCGCGCGCTTCGATATCCGCGGTAGTGAGGCCATGTTTAAGCATCAGGTCGCGAATCTGGTCGACAGCCGCTTGTGCTTTCCTGGCAATAAGAACGTCAGCTTGCGCCTGAAGCTTTCGAAGCTTTGCCTGAATTTGCTCTAAAGTGGGCATTTGATTGCTCCTTATGTGGTAATCGATCGAACTATGCCACGAATGACGCGAGAAAGGCAGTTCGGCGTGGCTATAAATACACGAGTCCGAGTCGATCATGCATCCGGTGGAGTACGAACTTTTCAGGTTCTTTACTCTGTTGCCACACTTTTCCTGTCTTTTCCTATGCCATTCCCCCCTTCTCTTCTAATGCGCCCGAAGGCCACACGGGTCGGCGACAGCGCCCCGCCGGGTTGATTGGCCGCAGTGCATCGCGGCATTAGCCGCTTCTACTATAGGTAAGCATTTGAAGATTCAAAGAGCAGCAGTACATTTTTTACTGTTCAGATGTGTTGCCTCACCCTTCCCGCCGCAACCCCGCGTTACGAATCCCGCCGTGCCGTACTCAGCAGCAAAGCTCCCGGCAATCCGTAAGGGTGAACCTGAGTCAATGAAGTGACGCCGAATAGCGCCACGTTAGAACACCTCAATAGCACCGCACTTTCAGATGAAAGCTGGCTGGTTCAGGCAATCCGCAATCCGTGCGTCGGCAGAATTTCCTGTGTGGTCACGAAGCGATGCTGCTTGACCGCGTCGTGAAATAACCTGTAATCGCTTTTCTCAAAGGCTTCGGTCCACACGGGCTTGTCTCCGGTGTCGTCGCCGAACTTCAAACCGGTAGCCAGGTACTTCCAGGAGCCAGGCCCTTTGGGCACGTATTCCGGAATCGACTCTTTCAAACCCGGAATGCCGCCAGCCTTCAGAACGCGGCAAATGTGCCGCAAGCGCTCGTTGTCGTCTTCGTGGCGATTGGTATTGAGCAAGTCGGTGAGCACCTCTGTCACGTTGTCCGGCATGCCGGGCTGGTTCTCGAAATCTTGCCGCCCCTCCAGATAGCCACGCACCGCCCGACACGCCATCTCGGCCGCCTGCACGAATTCCGGCAGATTATGTCGCTGGATGAATTCGTTCCTACCGTCGATGTAATGCCATTTCGCCCACGGCTGGTCAGGATAGTGCAACGCGGCGCCATGACCGACGGGTAGCGCAACGGTCAGAATATCTTCCTCGATGTGTTCGATCAGATGCTCGCTGGCGAGTTTGAGTTTGGCGAACCAGCCTTTGCGCGTACAGTCTTGCGCCTCCAGCAGATGAACCCGATTCCACGGACTTTCGATACCGGCGAATCCTTGATGCGCCCATGTATCGACGTACGTATGAAGCGTCACACCCAGCCGATGCAGTCCGGTCTCGGTGTCCCGGTGCAGGATCGCCCGCCGCACCACCTCACGCGCTACGGTGCTATCCGGCCGGCACACGGCCTTTTCGTGCAAGGTCTCGCCTTCGGCCGCCGGCAGAAAATGAAAGGGCGTCCATACCAGACGGTTCTGGTCGTCCTCCGTGGTGGCGTAGTCGAATAACTTGTGCGCCGTGGCAAAGCGTTCAAAGGTCTCGCCACCCTTGAAGCGCAATATGCCCGCGGTCGTCGCATCGTCGACGTACTGACAGGCATGCGCCACGGTGAGGGCGTCGCCCGCCGGCATTCCGGCCACGCGGGCGGCGATATAGACCACACCGTAGTGGAAGTCGATATTCATGGCAGGCGCTCCTGACGCGCGGCGAATGACGACGGGATCTTCCTGACTGCGCGGCGAGGTAGACGTCACGTCGGCGCATGAGTAGATAGTAGACGACCCGGCGCACTGAAACTTTAAAAAAAGTCGCGCCATTCATGTTTCGTGGGCGGCCCTATGCGCCCCGCCACTAAATACACTTGTGACAATCAGGCGCTGCATTTTCGCGTGTTTGTTATTTGCATGGCCTGGCGACTCAGTTATGCTTTGTGCCATTGGAACATTTGTAATGCGAAAGGCACACTGGCCGGCATCACTTCGGGTCCAGGCATTCGGACCACTACACGCTAACTCAAAGGATAATTCCCGTGAAACTCGAAAACTGGAAAGAAGGCGCAAGTCCGGAACGCCGCAAGCTGATACGCAGCAAGGTTCACGTATTGCTGGCCACGATCGGTACATTGGCGTCCGTCGTCGGGATCTGCGTGGCAATTAATGGCGGACTGGAATTCAATCGCACCAAAGTTTTCGTCGGGGTCGGCATTACGGTCATATCTACCATCGTTTATATCTCGATGCTTTTCGCCCCGTCCGAGTGAAATCCGGCCTTCTGCCGCCGCACGAAAGCGCCGCCGCCGGGTCGGCGGTCACGACAGGTGGGTAATTTTCAGGCGGCTGTTCCAGCGCGAGTTCAGGTACTCGAGCGCCAGCCGCCGGTGGCAGCGGTGCGGTAAATGTTCACTGCAAAGCAGGCAGGCCGAACGGAATAGATCGACGTCCAGACTGCTTTCCACCCGGCGCCTGGCGATCAGCTCGACATAAGCGTCCGCGAAATCGTCCCACGTCAGTTCTTTGGCCTTATAGCGCTTGAACAAGTCCGGCTCGGGAGCCAGTTCGGGCATCTCCCGATAAGCTGCGCCGCACAACTTGTCGAGAAAGAAAGGCAGATCCTGTTTTTTCGCGAAGCCAGCAAGTTGCGACGTGTTGCTCAGGCGGATGTCGAGAACCGTCTGCACTTCTGCGTTTTTCAGCAAATCGAAAAACTCTTGCGCAGTCTTACCGGTGAAACCGACGGTGGCCACCGGCACGGCATTGTTTTCGCGTTTCATCACAGTGCCCCTGGCAGCGGCAGACGCAGTGCCCGGCAAAAGAAAAGCCCCGCTGCGATATCCGGAGCGGGGCTCAGTCTCAGTTCACATCGTGCCGGCTTACTTGACGATACCGACCAGTTCGACCTCGAACGTCAGGTCACTGTTCGGCGGAATCACGCCGACACTGCGATCGCCGTAAGCAGTCGCCGCCGGGCAGGTCAGTTTGGCCTTGCCGCCCACCTTCATCTTCTGCACGCCTTGCGTCCAGCACGGAATCACGCGGTTCAGCGGGAACGTGGCCGGGCCGCCGTGTTTCGCCGAGCTATCGAACTCGGTACCGTTGGCCAGCGTGCCGCGGTAGTTGACCTTGACGACATCTTCGGCGGCAGGTTGGGCGCCGGTACCTTGGGTCAGATGTTCAACCACGACACCGGAAGGCAGTTTTTCGGTGGTGGGCGCGGCGGCCATCGCCGTTGAAGACAGAAGAGCTGCTGCGACCAATGCAACGATAGATTTCAAAGCGAGTCTCCAGATGGGTAGTGCGGCTCATTGTAACGGATCGCATCTGACGCACCAGTACGACCGCCGCGCTGGTGATCGCCGGCACGCGTCGCCGCAGTTGCGCTCACCTGCTTTTTCAACGCCAGATCCACGTGCGTGGCACCTCCGCATTTGAACACGAGCGGAACTGCGTACGTAACTGCGAAGATTCTGTTGTGAACCACCGGCCCGGTTTGGCGGTCCACATAGGAAATCCCTTCGAGCCGGTCGCCGGCACGCGAATCCAATGCTAAAGAGCGCTTCCGATGACCGAGCCGGCTGAGTCCGACGAGAGTGCGGTCCCCGCTCCCTCTGCGCCGCCCGAGCGTCGGCGCGCTCCCCGACCGCGCCGGATTCCGCGCAGCCGCGAACAGCAGGCGCGGCTCGCCGCACGCGAACCGGCCTTCGAGCCGCTGCCTTTCGCCATCGACGAAACGGCCGCGCGCCGCCCCTTCGCCGACAGACTCGCCGCATGGTTCGAGGCGCGCCGCTGGCAGCCATTCGAGTTTCAACGCGGGGTCTGGCAGGAAATCGGCCGTGGCGCGAGTGGTTTGCTGCATGCCACGACCGGCGCAGGTAAAACCTGGGCTGTCTGGTTCGGCGCACTGGCCGCCTTCGTGACAACGCCGACGCCGCCTACCCGCCAGCGCGCGACCCGAGCGCAGCCTGAACCGCTCACCGTGCTGTGGATCACGCCGATGCGTGCGCTCGCCGCGGACACCGCACGCGCCTTGCAAAGTTCGGCGGCAGAACTGGTCGTGCCGTGGAGCGTTGGGTTGCGCACCGGCGATACGTCGTCCGCAGAACGCGCACGGCAAAATCGACGCATGCCGTCGGCGCTCGTCACGACACCGGAAAGTCTTTCACTCATGCTGACGCGGTCCGATGCACGCGACGTGCTTGCGCACGTGCGACTGGTAATCGTCGACGAATGGCATGAGTTGCTCGGCAACAAGCGCGGCACGCAAACGCAACTTGCGCTTGCTCGCCTTGCACATTGGCGGCCTGAATTGCAGGTATGGGGGTTGTCGGCGACGCTCGGCAATCTGCCCTTCGCCGCCGATGTATTGCTCGCGCCCGTGAAGACGCCACGCGCAAGCGTGCACGGCGCGCTGCCCAAAGCGCTGATCGTCGATACCGTCATACCCGAAACTATCGAGCGGTTTCCGTGGGGCGGCCATGTAGGCATGCGCCAGGTCGGCGCCGTCGCCGAGGCGATCGGCGAAGCTCAAACCTCGCTCGTGTTTACCAACACACGCTCGCAATGCGAGGTGTGGTATCAGGCGCTGCTCGAAGCGCGGCCCGAATGGGCCGGCCTGATCGCGCTGCATCATGGCTCGCTCGATCAGGAAGTGCGCGAATGGGTCGAGCGCGGCCTCAAGAGCGGCTTGCTGAAAGTGGTTGTATGCACATCGAGCCTCGATCTGGGCGTCGATTTTCTGCCGGTGGAGCGCGTGTTTCAGATCGGCTCGCCCAAAGGCGTCGCGCGTTTGATGCAGCGCGCGGGCCGTTCGGGTCACGCGCCGGGACGCCCTTCGCGAGTGACGATCGTGCCGACGCATGCGCTCGAACTGGTCGAAGCCGCCGCCGCGCGCGAGGCTGTCGGGAAGCGTCAGATAGAAGGCCGCGAAACACCGGAGAAGCCGTTCGACGTGCTGGTGCAGCATCTCGTTACCGTGGCGATCGGCGGCGGGTTCGATGCGCGCGAACTGTACGGCGAGATTCGCAGTACCTATGCCTACCGGCAGTTGACGCAGGCCGAGTTCGATTGGGCGCTCGGCTTCGTGGAAGGCGGCGGCACGGCGTTACGCGCCTACCCCGATTACCATCGCGTGGTACGCGAAAGCGACGGGCTGTACCACGTGCCGCGCGAGGATCTGGTGCGAAGGCATCGCAACAACATCGGCACGATCGTCGCTAATGGCACCTTGAACGTCGCCTACCTCTCGGGCGGCCGGATTGGCGCCATCGAGGAATCGTTTATTTCGCGGCTCAAGCCCGGCGATATCTTTACGTTCGGCGGACGCGCCCTCGAATTGATCCGCGTGCAGGATATGACCGCGTGGGTGCGGCGCGCCACGTCGTCGCGCGGAGCCATGCCGCAATGGGCCGGCAGCCGTATGCCGCTTTCTTCCGAACTCGCCGACGCCACGCTCACGATGCTCGCGCGCGCCGCTTCCGGCATCTACGACGAACCGGAAATGCGCGCCGTGCGGCCGCTGCTCGAATTGCAGCAGAAGTGGTCGGCATTGCCCGAACCGGGCGTACTGGTAGTGGAATTGGTGAAATCGCGCGAAGGGTATCATTTCTTTTGCTATCCGTTTGCGGGGCGCACGGCGCATATCGGTTTGGGCGCATTGCTCGCATGGCGCATCGCGCGCGAGCAGCCCGGCACCTTTTCCATTTCAATGAACGACTACGGCTTCGAACTGTTGTCCGCGCAACCGTTCGATTGGGCGGCGAAACTCGAAGGCGGTTTGCTCTCGCCCGAAGAACTGGAACACGACATTCTCGCGAGCCTCAATTCGTCAGAGCTCTCCATGCGGCGCTTTCGCGAGATCGCGCGCGTGTCGGGATTGGTATTCCAGGGGCATCCCGGACAGCAGAAAAGCGCGCGGCAGTTGCAAGCGTCGAGCGGCCTCTTCTACGAGATCTTTCGCAATCACGATAGCGGCAATCTGTTGCTCAACCAGGCCGATGACGAAGTGTTGCTGCAGGAACTCGACGCCCGGCGCATTCGCACCGCGCTCGAACGCATGAACACGAGCCGCGTGGTTGTCACACGCCCGAAAAAACCGACGCCGTTTGCGTTTCCGTTGATCGTCGGACGCTTGCGGGAGAAGGTCAGTACGGAGAAACTCGCGGATCGCGTCGAGCGGATGCTGGCCGAACTCGAGAAGGCGGCCCGCACATGAAGCAGGCGTCGTTGCCGGTGGAGATCGCCGGACATTCTCTTGTGCTATCGAGTTTGCGCGCGGCTTTCGACCCGGCGCTGCGTTGTCTGCTTGTGGCCGATGCGCATTTCGGCAAGGACGCGGTGTTTCGCGCGCGCGGCATTCCGGTGCCGATCGGTTCGACCGCCGACAATCTGATGCGCCTGGATATTCTGATCGCCCAGTTCGAGCCGACCATGCTCGTGTTTCTCGGCGATCTGCTGCATGCGCGCGAGGCGCATGCCGGGGAGACGCTCGAAGCATTGCATGTCTGGCGCGCGCGGCATGCCACGTTGCGGGTGGTGCTCGTCGAAGGAAATCACGACCGGCATGCAGGCCCGCTGCCCGCGACGCTCGGCGTCGAGTATGTAGATGAGCCCTGGCGATTCGGACCGTGGGCATTGTGTCATCACCCGCAGATGGTCGAGGGTGCGTATGCGCTCGCGGGGCATGTGCATCCGGTGTATCGGATTGCGACGCGCAACGATTCGGTACGGGTTCCGTGTTTCAGGTTCGGGGTGAACTGTGGCGTGTTGCCTGCGTTCGGGAGCTTTACTGGAGGGGCGCGTGAGGATGGCCGTGTGGCTCGTGAGAAGGTTTTTCTGGTGGTGCAGGAGAAGGTGATCGAAGTGGTGCGATGAGGGGTTGGGTTCTGGTTTGTTGAGATTGTGGCTCGTGCGGGTTGGTGGCTGGAGCGAGCGGACGGTGTTCGTTCGCGCGCTCCGCCTGGCATCGGAAGGGAGGCCGGTCTGCCGGCCTCCCTGCGATGGGGGAAAGTTGGCCTGTTAGTGGCCACCGCCGCCACCGCCGCCGCCGCCACCACCGCCGTTGCCGCCGCCGTGACCTCCGCCATAGCCGCCGCCGTGGCCGCCTGAACCGAAGCCGCCGCCGTGGCCGCCTGAGCCAAAGCCGCCGCCGAAGCCGCCACCGTGGCCTGAGCCAAAACCGCCACCGAAACCGCCGCCGTGGCCTTGGCCTCCGTTGCCAGCGCCAGGGCCGTTGCCGCCCTTGCCGCCGTCGCCCTTGCCGCCGTCGCCGTGGCCACCGTCGCCGTGGCCACCGTTGCCGAAGCCGCCGTTGCCGGAGCCGCCTGCGCCTGGACCGCTTCCGCCCTTGCCGCCGTCTCCGTGGCCACCATTGCCGAAGCCGCCGTTGCCGGAGCCGCCTGCGCCTGGACCGTTTCCGCCCTTGCCGCCGTCTCCGTGGCCACCATTGCCGAAGCCGCCGTTGCCGGAGCCGCCTGCGCCTGGACCGTTTCCGCCATTGCCGCCGTCTCCGTGGCCACCATCGCCGTGACCACCATTGCCGAAGCCGCCGTTGCCGGAACCGCCTGCGCCTGGACCGCTTCCGCCCTTGCCGCCGTCTCCGTGGCCACCATCGCCGTGACCACCATTGCCGAAGCCGCCGTTGCCGGAACCGCCTGCGCCTGGACCGCTTCCGCCCTTGCCGCCGTCTCCATGACCGCCATCGCCGTGGCCACCATTGCCGAAGCCGCCTGCGCCTGGACCGTTTCCGCCCTTGCCGCCGTCTCCATGACCGCCATCGCCGTGGCCGCCGTCACCATGACCACCGTCGCCATGACCGCCGTCGCCGTGACCACCGTCGCCATGACCGCCGTCGCCGTGACCACCGTCGCCATGACCGCCGTCGCCGTGACCACCGTCGCCATGACCGCCGTCGCCGTGACCACCGTCGCCGTGACCACCGTCGCCATGACCGCCGTCGCCGTGACCACCGTCGCCATGACCGCCGTCGCCGTGACCACCGTCGCCATGACCGCCGTCGCCGTGACCACCGTCGCCATGACCGCCGTCGCCGTGACCACCGTCGCCATGACCGCCGTCGCCGTGACCACCGTCGCCATGACCGCCGTCGCCATGACCGCCGTCGCCGTGACCACCGTCGCCGCCGGTGCCACCACCATTCCCGCCATCACCCCCACCGCCAGTTCCACCACCGCCAGTCCCACTACCGCCAGTCCCACCACCGCCAGTCCCACCACCCCCAGTCCCACCACCACCCGCTCCCGCGCCTCCCTTCCCATCGCCGCCACTGCCCGTACTCCCGGCACCAAGTCCCGCCGAGCCAGAGTTCGTCCCACCATTCCCGCCGCCACTGCCCGCGGCTGCCGCCCCTGCCGACGAAGTCCCGCCGCCACTGCCGCTTTGCGAGCCCGCAGCCGATAGCGATCCCAACCCGCCCGCCGCCGCAGCGACTCCAATTCCGCCGGGCGTCACCATGTCATCGCTCTCCCGCTTGCAGCCAGGCGCGTCGAACGACGGACAATCAATCGGCAACGCTTGCGCAACCATCATCCTCGACGGACTGACCAACGGCGCGGCAGACGGCGCCTGATTCGTTTGCGCACCCGCCATCGCCGCATACAAACTCACGGCAACTGCAAATACCGCCCGGCGCGTCCCCAACGCCAGAGCATCCCCGTTTCTATTTTTCATTTCATTCTCCTAACTATATGCCTTGAAAGACCGGCCTGGATAACAAGTGACTCTCTGTTCACTGTTAAAAATGAAACTTCAACACCCAGTCGTCTTTGCCGCGCGTCACACAAAACCGCATGACATCCGGCATTTCTCTCGCGGAAAACCCCGGTCCGATTCAACGTGATTCGAGAGAAACGATTGGCTGTGCACGAACTGATTTTTAAATGGACACAGCTGGGCCTGATGGACATTGAAGTTATGCGGAGCGCCATTCAGTGACCGTGCGCTAGCCCACGCAATGTGACATCGCCGACTTCTTTAGCGATTAATTGCGCGCCCGAACTGTCAGAGATCGTCAATTACCGTTTCATCAAAATCCGGAAATTCCTCCCTTTATATACGCACTCCGAACTATTAACTTCGCACTGGAGCCAAAGCCTCGCAGAATGCATCAAGCCGATATCGCCGTTGCCGTCACATAGCGAAAAAGAAACGCTATGTGTTTCTCCGAACATAAAAAAACCACTATCGAGATGGGAGTGAGCGCAATCACACAGACAGCGCAACTCAGGATTTCCTACTCTGAGTCATCATTCCTCGGTGATTCAGCAAAACACAAAAACGGCGAGTGAATAAACGAGCGCAGTCGCGAGCCATCACAAGAGGTAAAAACCCACTCTCGCGACAAAAGACGAGGAACCGGGCGCCGCCGCTTCAGGCAGACATCCCGCGCACGGCCGCGGCCCACCATCCCAATAGCAAACGCGTCCAGTCATGTCGCCCGCGCAAGCCTCGGCGAGTCGAACTGGAAAGTGTCGCTATGCAACCACCACACCGCCGCACAACCAACACTTCCTGGCAGCGTCTTTTTCCGAAGCATTTCCACCATCCGCGGCATCGAGACGAGTCATCGTCACCGGCGCGGCCCGCGGATGCCTGTCGCGCGAGCTCTCGCGCACGGCCGCTAAAAAACGCGGGTTTACCTCTGTTTGACTTCAGGAAGCAGGCTCGTTTACTGGACGCAAAACAACCTTTCAGGACACTTCCGATTTGCTCTGGCCAGCTGAATAGTGTTCTGCGAGCGTCTTCCACTATCTCAGGAGATGAACCATGGTTATTGTGTCCAGCAGCGCCGTCGACGAATTGAAAACTGCTGTCCGGGGACAGGTTCTGCTGCCCGGCGACGCCAGCTTCGATCAGGCACGCAGCATCTGGAACGCGATGATCGACCGGCATCCGTCAGTCATTCTGCGTTGCGCGGGCGTAGCCGACGTGCGCCAGGGTGTGGCGTTCGCGCGCGACAACGGCCTGTCGCTGGCGATTCGGGGCGGCGGCCACAACATTGGCGGCAGCGCATTGTGCGACGACGGTGTGGTGCTCGACTTGTCGCAGATGAAATCAGTGCATATCGATCCCACGGCACGGCGTGCCTATGTCGAACCGGGCGCGACGCTGCACGATTTCGACCATGAAGCGCAGGCATTCGGGCTCGCCACTCCGCTCGGCATCAATTCGACCACCGGCGTCGCGGGCCTGACGCTCGGCGGCGGCTTCGGCTGGCTGAGCCGTAGATATGGCATGACGATAGACAATCTGGTTTCCGCCGACGTCGTGACCGCCGAGGGCGAATTCCTCAACACGAGCGCCGACTCGCACGAAGATCTCTTCTGGGCGATTCGCGGCGGCGGCGGCAATTTCGGCGTCGTCACGCGATTCGAGTTCGCTCTGCATCCGGTGGGACCGCTGGTATACGGCGGCCTCGTCGTCCTGCCGCTCACACAGGCACGGGACGCCCTGCTCAAATACCGCGCGGCGAACGCCGGCATGCCGGAGGAACTGAGTGTGTGGGCCGTGCTGCGGCTCGCGCCGCCGCTGCCGTTTCTGCCGCCCGAAGTGCACGGCAAACCGGTGATCGTGTTCGCGATGTGCTATACAGGGCCCGTCGAAAGCGGTCCGGCCGCGGTGGAATTCGTACGCGCATTCGGCACGCCGGTTGGTGAACATCTCGGCCCGATGCCGTTTGTCGCGTGGCAGCAGGCGTTCGACCCGCTACTCACGCCAGGCGCGCGCAATTACTGGAAATCGCACAATCTCGGCGAGATTCAGGACGGGCTCGTCGACGCGCTGCTCAGCGCGATCGATCAGTTGCCGTCACCGCAATGCGAGATTTTCTTCGGACAGATCGGCGCGCAGACCCAGCGCGTGGCCGTGGAAGCCACCGCCTATTCGAGCCGCGACACGCTGTACGCGATGAACGTGCACGGCCGGTGGGACGACGCAAGCGACGACGAGCGCTGCATCGCGTGGGCTCGCGCGTTCTTCGACGCGGCGGCACCCTTCGCGCTGGGCAGCGTCTACGTTAACTTCATGACGCAGGAGGAAGGCGGCCGGGTCGCCGACGCCTACGGGCCGAACTACGAACGGCTGGTCGCGGTAAAAAACCGCTACGATCCGCGCAACCTGTTCCGCTGCAACCAGAACATCCGACCGTCGGTGTAGTCATAGAAGCACGAGGAACGGCGCGAGATTCGCGCGCCCGTTCCCGCGCCGGCGGGCCCGACCCGCCAATACGCACGCAAATGCGGGGGCTAGGCACGCTAAATGCTGATCAGCAATCGACGTACGTACGGTTCACCTGCGTCACGGTACGATTGCTCGCCAGGAAACGAGAAACCCAGCCTTCATAACTTAATAACGCACAAGGAAAAACAACATGCGCAGACGACAATTCATCATGACCACCAGCGCCGCCCTCGCCACGGCGGGCCTTGGCCTCGCCGGCTGCACGACCACGTCGCCGTCTTCGAGCGCATCGTCTTCAGCCAACGCCGGCAAGCGCGACACGATCAATGCGGGAGTCGATTCCACGCTCTCGCGTCTCTACGCGAACGTCAACGGTTCGCGCGAACTGGTGGCGAAAGCACGCGGCATTCTGGTGTTCCCGTCTGTGATCTCGGCGGGCTTCTGGGTCGGCGGCCAGTACGGCGAAGGGGCGTTGCGCGTGGCCGGCCGCACGGCGGGCTATTACAGCACCGTTGCGGGCTCCTTCGGTTTGCAGATCGGCGCGCAGTCCAAGGCTCTCGTATTCCTCTTCATGACGCAGGACGCGCTCGACAAATTCCTGGGCAGCCAGGGGTGGGCAGCCGGCGCGGACGCGACCGTCGCCGTGCTAAAGGTCGGCGCGAACGGAGCGGTCGACACCTCGACCGCCACCAGCCCGGTCGAAGCCTTTGTCCTGACGAACGGCGGCCTGATGGCCGGCGTATCGCTCGAAGGCACCAAAGTCTCGCGCCTGATGATCTGAGCGCACGCGCATGCCGCGCAGCCGCCTGACCGGCTGCGCGGCATGCGCGCTCCATTCGTCGGGGGCCGCGTGGACACCTACAGCGGGCCCCTTCCTGACCCGACGCGAACCCTTGGCGCCACTGTACGCTCACTGAACGCATTACCGGCCACCTTCTCCGCACTGCTGTAAAATCCAGCCCTTCTGTCATCTTCCCGGCCAGCGCTGCAACTCAGGCCGGGACATTCACCTGTTCGAAGCCGCGCGTCTCGTATCCATGCACGCTGTTTGCCCGGACTTCCCACCTCGCTGAAGATGAACACCGCTCGTCCCACTCACGGCTGGCTTGCCGCGCTGCCCGGCATCAAAAGCAATGTCCTTGCAGGACTGACTTCGTCTTTCGCGCTGGTGCCGGAATGCATCGCCTTTGCGCTGGTCGCCCATCTCAATCCGCTGATGGGCCTGTACGGTGCTTTCTTCATCTGCACCATCACGGCCCTGTTCGGCGGACGCCCCGGCATGATCTCCGGCGCCGCCGGTTCGATGGCGGTGGTCATCGTGGCGCTCGTCGTGCAACACGGCGCGCAATATCTGCTCGCCACCGTGATCCTCAGCGGCATCCTGATGGTGCTATTCGGCGCGCTGCGGCTCGGCAAACTGATCCGCATGGTGCCGCATCCGGTAATGCTCGGTTTCGTCAACGGGTTGGCGATCGTCATCGCGACGGCGCAGCTTGCGCACTTCAGACAGAGCACGCCGCAAGGCGAGCAATGGCTGCACGGCAGCGCGTTGATAATGATGGGCGGACTCGTCGCGCTGACCATGGCGATCGTCTATCTGCTGCCGCGACTCACGCGCGCGGCGCCGCCCGCTCTGGTGGCTATCGTCGGCGTCGGGCTCCTCACGCAGGTGTTGCACCTGCCCACGCGCACGCTCGGCGACATGGCGCACATTGCAGGCGGCCTGCCGGGTCTGCATATGCCGGGCGTCCCGCTGGATCTGGACACGCTGCATGTGGTGCTGCCCTACGCGGTGCTGATGGCGATCGTCGGTTTGCTGGAAACGCTGCTCACGTTCAATCTCACCGACGAGATCACCGAAACCCGCGGCCAGCCGAACCGTGAATGCCTCGCGCTCGGCGCGGCGAATATCGCCTCGGGTCTGTTCGGCGGCATGGGCGGCTGCGCCATGATCGGACAGACGATGATCAACCTCAATTCGGGCGGACGTTCGCGCCTGTCGGGAATCGTCAGCGGCGTGATGATCCTGATGTACATCCTGTTCCTGTCGCCGCTGATCGAACGCATTCCGCTGGCGGCGCTGGTCGGCGTGATGTTCGTGGTGGCGCAGCAGACCTTCGCATGGGGCTCGCTACGAGTGCTGGGCAAAGTGCCGCGCCACGACGCGCTGGTGATCGTGGCGGTCACCATCATCACCGTGTTCTCCGATCTGGCGATCGCCGTGCTATGCGGCGTCGTGATCGCCGCGCTCAATTTCGCGTGGCAGCACGCCCGCGAAATTCATGCGCATGTCGAAGATCGCGCCGACGACAAGATCTATGCGCCGCGCGGCACGCTGTTTTTTGCGTCGACCGCCCGTTTTCACGAGCTGTTCGACCCGCTGCAAGATCCCGAGCGCGTCACGATCGATTGCCGCGATCTGCTGCTGGCGGACCATTCCGCGCTCGCGGCGCTGCAAGGCCTCGTCGAGCGCTATCGGAAAGCCGGCAAACAGTTGCGCATGAAGAATCTGTCCGAGCGCAACCAGCGTCTGCTGAGTCGCGCCGGAATTGCATTGGCGTAACGAACTGCGCGCTTCGCCCAGCCGCGTGCCGCGAGTCAGCGGCCTTCCGGCAGCGTGAACACGGCAATCGCCGCGCTGAGCTGGCCGGTTTGCGCTTTCAGCACATCCGCCGAGGCACTCGCCTCTTCCACCAGCGCCGCGTTCTGCTGCGTCGTCTGATCCATGCTCGCCACCGCAATGTTGACCTGCTCGATGCCCGAGCTTTGCTCCACCGAAGCCGCGCTGATCTCGCCCATGATGTCCGTCACGCGGCGCACCGCCTGCACGACTTCCTGCATGGTTTCGCCAGCGCGGCTCACGTACTGCGAGCCGCCTTCGATCTGTGCCGCGGACTCCTCGATCAGCGTCTTGATCTCCTTGGCCGCCGCCGCGCTGCGTTGCGCGAGGCTGCGCACTTCGCCGGCCACCACCGCGAAGCCGCGTCCTTCCTCGCCGGCGCGGGCCGCTTCGACTGCCGCGTTCAAGGCGAGAATGTTGGTCTGAAACGCAATGCCTTCGATCACCCCGATGATGTCGCCGATCCGGTGCGACGACTGCGAAATGCCGCGCATCGTCTCGACCACCTGGCCGACCACTTCGCCGCCGCGCACCGCCGTCTCGGATGCGTTATGCGCGAGCTGGCTGGCCTGCCTGGCGTTGTCGGCGTTCTGCTTCACGGTCGCGGTGATCTGCTCCATGCTCGACGCGGTTTCGCCGAGCGCGGTGGCCTGCTGCTCGGTCCGGCGCGACAGGTCCGCGTTGCCGGCGGCAATTTCGTTGGACACCGTGGAGATCAGCGTCGCGCCGCCGCGAATCTGCGCGATCGCCTGCGCGAGGCGCTGCTGCATGCGCCGCATTGCCGCGAGCAGGCTGGTTTCGTCGCCCGCCTTTGTCTCCACGACCAGGTCGAGTTCGCCGTCGGCAATGCGGGCAGCGATCTGCGCCGCGTACGCCGGTTCGCCGCCGAGTTGCCGCAGGATGCTGCGCAGGATCACGCCGATCACGAGCGACACCACCACACACAGCATCAGCGCGGCGCCCACGTACTGCACGAGCGTCGTGTAAAACGCGGCGTCGATATCGTCGGTGAATACGCCGGTGACGATCGTCCAGTCCCACGGTTTGTACAGCCGCACGAAGTTGATCTTCGGCGCCATTTCATTGGAGCCGGGCTTCGGAAACTGCAGATGGATGAAGCCTTCGCCTTCGCGCTCGGCGAGGTCGGAGCCGTCCTTGAACACGTGGCGCCCCTGCGGGTCGGTGAAGCCGCTCATGTCCTTGCCTTCCAGGTCGGCGCGTACGCCATGCATGAGAACGCGGGCCTGCGCGTCCTCGAGCACGAGATAGCCGCCGGCACCGTTGTAGCGCATGGCGCGCAGATCGGCCATCGCCGTGCGCTGCGCGTCGGCAAGCGGCATGGCGCCCGAGGCGACGAGGCCGTTATAGCGATCCAGCACGCTATACGCGACGCCGACCACGCTCTTCAGTTCAGCCTGGCGATCGGCGATCATCGTGTCGCGCGTCTTGAACGCGCCCCACAGGCCGATTGCCAGAATACCCATGCACATTACCGCTAGCGCGAGCCAGAGCCGCACCTTCAGGCGAAACCGTTCCATCTCCGTATCCCTTTGTACTTGTCGTCGACGCGCTGCCAGGGCGGACGCCCAGGCGGCTCATGTCCATCTTCAGGATTAACGGCGGAACGGGAAAAAACTTCAGGGCTTGCCGATCGGCCGCAGCCACACGGCCAAGGCGTGGACCGGGCTGGCGCTACTTGCGACCTGGCGGGCCCGACGGGCGTGCTCATGACCGGGTGGACCTGATTTGGTGCGGCTCGTGACCGGGTGGACCCGGCTGGCGTGGCCCCCGACCGGGCGGAGCTGACTGGCGCGGCTCATGACCTGGCGGAACCGGCTGGCGCTGCCCCCGACCTGGTGGACCCAGCTAGCGCGGCCCACGGAGTGGCCGACGTGACGGCGCCGTCTCCCAACCGGATCGCACACGCAGGCCGCAAGCGAGGCGTTACTCCGCCGGCAGCGTCAGCGATGCGACTTCGCAGCGCGGCCACTGACGCAACACGTCCGGCGCCAGCAACAACTTGGCGGCTCGCACGCCCGCGCCCATGACGATCTGGTTCCGCTCCATGACGGCGGCGTCGACGAGAATGCGCCAGTCGGCCGGCAAGCCGAAGGCGGTGATACCGCCGAACTCCATGCCGCTATGCTCCACGGCCGCTTCCCGCTTCGCGAACGAAAGCCGTTGCGCGCCCAGGGCCGCCTTCACCGCGCCGTTGATGTCCAAACGCAGCGAACCCAACGAGACCAGCGCTGCGTAATGCTCTGCGCCCTCCTTTTTGTACCGGATCACGATGGTGTTCGCACAGTCTTCCAGACCGAAACCGTAGCGCGCGCTGAATTCGGCGGTATCCGAAGCGTCGTCGGAGACGGAGAAAACCGTCACGCCTTGCGCCGGCAACTGCTCGACGACATGCGCGGGCAAATGGGCGCCCAATTGTTCGGCCGGAATGACATCCAACTGCTGTATGAGTTCGTGCGAGTGCATGGCGAGCAAAGTGTATGAGGATCCCCGGCATTCTAACGGCACGCCTGAGCCGAGGTGCGCGGGCTCCGCGCACGCCGGTCCCGCTTGTTATAGTGACAGGCACAAGGTTTGCGAAAGCTTTCACGCGAAGACTGCGTCAAGGCTGCCTCGACGGTTCCCCCCGCGGTTCACCCCGCCCTATCGCCTTGCCCGCGCGGCGTCAGCACCTCTTGAGAAACACGACCATGGACATGGACACGCTTTCCGCCGAAAACCTGCAACTGGCGGCCCGCAAGCAGGCCAACTGGGCCATCGGCGCCTTCAGACAGTTTGCCGAGGACCGCTGCGCGGCCATGGCCGCAAGCATCGCCTTCTATGCCGCGTTTTCGCTTGCGCCCACATTGGTCATGGTGATCGCCGTGGCCGGCTGGGTCTTCGGCGCGGAAGCCGCGCGCGGCGAGTTGTTCGACCACATTCACGGATTGCTCGGCGACCAGGCCGCCGCGGGCGTGCAGACCATCGTCGAGAACGCTCATCACAACGGCAGCGCCGGCGGCATCGCGGCGATCATTTCGTTCTCGATGCTGGCGATCGGCGCTTCGGCCACTTTCTCGTCGCTCAATAGCGCACTCAATATAGTGTGGCCGTATACGGGGCCGCGGTCGTCGAGCGTGATCGCGCTGGTGCGCGTGCGCCTGATCTCGTTCGGCCTGGTGCTGGGCGTCGCGTTCCTGCTGATCGTTTCGCTGGTTCTCGATACGATCATCACCTTCGTCGGCAAGTGGCTCTGGGGCGACTCGCCGTACGTCGTGATCGGCAACCTGTTGCAACTCGGCGTCGGCTTGCTGGTGCTGGCGTGTGCGTTCGCCGGCCTGCTCAAGTTTCTGCCGGACGCTCGCGTGCGCTGGCTCGATGCGTTTGTCGGCGGGATTGTCGCCGCCGTGCTGTTCTCCGCGGGCAAGAAGCTGTTCGCCCTTTATATCGCGCACGCCGGGATGGCCAGTTCGTTCGGCGCGGCCGGCTCGCTCGCCGTGCTGCTGATGTGGCTGTACTTCTCGGCCGCTGTGCTGCTGCTCGGCGCGGAGTTTTCGGCGGCGCGCGGGCGCATGCACGACCCGCGCGGAGGCTGGGGCATGCAGGACGACACGCCGCCCGGCAGCCGCGCCAAGCTTGCGTCGGTGCTGGCGGCATCGACGGTCAGTGCGGATGCTGCGCCCCACATGGCCGCACAGGCGCACACCGCTTCGAGCGACGCCGCGCTCGCCGCCGCCGGGCGCGACGCAACTGCAAACGCGCCGGGCGGTACGGCGGCGTCGGCTTTTCGGGAGCAATCCGGCAACACGGCGTCAGCGCGAGCGACTGCGGTCAAACTCGCCCGCAGCGTCGTCTCGGCCGAAGCGCAAGCGACCCGCATCGCCGCCGACACGCTGATCGAGGCGAGCCGCAAAGCCGTCGCGGCCGATCGCTACGTGCGGCGGCACCCGTGGCCTTCGATGTTGCTGGCCGCGGCTGCCGGGCTGGCAGCGGCGACCGTCGCGCGCCGCAACGCCCGCGATAGCGACAGCGAGCGCAATTCCTGACGCCTCGCGTTTCAACCGGACCCCGTCTGGCCGCACCTATGCACCAACATGGTCGCGCCTGACCACAGCACGACGAACCTGTCCAGCGCCTGCGTCAAGCAAAACGCATCGCAATTTTTATGCAGATCCTGCAAAGCGACCAAAAAAACTAGACGACTAGATTACGAAGCACCTTCAAGGAAGTGTCGAAAGTGAAGGTGCCAGAGTCGTCACTGTCAACAAAACAACAATAATGCTTGGCTAGGGAATAAATGTTGCTGAAACAGGAATAATCGTTAACGCGCTTTAAATACAAGGCTTTGCGTCGGTTGTCAGTTTTTGGAGACAGTCTTTTTTTTCCAGTTCTAGCGGATAGACCTCTGCGCTATTCTCCTTCCCGCAACAACAAACTAATCATCTGCGTGGAGAAATGGATGAAACGAATCGCACTGTCTACCCTCTCGCTGGCGCTCCTCGGCGTCACTGGCGTCGCACACGCTCAAAGCAGCGTTACCCTGTACGGCTTGATCGATGAATCGGTTCAGTTCGCCCACAACACGGTCGACGCTTCCGGCAAGAACGCGAATCAGGTCGGCCTGGTCGGCGGCAACCTGCAAGGCGATCGTTGGGGCTTGAAAGGCACCGAAGATCTCGGCGGCGGCCTGAAGGCGATTTTCCAATTGGAAAACGGCTTTGACCTCAACACCGGCAAGCTGGGTCAAGGCGGCAAGATGTTCGGTCGTCAAGCCTACGTCGGCCTGACGGGCGATCAATGGGGTACGTTCACGCTGGGTCGTCAATACGATCCGCTGGTCGACATGGTTCAGCCGCTGACGGCTGACAACTACTTCGGTTCGACCTTCGCCACGCCGGGCGACGTCGACAACAACGACAACTCCTCGCGCACGAACAACGCCATCAAGTACACCTCGCCGGTGTGGGGCGGCTTCCAGTTCGAAGGCATGTACGCTCTGGGCGGCGTGGCTGGCCAGACGGGTTCGGGCCAAACGTGGTCGGGCGCTGCAACGTACGCAACGGGTCCGTTCAGCGTTGCTGCCGGCTACTTCCGCGCAGACAACGGCAACACGCTGGCTAGCCGCACGTCGGCAGGCTCGGTGGGCTGGAACGGCAGCACGTCGGACGGCACGTTCGACAACCAGGTCAACGGTGCCTACGTGGCAGCCAAGTCGATCGGCATCGCTTCGGTCGCCGTGCAATACGTCACGGGCCCGTTCACGGCCAACCTGCGCTACAGCAACGCGCAGTACAAGCCGGACGCGAACTCGGGCTTCGGTTCGACCGAGAAGTACAACATCGGCGCCGCATACCTGGGTTACCAGGCAACGCCGGCAATGCTGGTTGGCGTGGGCTATACCTACACCAAGGCTAGCGGCGATTCGGGCGCAACGTATCACCAGGTCTCCCTGGGCGGCGACTACAACCTGTCGAAGCGCACGGACATCTACCTGGTTGGCGCATATCAGCACGCAAGCGGCCAGCAACGCGCCGCGGACGGCACGCTGGTCAATGCAGGCGCAGCAATCGGTTCGTATAGCTACAACTCGGCTTCCAGCTCGCAAGAACTGGTCAGCCTGGGCATCCGCCACAAGTTCTAATCTGACTTGACGGACTGCTGAAGCAACACGCAGTTGAAGACCAGCCACGGGCGAGAAGCCTGTGGCTGGTTTTTTTTCGTGCTGAGACTTCTTCTGCAATACAGGCCCGCGTCACGGCACCGCGCTCGCACACTCGCAGATGCTTCGGCTCGCCAGATACGCGGCCGCCCCGCGCACCGGACGACGCAAAAAAGGCCGCCAGCAACCCGGTTGGGGCGCCTGACGACCTTGTTTCGCTACAGCGGCTTCTTATACGGCTGCTTCTTCATCACGGAAGGCGGACCTCGGCCTCGCCGGCACAGCCTACCTGCGCTGCGATTTGCCCTTCTCCGCCTGCGCCAGCGTCTGCGCGGGCTTCGCGTGGAGTTCATGCTCGATGCCGTCGGCGCCCACCGGCGCGCGATACAGCACCAGCGCCCGCTCGCGCTGCAGCAACGGCACGTTCGGCGAATCCTGCCAGTCCGGGTCGGGAATCTCGCCGAACACCTGGCGCAGCCGCTCACCCCACGTACGGTGAATCATCTCGAAGTACGCGTTGTCGTGATCGATCGAGACGAAACGCGTGACGCGCAGCGCATCCTTCTGATAGACCAGCAGATCGAGCGGCAACCCGACCGACAGGTTCGAGCGCAGCGTGGAGTCCATGGAGACCAGCGCGCACTTGGCGGCCTCGTCGAGCGGCGTGGACGGCGTGAGCACGCGGTCGATGATCGGCTTGCCGTACTTCGCCTCGCCGATCTGGAAATACGGATTCACCGCCGACGCCTCGATGAAATTGCCCGCCGCGTAGATCATGAACAGGCGCGGCCGGTTGCCGGCGATCTGCCCGCCGAGAATAAAGCTGCAATTGAAATCGACGCCGAATTCCTGCAACGCTTCGGCCTCGCGCTGATGCACGCACCGCACCGCGCGGCCGATCACGCGGGCCGCGTCGGCCATGGTGGGCGCGCTCCAGAGCGTGGGTTGGGACGGATCCGCGGGTTCCGACAGTTCGTGCAGCACCGCCTGGGTAAGCGACAGATTGCCGGCGCCCAGCAGGACGAGCATGCGCTCGCCCGGCTGCTCGAATACCGACATCTTGCGCGCGGTGCTGATGTGATCGACGCCCGCATTGGTGCGCGTGTCCGAGAGGAACACGAGACCGTCGTCGACGGACATCGCGACACAGTAAGTCATAAGGAAAGGTACCTGCAAAAAAACCACTGAATGGCGCTATTGTAATGCCGCGCGCATGCGTCCCTATTCCGTATTACGGCCTTTGCGGGCCCAATCTGAATGGGTTGTGAGGGCTGGCGCTCACTAGCGCCTCCAGCGGGCCTCTCCGGACCGTCACCCTCTCTCCGCAGCTATTGCGGCTGTTGCGCACTGACCATCACGGACACCTTCAGCTGTTCTTCCAGCCCGCCGATACGCCGGCCGCGCACCGGCGCGGCCGATTCATAGTCTCGAGCGACAGCGAGACGGCAGTAGATTTCACTGGCGAACGCGGCGTGCGTGACATCGATGGAAATCCAGCCCGTGCCCTCCAGCCATACGTCGACCCAGGCGTGGCTGGCAGCGTGCGGCACATCGCCCGGCTCGATATAGCCGCTCACGTAGCGCGCCGGAATGCCTCGCGCGCGGCAGCACGCGAGCATCAGATGCGCGTGGTCCTGACACACACCGTTGCCGAGCGCGAGCGCCTGGGCGGCCGTGCTGGTGACTTCGGTGACGCCCGGGTTGTACTTCACGCGCTGCACGATCCGTTCGGACAGCGCGATCAGGTTCGCCGAGCTCGCCAGGTTCGGCACCGATTCGGCGAGCTCGCGGACTGCGGCATCGGCCTCGGTCAGCCGCGTCGAACAGGTGAAATGCTCCAGCGGAATCGGGCCGATGGGGTCGGGCAGATAGCCGTCGATCAGCGGGATCGTGTCCACCTCGCCGGCCACATGCAGACGAATCTCGCTATGCGGCTTGTTGATGACCAGTGTGTGCAGCACGTTGCCGTAAGCGTCGAAAGTCGCGTCGAGCTTGCCCGGCGCGTCGATGCTCCAGCGCCGCACGACCTGCGAGGCGCCGCTCGACGGCGTCAGACGCAGTTGCTGGATCGAATAATGGACAGTCGCTTCGTAGCGATAGGACGTGTCGTGGCGGATCGTCAGGTACATAAAAAACTCCGTCAGGCGACTGGCAGCATCAGATAGGTACGCGCAACCAGATTGCCTAGCTCGAACACACGAGCGAGGAACTGCGTCAGATAGGCGTGCAGGCCGGCCTCGAAAATCTGCCGGATGTCGGAATACACAAGTTCGGCGCGCAGTTTGCCGGCGAACCGCTCGCACTGGTTCGAACCCGAGGTGCGCAGCATCGCCAGATTCGCGCAGACGCCTTCGAGCGACGCCAGCAGCGAACGCGGCATCTGCTGATTCAGGATCATCAGTTCGACCACGCGCGCCGGCGTGACGACGTCGCGATACACCTTGCGATAGATCTCCAGCGCCGACACCGAGCTCAGAATCGAGGTCCAGTAATAAAAATCTTCGAGCTGGCGCGCGGCGTCGCGTGAATTCGGTTCGACGTCGGCAAAGCGCACGTCGAGAATCCGCGCGGTGTTGTCGGCGCGCTCCAGATAGGTGCCGAGTTGCGTGAAGAAGAATGCGTCGTCCTGCAGCGCGGTGCCGATCGTCACGCCACGCGAGAGGTGCGAGCGGAACTTCACCCATTCGAACAGCGCGCCGGGATTGTTCGCCGCCTGTCCGGACGAAATGCGCTCGTTGAATTCGAGCCACGTATCGTTGATGGTTTCCCACCACTCGGTCGTCAAGGTGCCACGCACCGCGCGGGCGTTTTCGCGCGCGGCCTGCAAACACGAGTGAATGCTCGACGGATTGGTCGCGTCCGCCACCATGAAATCGAGCACGTGCTCGCGGGTCGGTTCGTCGTAGCGTTGCGCAAACGCGGTTTCGAGTTCGGAAATGCGCAGCACCGAGCGTTGTGCGCGCGCCTCCTGTTCGGGCGTCTGCGGCAATAGCAGCGCCTTCAGGTTGATATCGAGCATGCGGGCGGTGTTCTCCGCGCGCTCCATGTAGCGGGCCATCCAGAAAAGGTGATCGGCGGTTCGGCTTAGCATGACGGCGTTCCGTATCTGATGACGCGAGGCCTTCGTCGAAGTAAAAGGCCCGCGCTGGTTATCCGTATGCGCCGGTGGCGCGCGTGTTGCGTATCACGTGCCGCCCCGGCGCGTTGGGTTGCAGGCGCGGTTGCGTAAAGCATTGCAACCGCATCGGCAACCGCGTCAGTCGACCATCCATGTATCTTTGGTCCCGCCTCCCTGCGACGAATTGACGACGAGCGAGCCCTCCTGCAACGCCACGCGCGTGAGTCCGCCGGCGACCATCGTGACGGTCTTACCGGACAGCACGAACGGACGCAAGTCGATATGGCGCGGCGCGATGCCGCTTTCGACGAACGTCGGGCACGCGGAGAGCGCCAGCGTGGGCTGCGCGATATACCCGCCCGGACGCGCAATCAGACGTTCGCGGAAGGCTTCGATTTCGGCCTTCGTCGAAGCCGGCCCGACGAGCATGCCGTAGCCGCCCGCGCCGTGCACCTCCTTGACCACCAGTTCCGGCAGATGCGCGAGCGTGTATGCCAGATCGTCCGGCTTGCGGCACTGGAACGTGGGCACGTTGTTGAGGATCGGCTTCTCGCCGAGATAAAACTCGATCATTTCCGGCACGTACGGGTAGATCGATTTGTCGTCGGCAATGCCGGTGCCCATTGCATTCGCCAGCGCTACGCGCCCGGCGCGGTACGCCGTCAGCAGACCCGGCACGCCGAGCGCCGAGTCGTTGCGGAAAGCGAGCGGATCGAGAAAATCGTCGTCGACGCGGCGGTAAATCACGTCGACGCGCTTCGGTCCCTGCGTGGTGCGCATGAACACATAGTTGTCGTCGACGAACAGATCCTTGCCTTCCACCAGTTCCACGCCCATCTGCTGCGCGAGGAAGGTGTGCTCGAAATACGCCGAGTTGTACATGCCCGGCGTGAGCACCACCACGACCGGATCGTCGACGCCTTCGGGCGCGACCGAGCGCAGCGTATCGAGCAGCAGATCGGGATAATGCGCGACCGGCGCAATGCGGTTCTGCACGAACAGTTCGGGGAACAGCCGCATCATCATCTTGCGGTTTTCGAGCATGTAGGACACGCCCGACGGCACGCGCAGGTTGTCTTCGAGCACGTAGAACTCGCCTTCGTCGCCCGCGCGCACTACGTCCACACCGGCGATATGCGCGTAAACACCGAGCGGCACATTCACACCCTGCATTTCAGGCCGGTATTGCGCGTTGGTATAGACCTGCTCGGCCGGCACGATGCCGGCGCGCACGATGTTGCGATCGTGATAGACGTCGTGGATGAACAGATTGAGCGCCTGCACCCGCTGGCGCAAACCGGCCTCCAGCGTCTGCCATTCGCTGCGCGGAATGATGCGCGGAATCAGGTCGAAGGGAATCAGCCGCTCGGTGCCGGACAGGTCGCCGTTCACCGCGAAGGTAATGCCGACCCGGCGAAACAGCAGGTCGGCTTCCGCACGCTTGCGTGCGATCGCCTCGTTGCCCTGCTTCACCAGCCACCGCTCAAAGCGCGCGTAGTGTGGCCGCACGGCATCGTCATGATGACGCATCTCGTCATAGCATCGCATGTCACGCCCCGCTCTTGTTGTCGGATAGAAGGCGAATGCGCTGCGCATTCGGTGTTCGACAATCGATCAAGCAAGCGCTATGCCATTGAGCTTTTCACGCACTACACACGGTGTATGCACGCGAACAGCGCATCCCGCCCGGCAAGGCTCCGGTGCCATCGTACTGCGGCGGCCCATGATGCGCTAGTACGGTGCATGCGCAGCACTGCGGTGCGTGCGCGAGGAAAGTTCTTATAACCGCGCCCGCATTCGCGAAACCATGAACGCGCATGAAAAATCCCCGTGGATTTGCACCCACGGGGACTCAGGCAACGTGCATTGAGGATCGTTCCCGAAGGGTACTCCCCTGCGGGCATTTCAAGCGTCAGCCATTGTTAAAAACAGCGCCGACGCGTGAAACGTGATCAGCCTGCAGCAGCGTCTTTTAGCTTCTTCAGCGGACGTGCCTTGATGCGCACGCTAGCCGGCTTGGCCGGGAACCAACGCTCTTCACCCGAGAACGGGTCTTTGCCGAAGCGCTTCTTCTTCGCCGGCACAGCTTGCACGACGATCTTCAGAAGACCCGACAGCGTGAATTCGCCAGCGCCCTTCTTATGCACTGCGCCGAGGATGGTGTCTTCGAGCGCAGCCAGAACGGCCTTGGCGGTCTTCGGTTCCACAGCGGCGCGTTCAGCGACATGTGCAGCCAGCGAGGCCTTCGTGAAGGTGTCCTTGATCGGCGAGGGAGCGCTGGACGCCTTCACGGCGACCTTCTTAGCTGCGACGGCCTTCTTCGCAGGAACTTTCTTTGCAGCAACCTTCTTGGTCGGTACCGGGGCAGCAGCCTTCTTGGCCACCTTTTTTGCGGAAGTCGGCATGTTTCTCCTACCTGTTGTGGTCAGTGAATTGCACGAAGCGTGCACGGTATGCGCACGCTTCAACGCCGGATTCTACAAGCGCTAATGCGATTTGCGCGACTCTTTTATGTATAACAGCGAAGGTTTGTTGCGCGGCGCAGACTGCACAACACATTTTGATGCTTGTTTTAGCGGGTAAACGTGCGTCGGCGAGCTCGCGACACGGACGCGTAACGTACGTTACAAGTCATTTCGATGCATGAATAACGGCACTTTCTGCGCCGGGGGATTGCCGCGACCCGCTCGATCATCGCAAAAAAGACGTCGCGGCTCGCGTGCTTATTGCACGAGCCGCGGGAGAATGCCGGCGAGCTTCGTGAGCGCCGCATCGATATCCTCGACTGCAATATTGCCGTAGCCGAAGATCAGGCCCGGCTGCGCCTTGACGCGCAGATGAAAAGCCGCGAGCCCATATAAGCCGATCGATGCTTCACGCGCCGCGCTCACCAGGGCCTGCTCCGTCAGCGGCGCTTTCAGGCGCGCCGCCATATGGATGCCGGCCGTGGGCACGATCGGTTCGAACCAGGGCGCGAGGCCGCCGTGCAAATGGGCGAGCAGCATCGCGCGGCGCGCCGCGTAGATCTTGTGCATGCGCCGCAGGTGCTTGGCGAAGTCGCCGTTGAGCATGAAGGACGCGAGCGCGGTTTGCGTGAGCGTGCAGCCGTGCCAGTCGGTGATCTGGCGCGCCTTGAGCAGCGGACCATAGAGCGAGGCCGGCGGCACGACGTAGCCGACCCGCAGTTCGGGAAAGATCGTCTTTGAAAACGTGCCCACGTACGCCACGAGGCCGGCGCGGTCGAGGCTTTTCAGCGGCTCCATCGCCCGGCCTTCAAAGCGGTACTCGCAGTCGTAGTCGTCTTCGATGATCACCGCGCCGCGCTTCTGCGCCCATTCGAGCAATTCGACGCGGCGCTCCAGACTCATCGGCATGCCGAGCGGAAACTGATGCGAAGGCGTCACGTAGACGAGCCGCGCCTTGTCCGGCAGCTTGCTCACGATCAGGCCTTCCGCATCCACCGGCACGGGCACCACGCGCGCGCCGGTGGCCTTCAGGCACGCATGGGCCGGCGAATAACCGGGATCCTCGATCGCCGCGACTTCGCCTGCACGCAAGCTGATGCGCGCAAGCAGATCGAGCGCGTGCTGCGCGCCTTGCGTCACGATCACGTCTTCCCAGTTACTCGCCACCGCGCGGTTGAAGGCCAGGTAGCGCGAGATCGCGAGGCGCAACTCCTGCTCGCCGGCCGCATCGCGATATGTGCCGGGGCCGCGCGATTGCGCGCGCAACGCACGATTCACGCAGCGGCGCCAGACCTCGAAGGGAAACAGCGTCTTATCCGTCGCGCCGCCAACGAAGTCCTGCGGCAACAGCGCCAAAGGCCGCGGCAACGCCAGGCGCTCGGGCATGTCTTCCCACAGCGGCTGCGCGCGCGCGGCGGTCTTCGCCCTGACCCGCTCGCGCGACGATTCCACCGCCCGCGCATGCGAGGAGCGCTCCACCGGCAAACGCTCCAGGCCGTCGGCAACGAAAGTGCCCGAGCCGGCACGGGCGCTGAGATAGCCTTCGGAGAGCAGCCGCTCGAATACGTCGAGTGTGGTCTTGCGCGAAACGCCCAGTTGCGTGGCGAGATCGCGCGTGGACGGCAGGCGCGTGCCACCGGCAAGGCGCCCTTCGAGAATGCCGGCGCGCAATTGCCGATAGATCTGTCCGGACAGATCGTGATGCCCTTCGACCGCGATATGGATTTCCATCCGGGTGGCTACCTCAAGTGTCCGGCAAACAGTTGTTTCGGAGGACCACTGTCGATCGTAAGCTTACCCCTGTCGCCGCTGTCGGCGTGGTCATTTACGAGGAAGATCGACTCATGCCGTTCGGCGGCGCCTTCGCGCCGCTACCGGCGTTGCGGCGGATTACTCCGCTACCACGCCGTTCAGTGCCGCGGTTTGCCGTGCGCTCTCGCGGGCTTCGTCGCTGCAACGCTGATGTTCGCGCGACAGCTTGCGCATCAACGGCAATAGCAGGACCGCCACCAGCGCGCCTACCGCCGCGAGCCAGCCCAACCCGGTGAACAGCTTGGTGTAAAGCGGCAACGATTCGAGCGGATCCATGTCACCCGCCGGCATCTGCGCGAAATTCGCAACCACGCTGCCCAGATATTGCGACACGCCGGTCGCGACGAAGTACGCGCCCATCATGAAACCGCTCATGCGCGCCGGTACGTAGCGCGCGATCATGGCGAGCCCGAGACCGCTCACCAGCAGTTCGCCGAGCGAATACAGGCCGTAGCCGCCCACCATGAACCACGACGACACGCGCCCGTTCACCGCGTAATTTCCGCTCGCCGCGTAGACGAAGAAGCCGGCCGCGACCACGGCGAAACCGAACGCGTACTTCACCGCTACAGGCACGTCCTTGCCGCTCTTCGCGAGTTTCGTATAAAGCAGCGCGAGCAGCGGGCTCAGCAACATGATCCAGATCGGGTTGAGCGCCTGGAATTGCGCGGCGCTCCACGTGAACCACGTCTGGCCGAACAGGATGAAACGCGGATCGACGTTGCGCAGCGCGAACAGCGTGAGCGAGGTCGACATCTGCACGTAGAACACGAAGAACAGGATCACCTGCGCGGTCAGGATCAGCGCGGCAACCAGACCGGAACGCTCCGAGCGTTCGCACTTCACCAGCATGTAGCCGAAGATCGCCAGAATCGCGACGCCCGCCGTGTACACGCAGGCCACCGCGATCGCCTTGTGCTGCAGCACGAACATGGTCGCCGCGCCGAGCGCGAGGCCGCCCAGCGCGACCGCGCCGACGCGTTTCCAGCGCACCGGTTCGGCGTCCGGCGCGGAGCCGATATGCGCGAGCGTGCGGAACATGACGAAGTAGTTCAGCACCGACAGCAGCATTCCCGCGCAGCAGACGGCAAACGCCGTGTGCCAGCCCCAATGGTCCTTGATCCACGGCGTGGCGAGCATCGACACCGTCGAGCCGATGTTGACCGCCATGTAGTAAATCGTGAACGCGCTGTCGATGCGCGCGTCGTCGCCCTCATAGATACGGCGCACGAGATTCGCGGCGTTGGCCTTGAAGAGGCCGTTGCCCACCACGATCACGCCGAGCGACGCGTACATGTAGGCGAGCTGGTCGTTGGGCAGCGCCAGCATGAAATAGCCGACCGACAGCACGCCGGCGCCGAAGATCATGGTGCGGCGCGCACCGAGAATCTTGTCGCCGATCCAGCCGCCGATCGAAGGTGACGCATACACCAGTGCCGTGAATGCGCCCCACGTGAGGGTGGCGTGGCTGTCGCTGAACTGCAGCTTGTCGATCATGAACAGGACCAGCAGCGCGGCCATACCGTAGTAACCGAAGCGCTCCCACATCTCGATCAGAAAGACCGTCGAAAACGAACGGGTCTGCGACACGCGCGCGCCGGGCGGATTGGATGAATTCATCATGTACCTCTTGTTCAAACGGTTGCAGCGTCGCGCGAGCTGGTCGCGCGGCGCGTGAAACGGAATCTGGAAAGACAGCCGGCGACGTCATGCCTATGTGTTGGCGTCGGCGCGAACGCACTCATCCGCGACGGAGCCCCAAACCAGCAGAGAAACCAGAGGATCGGACGGAAACGCGCCTCGCGATACGCGACGAAACAGGTCCGCGTGCGGGACGGCTCGCAGGGAGCGCCCTTGGGGCGCGCGGCGCCACATCGGGCTCGAACTCCGGCGTGCGGAGCGGGCGCAATGATAAAGCATCGTGGCGAACGGAAATGCTGCGGCCCGCAGATGACGGCGGTGCGAGGCAGCGACGGGCGCACGGCCCGCGGCGGGGAAAATCGGCGGTGATGGTCATATCCTTACGCCGGCAGGTGTTCGGTTGGAACGTGCCGGACAGTGCTCCACCGCACAGGATCGCTGCGGGCGGAATGAGAAACTGCGGCCTGACTCGCGTGTGGTATGCACACCCGCGCCCTTCCGCAAGCGGGGCTGATTCTGCAAACAGAAGCATGTCGAGTCACTCAGGGAATTCACTGATTCCGCGTCGACAACCTATGCTTACCGTGCCTTACGGCTTTGCCGCATTGGCGCCTGCGGCCGAAAATAGTCTGTAGTGTCATGCCTTTAATCCTCCTGATACGCAAATTGAATAGACGCGTTGACCGGCGCGCATACTGCAGCCATTTCCGCATCTGCTTTGCCGTTTTCGGAAATAAACGGTCATTTTGGCCGGGTTTAGTTTCGATTCTGGCAACATAGAGTGCTATCTCGAATTGCGGTCTCCTGCATCGCCCGGCGCGGATTAGACCTGCTGCCCCGTCCAGACCGCAATCAAAACATATTTACATATATCAAACAAATTTTGACGGGCTAATTTCCTCCTGCTATGGTCACGACAATTCAAAAGAGCAATCCGGCACTAGAAATCGGCAGCAAGATCCGCGCGCTGCGGCAACGCCTCAAGCGCACGCTGGATGACACGGCAACCGCGGCGGGTATTTCCAAGCCGTTTCTGTCGCAGGTGGAGCGTGGTCTCGCGTCGCCGTCCATCACGTCGTTGGCGGGGATCGCAAACGCACTCGGGGTCACGGTGCAGTATTTCGTCGACACACCCAGCGAGGAACGCTGCGTGAGCCGCGGCGATCAGTTGAGGTTTTTCGGTTTTGCGGATTCGGCCAATCTGTTTGCGCGGCTGACCAACGTGACGGGCGGCCGTCAACTCGAAGCGATCCTGGTGAGGATGCCGCCCGGGCAGAAGCGCTCCGAAGTCACCACGCATGCCGGAGAAGAGTTTATGTATGTGATCGACGGCGAAGTGTCGTTGACACTGGAAGGCAAGACGTTCGTGTTGCACGCGGGAGACAGCGCGCATTACGAATCGACGGTACCGCACAGCTGGGTGAACACCGCGCGCATCGAGTCGGTGGTCGTCTGGGTGGGCACGCCAAGACTGTTCTGAAGAGCAGGCACCTTATCCGGTCGACCCGGCCAGGGATTGCCTGCATTACGAAATGTAAGGAATCCTGCATGTCGCGCTACCAACACGAGCAACAAGGGCCGCCCTGGCCCGAGCAACGCAGCTAGACCGGCGCCCCGGCGCCAGCGCGTTTCTCTCTCGACCTTTCCTGCGATCTCAATCGATGAAAACCCCGTTCGTCTACGCGACGGCGCTAACCGCGCTCGTCCTCACGTTTGCCCCGTCCGCTTTTGCCGTCAACGTGCCGGCCGGCGTCACGCTCGCCGCGAGCCAGGAAATCACCCGGCAGGTGCCGGCTGAAACCGAATCGCTCGACCCCGCGCATATCGAATCGTGGACCGGCAATACGATCGCGCTCGACCTGTTCGAAGGCCTGACGCGCATCGACGCGACCGGCGCGGTGGTGCCGGGCGTCGCGCAATCGTGGACGCGCACCGGGCCCGATACGTGGGTGTTCAAGCTGCGCCACGATGCGCGCTGGAGCAACGGTCAGCCGGTCACGGCAGCGGACTTCATCTATGCATGGCAGCGCGTGCTCGATCCGAAGACCGGCTCGAAGTACACCGTGCTGGTCGAATTCGTGAAGAACGCCAAGGCGATTCTCGCCGGCAAGGCGCCGCTCACGAGCCTCGCCGCGCGCGCCGTCGATCCGTACACGCTGGAAGTCACTACCGAAGTGCCCGCCGCCTTCTTCCCGCAACTGGCCGCCATGCCGACCATGGCGCCGGTCAACCGCGACGTCGTGACGAAGTTCGGCGGCGAGTGGACCCGGCCGGGCAACTTCGTCGGCAACGGGCCTTACATGCTGACGGACTGGCAGCCGAGCAACCGTCTGGTGGGCACGAAGAGCAAGACGTACTGGAACGCCGGCAAGGTCGTGATCACGAAAGTGACCTACCTGCCGATCGAAAACGACGAAACGGCCATGCGCATGTATCAGGCTGGTCAGTTCGACTACACGTATTCGATCCCCTCCGGCATCTATGCGCAGGTGAGCAGGCAGTTCGGCTCCGAACTGAAAACCGGCCTGCAGATCGCCACTTACTACTACAGCCTGAATAACGAAGACCCGCTGTTCAAGGACAAGCGCGTGCGCCAGGCACTCTCGATGGTGCTCGACCGCGACCTGCTGACCCAGCGCCTCACCGCGGACGGCGAACTGCCGATGTACGGCCTGATTTCCAAGGGCACGCAAGGGGCGGCCGTCTTCAAGCCCGACTGGTCCACGTGGCCGATGCCCAAGCGCGTGGACTACGCCCGCAATCTGCTGAAGCAGGCCGGTTATTCGGAGACCAAGCCGCTCACGTTCACGCTGACCTATAACACCAACGACCTGCACAAGAAGGTGGCGCTCTTCGCCACCTCCGAATGGCGCACCAAGCTCGGCGTGAACGCGAAACTGGAGAACGTCGAATACAAGGTGCTGCTCAAGCAGCGCCACGACGGCAAGGTGCAGGCCTCGCGCGATGGCTGGTTCGTCGACTATAACGACGCCATGTCGTATTTCGATCTGATCCGCTGCAACAGCGTGCAGAACGATCAGCGCTACTGCAACCCGCAAGTGGACAAACTGGTCGATCAGGCCAACCAGCAGCTCGACGACGCGAAGCGCACCGCCCTGCTCACGCAGGCACACGATATGGCGATGAACGACTACCCGCTGGTGCCGCTCTTCCAGTACTCGGCGGACCGGCTGGTGAAGCCGTATGTGGGCGGCTACACGTCGACCAACTACGTCGATCAGCGCGCCACGCAAGACATGTATCTGATCAAGCACTAAGCGCGGGAGCACCGTCATGCTGGCCTATACGCTGCGCCGCACGCTCTGGGCGATCCCGACGATTCTCGCCGTGATTACCGCGTGCTATCTGCTGCTGCATCTCACCCCGGGCGGCCCGTTCGACACCGAGAAGCAACTCTCGGCCGCCGTGCTCGCGAACCTCAACGCCAGGTATCACCTCGACGAACCGTTGTGGCTGCAGTACTTCCACTACCTCGGTTCGCTGCTGCACGGCGACCTCGGGCCGTCGTTCCGCTATGCCGACTGGTCGGTCAACGACCTCGTGTGGAAAGCGCTGCCGGTGAGTCTCGGCGTGGGCGGCGTGTCGGTGCCGATCGCGCTCGTGATCGGCGTCGCGCTCGGCACCGTGGCAGCGGTGCGGCGCGACCGCTTCGTCGATCACTTCGTGATGGTGCTCGGCAATCTCGGCAACGTGGTGCCGCCTTTCGTGCTTGGGCCGGTGCTGGTGTGGATCTTCGCGATCCTGCTGAAGACTTCCGAAGGACACGGCTGGCTGCCGGCCGGCGGCTGGGGCGAAGGCGAATGGCGCTATCGCGTGCTGCCCATCGTGCTGCTGACCATCATCAACGTCGCCGCGATTGCCCGCGTGATGCGCGGCAGCATGATCGAAGTGCTGTCGGGCAACTTCATCCGCACGGCGCGCGCCAAGGGTTTGCCGGGCCGCACGATCGTGTTGCGCCACGCCATGAAGCCGGCGCTGATGCCGGTCGTCTCGCTGCTCGGCTCGATCTGCATCTCGTCGATCACCGCCGCAGTGGTCACCGAATCGGTGTTCGCGCTGCCGGGTCTCGGCCAGCTGGTCGTCAATGGCGCGATCAATCGCGATTACACCCTCGTGCTCGGCCTCGTCGTGCTGACAACCGCAATCGCCGTGCTGTTCAATCTGCTGGTCGACCTCGCGTATGCGTGGCTCGATCCGCGCATCCGGTACTGATCCATGCCCCGCTCAATTCAATCGACTGCCGCGGCGCTCGATCCGCTCGCGGCCATCGCCAGGGCGCCGCGTTCGCGCGGCCCGCTCGCCACCGCCGCGTGGCGCTTCGTGCGCAACCGCGCCGCCTTTGCCGGCTTCGTTGTGCTGATGCTGATCGTGATCGCCTGCGTAGCCGGCCCGTGGTTCCTGCCGAACAATCCGATCGATAGCGACTGGAGCGCGATCAGTCTGCCGCCCACCTTGCAGAACATGCACTGGTTCGGCACCGACGAACTCGGCCGCGATCTGCTCGCGCGCACGCTGCAAGGCGGGCGTGTCTCGCTCGAAGTCGGCCTGCTCGGCACGCTCGTGTCGGGGTTGATCGGCGTCGCGTACGGCGCGACCGCCGGCTATCTGGGCGGCCGCGTCGACGCGGTGATGATGCGGATCGTCGACATGATGTACGCGATTCCCTACATGCTGATCGCGATTCTGATGATGACCATGTTCGGCCGCGCGTTCTATCTGGTCGTGCTCACCATCAGCGCGTTCTCGTGGCTCGACATGGCGCGCGTGGTGCGCGGCCAGACGCTGTCGCTGCGCTCGCGCGAATTCATCGACGCCGCAAAGGCGATCGGCGTGAGTTCGCGTTCGATCATCGCGCGCCACATCGTGCCGAATCTGTTCGGCGTGGTCGTGGTGTATGCGAGCGTGACGGTGCCGAACATCGTGCTGACGGAATCGGTGCTGTCGTTCCTCGGCCTCGGCGTGCAGGAGCCGATGACGAGCTGGGGCGTGCTGATTCAGGACGGCGCGCAGAAGCTCGAATCCATGCCCTGGCTGCTGCTGTGCCCCGCCGTGATGCTGTGCGTGACGCTGTATTGCGTGAATTTCGTCGGCGACGGTTTGCGCGACGCATTCGATCCGAAGGACCGTTGACATGCCGCTACTCGAAGTCAAAGACCTCAGCGTGCGCTTTACGCGCCGCGAAGGCGCACCCGTCGACGCGGTGCAAGGCGTGTCGTTTTCGCTGGAAGCGGGCCGCACGCTCGGCATTGTCGGCGAATCGGGCTCCGGAAAAAGTCAGACCGTGATGGCATTACTGGGGCTGCTGGCCGGCAACGGCAAGGTGTCGGGCAGCGCGACGTATCGCGGCGAAAACCTGCTGACCATGAACGAAGCGGCGCTGAACCGGATTCGCGGCGACCGCATCGGCATGATCTTTCAGGATCCGATGACCTCGCTCAATCCGTTCCTGACGATCGAGCGGCAGATGACCGAGACGTTGCAACTGCACCGCAACATGTCGCGCCGCGAAGCGCGCCGCCGCGCGATCGAAACGCTGGAATCGGTGCGTATTCCGGATGCCGCGCGCCGCATCAACATGTATCCGCACGAATTTTCCGGCGGCATGCGGCAACGCGTGATGATCGCAATGGCCTTGCTTTCCGAACCCGAAATCCTGATTGCCGACGAACCCACCACCGCGCTCGACGTGACCGTGCAGGCGCAGATCATCGAACTGCTGCGCGAACTGAACCGCGAACGCGGCACGGCGATCATTCTGATCACGCACGACATGGGCGTGGTGGCCGGCCTGTGCGACGACGTGATGGTGATGTACGCCGGCCAGACCGTCGAGCAGGCGAGCGCCGCCGCGCTGTTCGCCGCGCCGACGCATCCGTACACGCTCGGCCTGCTGAACGCGCTGCCGCGTCTGACCGACGATGACGACGAGCGTCCGCTGCAAACCATTCCGGGCAATCCGCCGCTGCCCGGCGAGGTCGGCGCGGGCTGCGCGTTCGCGCCGCGCTGCGGGTATTGCACCGAGCGCTGCCGCGAATCGCGCCCGTCCCTTGTTGCTGCAGAAGGCTATCCCGACGCCCTGCGCGCATGCTTTAAACCGGCAGGCGAAATCCTGGAGGCACAACACATATGAACGCCACGCCTATCGCGAATCAGGACGCAGCAACGTTGCTCCGCGTCGACAATCTCAAGGTGCAATTCGGCGTGCCGCGCGGCGGCTTTCCGTGGTCCGGCAAAGCGACGCTGCGCGCGGTGGACGGCGTGTCGTTCAACGTGCGGCGCGGCGAAACCGTGGGCCTTGTCGGCGAATCGGGTTGTGGCAAGTCGACGCTCGCGCGCGCGATCATCGGGCTCGCACCCGTGGCGAGCGGCAGCGTGCGCTGGCTCGGCGACGAAACCGTGCTGCCGGGTGCGCGCCGCGATACATCGCGTTTGCGCCGCGACGTGCAGATGATTTTCCAGGATCCGCTCGCCTCCCTCGATCCGCGCATGACGATCGAACAGATCATCGCCGAACCGTTGACGACGCACGGCCAGGACATCGCGCGCGCCGATGTGCAGCGGCGCGTGCTGACCATACTCGAACGGGTCGGCCTCAACGCGCAGCATCTGCGCCGTTATCCGCACGAGTTCTCCGGCGGCCAGTGCCAGCGGGTAGGCATTGCACGCGCGCTGATCGGCGAGCCGCAACTGGTGATCTGCGACGAGCCGGTGTCCGCGCTCGACGTGTCGATCCAGGCGCAGATCGTCAACCTGTTGCGCGATCTGCAACGCGAATTGTCGCTCTCGTTGTTGTTCGTCGCGCACGATCTGGCCGTGGTGAAAGCGATCAGCCACCGCGTGCTGGTGATGTATCTGGGACGTGTGATGGAGTTCGGCGACAAGCGCGAGGTGTACGGCACGCCGCGCCATCCGTACACGCGGGCGTTGCTCTCGGCCGTGCCGGTGCCCGATCCGGTGGTGGAACGGGCGCGCCGTCATCTGCTGTTGCGCGGCGAGATTGCCTCGCCGCTCAACCCGCCCTCCGGTTGCGCGTTTCGCACGCGCTGCCCGGATGCGATCGAAGCCTGCGGGGAGGAAATTCCGCAACCTGTCACGCACGGTGCCAATGCGACACGCGTCGCATGCATTCGCGTGGTGGATGCCCCACAGGAAGCCTTTTCGGCCCACCGCTAAAGCAACGAACCTGAGAAGTTAAAACCGTATTCCCGGCGCGGCGAGCCGTCGCGCCGCTGGATGCGTTCGTCCTGTCATCAGCATGACGAACGATAAACGTGGACTGGCTAACCGCCAGCCAAAGATTCATCACAATAATCAGAGACGTATTTCATGAAAGATACCCGATCAAAAAAGCGGTCAAAAAAAACCGGAGCCGCGACTTTCTTTTACTGCGCGTTCACGCTTCCCGCGTTGACGCTAGCCACGAACGCGTATGCCGATGACAGCGTGACGGAGCCCACCTCCAGAACGTCTAAAACTCAAACGCTCGCGCAAACGTTGTCGTCCCCCACGCAACATGCTGCGGACTCGTCGGCGGCGCAAAGCAATCCATCTGGCAAGCGCCGGGCCGACCAGGGCGGCCAGGTGCGTAACGACCAGCCGGACACCACCAATGCCATCGTCAACGCCGAAGCCACTCAGACCGTCTTACCGCCAGTACCGCTGTCGGGCCAGGCAGCGAGCAAGGGTTTCATCGCCGACAGCCATCTGAATCTGCAGTTTCGCAACTATGCCGACTACTTCCAGGCACCGGACACGATCTATCGTCACGCGTGGGTTCAGGGCGTGCAGGCCAACTATGAATCCGGCTACACGCAAGGACCGCTCGGCTTCGGCGTGGACGCCTCGTTGTTCGGCGCGCTCAAGCTCGACGGCGGCAACGGCGCGGGCAACATGGTGCACGTGGGCAAGGACGGCGGCGGTTCGGAACAACTCGCGTGGGCATATCCCGGCATGTACGACATCAAGGGGCGCATTTCGGAAACGGTCGTGAAATACGGGTTGCAGATCGTCACCAACCCGTTCCTCGAACCACACGACAATCGCGCGCTGCCGCCGACTTTTCTCGGCGTCTCGATGGTCAGCAACGATCTCGCGCACACCGAGCTTCAGGCCGGCAGCTTCACCAAGGTCGACGCACGCGGTCACACGAACCTGAGCAATCTCACTACTTCGTATGGCGGCACGCGCATCGATCGCCTCACTTATGTGGGCGGCACGTGGCACTACGCGAAGAACGGCGAGATGGCCCTTTACGTCGATCAGGCCGACGACGTCTGGCGTCAGTACTACGGCTCGGTCGCGCAGTCGTGCGGCGATCCGGCCACGATCAAGTGGAGCGGGCTCGCGAACGTCTATTCGACGCACGACACCGGCGCGTCACGTCAGGGGCACATCAACAGCAACGCCTACAGCGTGTCGGTTTCCGCGCAGCATGGCCCGCATGCGCTCCTGCTCGGTTACCAGCAGGTGCTCGGCGACCAGTTCTTCGACTACGTCAACGAGACCAACGGCATCTACCTGACCAACTCGATGGACGTGGACTACAACGCGCCGCACGAGCAGTCGCTGCAGTTGCGCTATACGTTCGACGGCAAATACGCCGGCGTGCCGGGACTCAAGGCGATGTTCTGGGGGCAATACGGCTGGGGCGCGGATGCGTCGGCCGGCGCGGCGGAGAATGCTTCGCCTTCGGCAGCGCTGCATGATCTCTACTGGAAGAACGGCGAGCCGGTGCATGGCCATCACCACGAGTTCGGCTTCATTCCCAGCTACACGCTGCAAAGCGGACGCTTCAAGGATACGAAGGTCACGTTCATCGCCATGTGGCATAACAGCCAGTACCACTACTCGGATGGCAACAACATGGAATACCGGCTGGTGGTGAATGTGCCGGTGAAGGTCTTCTAAGCGGTTGCAAGCGTTCGAGGCGGCGCAGTTAGCGCGCCGCCTCGTTGAGCGCGCCTGCGCTTATCCCGTGATCCGTTCGGTGGTCATGGCGCGCGACAAGCCATGCATCGGCCTGCGCAACGCGACATCGAACGGGTTGGTTTGCGGGCCGATTGCGTCAGCCTGGCGGCGCAGCAATTCGACCACCATCGGCAGACGGTCGTCGCCGAGACGCGCGGCCAGCGTGCCGACGCTCAACGCGGCGACCGCCACACCGGTGCGATCCAGAATCGGCACCGCGACACCCGCCATGCCGTCGAGCACACCGCTATTGCGCCCCGCATAGCCCAACTGGCGCACGCGTTCGATCTCGGTGCGCAAATACACCTCGTCGAGCACGCCGTAGCCGCGAATTCGCGGCACGTTGAAACGGATGATCTCCTCACGCTCCGCCTCGGGCAAAAACGCGAGAATCGCCAGACTGCCCTGCCCGACACCTAAAGCCACGCGCCCGCCTATATCGCCGGTGAACGAACGGATCGGAAACGGCCCTTCGCAGATGTCGAGGCACACTGCGTCGAAGCTGCTTTTGACGAGTAGAAAGATCGTGTCGCCGAGACTGGCGCACAACCGCAGCAACGCGGGACGGCATAGCGTGCGCATGCCGCTCGGGTTGCCGGCCTGCGCCGCGAGCGCGAAAAAATCCACACTCAGCCGGTACAGCTTGGAGCTTTCGTCCTGTTCGACGATACCCTCCGCGATCAACGCATGCAGGATGCGGTGCACCGTGCCTTGCGTCAATCCGACCGTTTTCGCCAGACGCGTGACACGCCCGCCGTCGGGCTGCGCCTCGGACAATGCGCGAATCACCGCGAACGCACGTTCCAGCATGCCGGGGCCGGGAGTGCCACCCGGCTCGGCCACGGCGGTGTCGGTATCTCGTTTGGCGGCAACTTTCATCTTTCTGGCTCTGAATTATTTCATTGACCGAAACACTATAAAGCGTTTTATCCTCAAATGGAATCTGGGAACATCCCGCTCGTAGAGACGTTGTGCCGATAATTCATAGGGATTTTCCGGACGCCACGCAGCGGAACAGCGAGCACGCTTTCCACCAATATCTTTCATACAGTGGAATTTTTTTTAATCTTATACCGGCAATCGGAATTTGAAATTGACTGACGGTAATTTGGCTAGCTAGAGTCGGCGTCATCGAGGCAGTAGTCGATTGAACCGGTGTCGAACCATCCAAAGGTCAGATCATGTCGTTCCTCACACTTACCGACGTCACGAAATCGTTCGGCGATCTGCACGCAGTCGCCGACGTGAACCTGTCGGTGGAAAAAGGCGAATTCGTTTCGTTGCTCGGGCCGTCCGGCTGCGGCAAGACCACCACCTTGCAGATGATCGCGGGCTTCGTCGAAACGACGCGCGGACGCATCACGCTCGACGGCCGCGACATCACGCACATGAAACCGAACAGGCGCGGCCTCGGCATCGTGTTCCAGAGCTACGCGCTGTTTCCGCACATGAGCGTCGCCGAGAACGTCGGCTTCGGACTGGAAATGCGCAACATCGACAAAGCCGAGCGCAAGGAGCGCATTCGCGAAGCGCTGGCGCTGGTGCGGCTCGACACGCTCGCGCATCGCTTTCCGCGCGAACTCTCCGGCGGTCAACGGCAACGTGTGGCGATTGCCCGGGCCATCGTGATCGCGCCGCCGGTACTGCTGCTCGACGAACCGATGTCGAATCTCGACGCCAAGCTGCGCGAAGACATGCAGTTCGAACTGCGCGGCATTCAACGCAAGATCGGCACGACCACCATCATGGTGACGCACGATCAATCCGAAGCGCTGTCGATCAGCGATCGCGTGGTGGTGATGGAAGCCGGCCGCATTACGCAGATCGACACACCGTACGAAGCGTACGAGCGACCCGAGAATCGCTTCGTCTCGCAGTTCATCGGCAAGGCCAACATGCTGCCTGGCATCGTGGTGGCGCGCGACGGGGACGCGATCCGCATCGATCTCGGCCACGATCTCGCGGAAACCGGGCACACGGCGCAGTTGCCGGCGCGCGAGCGTGTGGTCGGTGTCGGCGACGCGGTGACCTTGTGCATTCGCCCGGAAAAACTGCGCCTGTGCGCACCGAACGCGGGGCGTGTGCCAGCAACCGTCACGAGCCGCTTCTTCCTCGGCAGCCAATGGTTGTACCGGCTTGACAGCCGGCTCGGCGAAGTGCTGGTGTGCTGCCAGAACGAAGGCACGGAGCCGCTGCCCGAAGGCGCGGCAGTGGGCGTGGACTGGAACAGCGAGGCGATCCGCTTCATTCAACGGGACGCGCATCATGGCTAGTACGCTGCCCGCCACCGACAAGCGCGACATGAAATCCGGCAACGCCCGCCGCGCGCCCTGGCAGGCATTTTTGCCGCTATGGCTGATGTGCGCGCCGGCGTTTCTGCTGTTCGTGGCGCTCGTGCTCGTACCGCTTCTGATGACGCTGGTGCTGACCTTCTATCGCTTCGATCCGGCCAGCGGGCCGATCGCCGCGTTCCAGTTCGGCAATTACGCGGAAGTGCTGAGCTCGTCGTATTACCACACCATCTTTCTGCGCACCTTCGGCATTGCGTTTCTGGTCACGCTGCTGTGCGTCGTGATCGGCACGCCGGAAGCATATGTGCTGTCGCGCATGCGCGACCCGTACCGCTCGATGTTCCTGCTGGTGATTCTCGCGCCGCTGCTGGTCTCCGTGGTGGTGCGGGCCTTCGGCTGGAGCATGCTGCTCAACACCAACGGTCTCGTGAATCAGGCGTTCGGTCTGATCGGACTCGGGCCTTACAAGCTCGAGTACACCACCTTTGCGATCGTCATTGCACTCGTGCACGTGATGCTGCCGTTCATGGTAATTCCGGTGTGGACGGCGCTGCAGAAGCTCGACCCGCAAACGGAAAACGCCGCGCTTTCGCTAATGGCATCGCCCGCCACCACGCTGCGTCGCATCGTTCTGCCGCAGCTCACGCCGGGCATTCTGTCGGGCAGCCTGATGGTGTTCGGCTTGTCGGCGAGCGCCTTCGCGATTCCCGGCCTGCTCGGCGGACGACGCCTGAAAGTGGCCGCCACCGCCGTGTACGACGAGTTCCTCGGCTCGCTGAACTGGCCGCTCGGCGCGACTATCGCGCTCCTGCTGCTGGTCGCGAACCTGATCGTGATGCTCACGTACTACCGGGTTCTGGAACGCAAATACACCCGAAGCCTCGGCTAATTCATCGGCTCACTTATCGGCTCACTCAGTGAAAACATCATGAGAAAAAACGGCCTTATCGCGCTGATTTTCCACACGCTCGTGATTGCGTTCGTGCTCGCACCGCTCGTGATCGTCGTGCTGGTCGCCTTCACGCCCGACGAAACGCTCACGTTGCCCACGCACGGCGTCTCGTTGCGCTGGTTCCGCGCGATCCTCAATTACCCGGATTTCATCAGCGCGTTTTTCAATAGCCTGAAGCTGGCGTTCGCTTCGGCAACGCTCTCGCTGATCGTGGCGCTGCCCGCCGCGCTCGCCATCGGCCGCGCGCGCTTTCCCGGCCGCAGCTTTCTCAACGGCCTGTTGCTGTCGCCGCTCGTGATTCCCGGCCTCGTACTCGGCATCGCGCTGCTGCGTTTTTTCGCGCTGATCGGTGCGACCGGCTCGTTCGCCTGGCTCGTGCTCGCGCACATGATCATCATCACGCCGTTCGTCATGCGGCTCGTGCTGGCTTCGGTAAGCGGGCTCGACCGCAGCGTCGAGCACGCCGCCAACTCGCTAGGCGCCGACGCATGGACCACGTTTCGCCGCATCACTTTCCCGATGATTCTGCCGGGCATAACCGGCGGCTGGCTGCTGGCCTTCATCAACAGCTTCGACGAATTGACCATGTCGATCTTCGTCACCTCGCCGCAAACCGTCACGCTGCCGGTGCGCATGTACATGTACGCCACCGAATCGATCGACCCGATGATGGCTTCCGTGTCCGCGCTGGTGATTTTCATCACGGGCGGCGCGATGCTGCTGCTCGACCGCGTGTATGGCCTCAACCGCATTCTGATCGGCCAGCACTAATGTCTTCTTCCGACCACGCTCTCATGCCGTCCACCTTGTCGTCTACCAACGCCACCGCGCCGCGTCGTGAGCCGCAATTCATCCGCATTGCGGAAACGCGGCGCAAACCGCTGCGCTTCTTTCTCGATGGTCAGGAAGTCGCCGCGCTGCAAGGCGATACGCTGCTGACAGCCGTGCTGATGCAGCAACGCCGCGTGCGCGAAAGCGAATTCAGCGGCGCGCCGCGCGCGGGTTTCTGCCTGATCGGCGCATGTCAGGACTGCTGGATGCGCACCGAAGACGGCAAGCGCGTACGTGCGTGCTCGACGCTCGTGACCGAGGGCATGCGCGTGCTCACGCGCCCGGCCGCCGCTATCGAAGCCGACACCGCGGACAGAAACGGAGACGCGCGATGAGCGACGAACGCCGCATCGTGATCGTCGGCGCCGGACCGGCTGGCGTACGCGCTGCCGAGACGCTGGTGGCGGCCGGCGTGAAGCCGGTCGTGATCGATGAAAACGCGCGCTGGGGCGGCCAGATCTATCGGCAGCCGCCCGCCAATGGCGGATTCCAGCGCTCGAAAAAAACGCTCTACGGTTTCGAAGCGTGCAAGGCCGATGCATTGCATTCGACCATGGCCGCACTTCTGCCTCATCTCGACTATCGCCCCGACACGCTTGCATGGGCGTGCGAAGCGGGCCACCTCGATACCTTGCACGCAGGACGTGAGCGGCGCGTGCCGTTCTCGCATCTGATCATCGCCAGCGGCGCGACCGACCGCGTGCTGCCGGTGCCGGGCTGGACGCTGCCCGGCGTCTACACGCTCGGCGCGGCCCAGGTCGCATTGAAGGCGCAAGGCTGCGCGATCGGCCGGCGCGTCGTGCTGGCGGGCACCGGTCCGCTGTTGTACCTCGTGGCGTACCAGTACGTGAAAGCGGGCGCGCAAGTCGTGGCCGTGCTCGACACGAGTCCGTTCTCGCAGCAGATCGCCGCGGCGCCGAAACTCGCGCGCCTGCCGTCCACGTTCGCCAAAGGCCTCTACTACGTCGGCTGGCTGAAAATGCATGGCGTGCGGATCGAGCGCGATGTGACGCTAGTCGGCATTCGCGGCGTAGACGGTGTGGAAGCGCTCGAATGGCGCGCCGCGCGTAATGGTTCGGCAAACGAAACAATCGCGTGCGACGCGGTCGGCTTGAGCTTCGGCCTGAAACCCGAAACACAACTCGCCGATCTCGCCGGCTGCCGCTTCCGTTTCGACGCGACCAACCGTTGCTGGCTGCCTGAAACAGACCCGGCGGGACGCAGTTCCGTGCGCGGCCTCTATCTCGCCGGCGACGGCGCGGGCATCGCCGGTGCGGACGCCGCCGAACTGGCCGGCCGACACGCCGCGCTGGCGTTGCTCGACGATCTCGGTATCGCGCATCCACGTGGCCCGAATATGCCCGACGCTGCATCGATCGAACGCCGGCTGAAACGTATCGCGGTATTTCGCGAGGGTATCGAAACGGCCTTCGCGCCGCCCGCGAAATGCGCGTCGCAATGGCCCGACGACATGACCGTGTGCCGCTGCGAAGAAATCGACGCGGGCACGCTAAGGCGCTGCATCCGTGGCGGCGAAGCGAATGAGATCAACCGGTTGAAGGCGCTCACGCGCATCGGCATGGGACGTTGCCAGGGACGCATGTGCGGCGAAGCCGCGCTCAACCTGCTCGCCGAAGAAACCGGCAAACCTCTCGACGCAGTGGGCCGCTTGCGCAGCCAGCCGCCCGTCAAACCCATTCCGCTCGCGCCGGCCATGTATGCCGACGACGTCGCCGAAATCCCAATGGAGGCGCGCGATGAGTGACACCCTGCATTACGACGTCGCAATCGCGGGCGGCGGGCTGGTCGGTTCATCGGCGGCGTTGGCGCTGGCTAAGCGCGGCCTGCGCGTAGGCCTCTTCGAGCGACGCTATTGCGGCGCGCAGGCGAGCGGCGTGAACTACGGCGGCGTGCGCTGCCAGGGACGCCCAGTCGAACAGATGCCGCTCGCGATCCGCGCGCGGCGTATCTGGGACCGCTTGCCGGAGTTGATCGGCATCGACGGCGAATTTACGGTGTCGGGCCATTTGCGCCTGGCCCGCGGCGAAAGCGCGCTGGCCGCGCTGCAAACGTGGGCCGAGATGGCGCGCGACTATGGCGTGCACGCGCAACTGATCAGCGGCACGGCGTTCCGCGAACGCTACCCGTGGCTCGGCGCATCGGCCGTCGGCGGCTCGCTGTGTGCGACGGACGGTCATGCGAATCCGCGGCTGGTGTCGCCCGCCTTCGCGCATGCCGCGCGTACCGCGGGCGCGGACGTGCGCGAGCAATCCGAACTCACCGACATTCGGCACGACGGCAAGCGTTTTCAATTGCGCGCCGGCGACCTGCGCGTCAGCGCCGACTGGCTGATCAACTCGGCCGGCGCGTGGGCGAATACCGTGGCGGGCTATTTCGGCGAGACCGTGCCGATGAAACCGATCTACCCGAACATGTGGGTCACCGAACCGCTGCCGCTCTTCATCACGCACAACCTGGGCGTGTATGGCGGCGGCATCTACGCGCGGCAGGTGGCGCGCGGCAATTGTGTGATCGGCGGCGGACGCGGACATGGCGACGGCGAATACGGCCAGCCGTCGACGGAAACCACGCGCGCGGTGATGCGCGACGCTTGCGCGCTGCTGCCCGCGTTGCGCGAGGCGTTGCTGATCCGCACGTGGAGCGGCGTGGAAGGCGAAACGCCCGACAGCAATCCGATCATCGGCGCGAGCCGCACCGTGCCGCGTCTGTTGCATGCATTCGGTTTTTCAGGCGGCGGCTTTCTGCTCGCGCCGGGCGTCGGCGAAGTGCTCGCCGATCTCGTCATCGACGGCGCCACCGCCACGCCACTCGACGCTTTTTCGATTGGCCGCTTTGCTGCTGTGGCGACCTCTCCGGTCGCCTGAGTCATCGTTTAGTGAACTTTAGTGAACCCCCGGAGCTCCTCAATGAAACTGTTCAAAACGCTCGCGGCGCTGGCCGCCTTATGTGCATTCGGCGCGGCCGCGCCGGCGTGGTCGCAAACCAAAACGATCTATATCGGCATGAACGGCGGCCCGATGGAAAAGGCCTATACGAGCCAGGTGCTGCCCGACTTCGAGAAAGCCAACAACGTGAAGGTGGTCGTGGTGCCGGGCACGTCGTCGGACATTCTCGCCAAGCTGCTGGCCAACAAGGCCAGTCCACAGATCCATGTGGTGTTTCTCGACGACGGCGTGATGGCACGCGCGGTCAGCATGGGTGTGTGCAGGAAGCTCGACGATTCGCCGGTGCTCAAGGAACTCTATCCGTTCGCGCGCATGAAAGACGACATGGGCGCGGGCGTGCAACTCGGCATGACCGGCATTGCCTACAACAAGAAGCTGTTCGCTGAAAAAGGCTGGGCGCCGCCCACTTCGTGGATGGATTTCGCCGATCCGAAATACAAGGGCAAAGTGGTGTTCCAGTCGGCGTCGAGCAGTACTTTCGGCCTGCACGGCTTTCTCGCCATCAACCGTCTGATGGGCGGTAGCGAACAGAACGTGGAGCCGGGCTTCACGAAATGGGCGAGCACGGTGGGACCGAACGTGGTCGAGTACGTGCCGAATTCGGCGAAGATTTCCGAAATGGTCCAGACCGGCGAGGCGGGTCTGTTCCCGTTGACGCCGACCGCCGTGGGCGATCTGGCGGACAAGGGCATTCCGGTCGGCTATGTGAATCCGAAGGAAGGTCCGGTGTTGCTGCTGGTCGATCTGTGCGTGGTCAACAACAACCCGGACCCGCAACTGGCGCAGAAGCTCGCGCAGTTCCTGCTCTCCGCGCCGGCGCAAACCAAGGCCGCCGAGGCCGGCCGTCAGATCCCCACCAACCGTCTCGCGAAGATGACGCCGGCCATGCAGCAAAGCCTCGGCAACGTGGAAGATCTGGTGCGCAAGGTGACGGTTGTGGATTGGGACACGATCAACGCACACCGCGCGCAGTGGGATACGCGCTGGAACCGGCAGATCGAACGCTAAGCCGGTCTTCGGGAGCTGCAACAAAAACGCGCGCCTTGCAGAGTTGCAAGGCGCGCGTTTTTTGTGAGCTTGCAGGAATTGTGGCTTTAGAAAACCACCGACATCGCCACCGCCAGCCAGATCGCCGTCACGCCCGCTAGAAACAGATGCCGCGCAATGCGCACCCGGCGGTCGCTGGTTTCGGGTTCGACGGGACTTGTCGCGACCCAGGGCACGAGCCCGAGGCAGCCGAAGCCGATCAGCGCGAACACGAACACGAAGACGTCGGCGACTCGCCAGGCGGTCGGCTCATACATGCCCCAGTAGCCGAGAAAGACGATCCCGATCGAGAAGATCGTGGCCGACGCGGAACTCAGCGCGGGCACTGACCCGGATGGACTCGGCATGCTTCACCTCCGATCGTTAGGCTGTCATGGTCATGCCTGCCGGGTTCCGCGCTACGGCTTGATTCAGGACGTGCGGGTCTGCCTCGCTTCATACGTCTTCAGATGACTATAGGCGATACGCAGCAACGACAAGCCGTGCTCGCCCTTTTGCGCGTCGCCGCCACGCGAAATCAGGTCGCCGAGAATGTGATCCGCCTCGGTATGCGAGTGGTTTTCGACATCGCGCAGCATCGAAGCGGTGAGCGGCGAAGGCGTAAAGAGCGTCTGCGTGGCGCGTGCGTCGAAGTCGGGGCCCATTGTGAAACCGTTGTGCTCGGCCACCGCCCGCGCCTCGCCCAGCAGATTTTCGATCACGCGTTTGCCGTCCGGCGCCGCCAGAATATCGCCGACCGAACCGCGCATCAAGCACGTGCCGGCCGCCAATGTGGCCAGGAACACCCACTTCTCCCACATGCGCAGCAAAATGTTGTCGCTGACCAGCGCATCGAAATTCGCGCCGCTCATTGCCTCGGCGATAGCCTGCACACGTTCCGACGTGCCGCCCGTCTGCTCGCCGAAAGTGATCGCATGGCTGTCGTTCAGATGCACGATGTGCTGCTCGGCGTTGAGCGTCGCCGCAATCACGCATTGACCGCCCAGCACGCGCGCGGAGCCGAACTTTTCGTCGAGCACCTCGATATGGCGCATGCCGTTGAGCATGGGCAGAATCAGCGTCGATTCGCCGACGAACGGTGCGAAGGAGTCAATGGCGTCGTCGAGACTGTAGGCTTTGCAACTCAGCAGCACCAGATCGAACGGCTCGGCGCTCACGCCGGCGAGAATGGTTTGTGGGTCGCGCAAGGTGAGATCGCCGCGCACGCTGCTGATCACGAGCCCGTCGCGCTTGAGTTTCTCCGCCCGGCCAGGGCGCACGAGGAAGGTCACGTCCTGTCCCGCCGCCGCGAGACGTCCGCCGAAGTAGCCGCCCACGGCACCCGCCCCTACTACTAGAATTCGCATCTTTGGCCTCTTGATAGATTTCGGTCACGCGCGCCGCGTCCATGAGCAAAGGCGTTCAGGAACGCACAGGCAGTGCGTGTGCAGGAATGTAGCAAAGATTGAAGATCGACATCCGCCACGATTGCCGTGGCCCGGCGTGCTGCACTGCACAGCGGCTTAGGTCAGATCAATCCGCGCAATACCGCTTTCGTCTTTCGCTCTTTGCCTCGGGGTGTCAGCGATGTCGGCTATACGGCGTCCTCCTTCTCAAAGCGTGCCGCAAATGGTGTTCTCGTAGAGCGCGAGCATGCCCGGCACCTCCACCGCCATACATACCTTGCAGTCGGGCCGGCTGTCCCAGGCCGGCGCGGGCACGGGCATGGTCGACGGTTTCTGAATGGATTGGCCCACCGCGATACCGTCGGTCAGCACGCGCACCGGGCCGCTGCGCGTCGTATAGAGATGCGGCGCCAATACGTAGGCTACCGCCGACGAATCATGCACGTAGATGCCGGGAAGCTGCGCGCTCTGCTCGTGAAACGCCTCGTAGTGCCGCGACACTTCCCATACGAACTGACCTGCCGCACCGCCGCGAGCACGCAGCGACGCCAGATAATCGTGGCTCATGATAGTGCGCTGCGTAACGTCCAGACCGACGATCGCGACCGGCCACGCCGCGCCGAACACGATGTCCGCGGCATCCGGGTCGCCCAGAATGTTGGCCTCCGCCGCGGGCGTGACGTTGCCGAGCACGCCGTCCGTGCCGAATGCGCCGCCCATGATCACTACCTGTTTGACGAGCGGCGCGATCTGCGGATCGTCGGCAAGCGCAAGAGCAAGATTCGTGAGCGGCCCAACCGCCAGCAGCGTCACTTCACCGGGATGCGCGCGCACCGTGTCGATGATGAAGCGGTGCGCGGGGCGCGCGTCGAGTGCAGCCTGCTCCGTTGTATCCAACGCGATATTGCCGAGCCCGTTGTCGCCGTGAATCCATGCGAGCGGTTCGGGCGCGGCGCGCTTGAGCGGCGCTGCCGCGCCTTGTGCGACCGGCACGCCTGCGGCAAATCGCCCGGCGAGAAAGCGCGCGTTGCGTGTGGTCGTTTCGATCGTTGCATTGCCGAATACGCTTGTCAGACCGAGCAGTTCGATATCCGGATGCAGCGCCTGGAATACGAGCGCCATTGCATCGTCCACACCTGGGTCGGTGTCGTAGATGACCTTATGCCTGCTCATAGATAGAACGCGTCCGGCAATTGTTCACGCGCGGTAGTGTCGCGCGTGGCGCCATGCAGATTGCCGAGGCGAATCGGCAAATCAGGCCCGCCCAGTTCAATGATCACCTGGCGGCACGCACCGCACGGCGCGATCGGGCCTTCTGTGTCGCCGATCACGGCGAGCGCCGCAAACTGGTCACGCTGATAGCCCGCTGCAATAGCGCTGAAAAACGCGGTACGTTCGGCGCAATTGCACAAACCATACGACGCATTCTCGACGTTGCAGCCGTCGAACACCTTGCCGTCCCGGGTCAGCAGCGCCGCACCGACCTTGAACTTCGAATACGGCGCATAGGCCTTTTCTCGCGCGGCACCGGCGCGTTCCAGCAATTGTTCCATATTCATACAGCGATCCTCGATTCAATTCAGCGTAATGAACATGCCCGCAATCGTGGCGCTCATCAGGTTCGAGAGCGTCGCGGCGAGCACGACACGCAGGCCGTAACGCGCGACTTCGGCGCGGCGCTCCGGCGCGACGGCGCTAAAGCCGCCCGTCAGCACCGCAATCGACGAAAAATTCGCAAAGCCGCACAGCGCAAACGACAGGATAGCAATGGTACGCGGATCGAGCGCCTGCAGACCGGCCGCGGTCACGCTCGCGGCGTCTTTCAGATACGGCGACAGCGACGCATAGGCGACGAACTCGTTGAGAATGACCTTCTGCCCGAGGAAATTGCCGGCAATCGTCGCCTCGCTCCACGGCACGCCGATCAGATACGCGAGCGGCGCGAACACGATGCCGAGCACCGCTTGCATGGACAGTTGCGGATGGCCGAACCAGCCGCCAATGCCGCCCACGATCCCGTTGAGCAGCGCAATCAGCCCAACGAACGCGATCAGCATCGCACCGACCATCACCGCGATTTTCAGGCCCACGGTCGCACCGGAACTCGCCGCCTCGATCACATTGGCAGGGCGCTTCTCGTCGAAGTTGAGGTTGTCGAGATGAACCCGGCTCGGTTCCGTGGACGGGTGAATGATCTTCGCGAACAGCAAGCCGCCCGGCACCGCCATGAACGAGGCCGCGAGCAGATACTCGACTCGCACGCCAAGACCCGCATACCCCGCCAGAACCGACCCGGCGACGGCCGCCATGCCGCTCGACATCACCGCGAACAGCTCGGCGCCGGTCATGTCGCGCGTAAACGGTTTGACCACGGCGGGCATTTCGCTCTGACCCAGAAAGATCGTGGTGACCGCGGAAAACGATTCGAGCTTCGACACGCCGAGCACTTTCTGGAACAACGTGCCGAGCACGATCACGATCCAGCGCATCACGCCGATGTAGTACAGCACGGAGATCAGTGCGGTAACGAAGATGATGGCCGGCAGCACGCGCACGGCGAACACGAAACCGCCGTCGCCGAAAACCTGGAACATCTTCGCTTGCACGAGGCCGCCGAACAGGAACTCGATGCCCGCATTGCCGTAGCCGAGTACATGATTCACCCCGGAGGCCGCGCCCGAAAGAATCGACTTGCCGACCGGCACGAAAAGAATGAACGCGCCGATACCGATCTGCGCCAGTAATGCGCTAATTACAGTCCGTAAACGGATCGCACGCCGGTTGGTCGAAAAGATGAAAGCGACAAGCAGAAGTACGGCAATACCGAGAATGTTTCGAGCGATCAGTGCCATGTCTCTTCGTGTTCTTGTGAAAGTGGCAATGATGCTAAACGAAACTCGTACTGGAGGAGAAACTTTAAATAGCGGCGCACGCTCCATTGCCGAAGATTCAGTCACGATTGATGCGCCGCGCATTTGCACAAAGGCGGCGGAGTGTGTCGAGGTATTTCGCACGCCGATGCACCCCGCCGCTATCGATTCAGAATCAGAGCATTTCCAACGCCAGCGCAATCCCCTGGCCGCCGCCGATGCACAGCGTAACAATGCCGCGTTTGAGACCATCGCGCCGCATGGAATGGAGCAGGCGCGTGGTCAGCACGGCACCGGTCGCGCCGATCGGATGGCCATGTGCAATCGCGCCGCCTTGCACGTTGATCAATTCGTCCGCAATGCCGAATCTGCGCGCGACCGCGATCGGCACGGCGGCAAACGCTTCATTGATCTCGAAGCGCTGGACGTCGTGCAATTGCCAACCCGCTCGCGCCAACGCCATCTCCACGGCCGGCACAGGACCAAGGCCGAACATGCCCGGTTCGACCGCGGCGACGCCGTAAGACACGAGCCGCGCGAACGGCTCGATGCCGCGTGCTTCCGCGAAACCGCGCTCCGCCACCAGCATCGCGGCCGCGCCGCTGTTCAATCCGGGCGCGTTGCCCGCGGTAATCGTGCCATCCGGGCGAAATGCCGGACGCAGTTTCGCCAGCGTTTCCACCGTGGTGTCGGGCCGCGGTTGTTCATCGCGCGTGAAATGCTGCGGACCTTTGCGTCCCGCGGTTTCCACGGCGACCAGTTCGGCGTCGAAATCGCCGCGCGCCTGTGCCTCGCTGAATCGCTGTTGCGAACGCGCCGCCCAGCGGTCCTGGGCTTCGCGCGTAATGTCGAATTGCGCGACGAGGTCTTCAGTGTGCCAGCCGGAGTGCTCGCCCGAAAACGCATCGTTCAGACCATCGCGCAGCAGGCTGTCGTGGATCTGCGCGTTGCCCATGCGGTAGCCCCAACGGCCGCCGTCGAGCAGATACGGCGCGCGGTCCATGTTCTCCATGCCGCCGGCCACGGCCGCATCGCCGAGACCGAGCAGGATCTCCTGCGCCGCCGAGGCGATTGCCTGAGCACCCGAGCCGCACACGCGATTGACAGTCAACGCCGGCACGCTCACCGGCACGCCGCCGCCGATCGACGCCTGGCGCGCCGGATTCATCCTGTTGCCGGCCTGAATCACGTTGCCCATCACGACCGAGCCCAGCGCGGCCGCGTCGAGCCCGCTGCGATGCAACGTCTCGCGCACGGCGATCGCGCCGAGTTCGGTGGCGGGCACCTCTTTCAGCGCCCCGCCGAATGCGCCGATCGGCGTTCTCACCGGATTGCAGATCACTACTTCTCGCTGATTCGTCATCGTTTCTCTCCAGTTGGATCAACAACTCACTGGCCACACGCTTGCATCAGTTGTTCGCCGATACCGCCGTGACCGCGTCAGGCACATCCCAGCCGCCGCCGAGCGAGCGGTACAACGCAACCGCCGAAAGCGCATGCTCGCGTTTGGCCTGGTTCAACGACTCGGCGTCGCGCAGATAGGCTTCCTGCGCCGCAAGCACATCCAGGAAACTCGACGCACCGCCCTTGTACAGCTCGGTCGAAAGACGCAGCGCGTGGTCCGACGCATCCAGCGCGCCGCCAAGCCGTTGGACCTGCACTGCGCCGCTCACCAGATCGCTGCGGTTGTCCTCGATTTCCTTGAGCGCTTGCAGCATGGTTTGCTGCAGACCGAGTTGCGATTCGCGCATGCGGCTTTCGCTCGCATCGATATTCGCGGTGATACGGCCCGCGTTGAAAATCGGACTCGTCGCGTTCAAGGCGGCGCTAAAGAGGTTGTCGGTCAGCGTCGGCAGACCGAGGTAGGACGAGGCCAGCAAACCGTCTGCGAGATTGAGCCTGAACTGCGGATAGCGCTGCGCTTTCGACACGCCCACTTCCGCCGCGCGCTGTTCGACCGTTGCGTATGCGGTGCGTACGTCGGGGCGCTGCAGGAGCGCTTTAGAAGGCAGCATCTGCGGCACGCTTTGCGCGGGCACCGGAATATCGCGGGCATTGGCAAGCAGCAAACTGTCCACGCTTTCCGGCGTGCGCCCCGAATACACCGCAATCAAACTCAATTGATGCTGCACCGCCGATTGCACACGCGGAATCTGCGCCTGCAAATCTTCCAGCTGGTTCTGCGCGCGGGCAACGTCCAGTTGCGTCGACAGCCCGTAATGCAGACGCGCCTGTGTGAGCTTCAGCGCGCGTGCGCGAATCTGCTCGTTGTCGTTCAGAATCTGCAACTGCGATTGCGCCCAGCGCAGATCGATATACGCCGCCGCGGTATTCGCCGCGAGTGCGAGGCGCACCTGATTCAAAGCCGTCTGACGTCCCGATACCTGCGCCTGCGCCGCGAGCACCGCAAGACGCTCGCCGCCGAACACGTCGGGCGTCCAGCTGGCGGTTACGCCGAAACCGGCCTGACGCACATAACCGAGTGGCGGCGGCGCGTTCTGACGCGAGTCGGACGCGGTCGCGCTTGCATTCAACTCGGGCAGCAGGGCCGCACGGTTTTGCGTCGCCAGATCCTGCGCCTGCTTGACGCGTTCCACGGCCGCCTGCACGTCGAGATTGCCGGTCAACACGGATTCGACCAGTTGATGCATGACGGGGTCGCCGAATCGCGCCCACCACGCATCCGCGCTCACGCTGTCTTGCGGCGCATCGACATTCCACGCAGCGGGCGCGACGGTCTTCACCGTCTGCGGCAAATCCGCGTGCGTTGCCGGCTGCACCGCGCACGCCGCGAGCGTCAGCATGGCGGCGCTCGCCAGTACTTTGAGAAGGATCGGTTTCATGGGGAATTCCTCAATGGGCATCGGGTGGCGGAGCGTTGTTGCCGAACGGGCGCGAGAACAGCACGCTCAGCAGGCCGACCACGAAACACAGCGACAGGGCGAAGAAGGTATCGGAGAACGTGAGCACGAGTGCTTCGCGCATCAGCAGAGCGTGCAGTTCGCCGAGCCCCGCGTTTGCCGCGTTCAGCACGTTGCCGCCCACTGCCGCGAAATGCGCGCCTTGTTGCTGCAAGATCGACTCGACCACCGGACGGCCCACGTTCAGATGTTCATCCAGCCGCTCATAGTGCAGATTCAGGCGGTCGTTGAGCATCGTGCTGCTCACCGCAATGCCGATCGCGCCGCCGAGGTTACGCATCAGATTGAACAGGCCGCTCGCGGAACGAAGCCGCGACATCGGCAATGAACCGAGCGCCATCGTGACAATGGGTGGAATGCAGAACTGCTGGCCGATTCCGCGCAACGCCTGCGGGATCAGCAACTCCTGCCAGCCCCATTGATTGGTCAGCGGCACGTACAGATAACAGCCCACGCCGAACAGCACCAGGCCGAACACCAGCAGCAACCGCATATCGACAAAGCGCGCGACCACCGAATAAGCCACCATCGCGGCCAACTGAAAACAGCCGACCGACAGCAACGCCACGCCGATCTGCAACGAATCGAAGCCACGCACACGCGACAAGAACACCGGCGTCAGGAACACCGCACAGAAAATGCCGATCCCCGTGATGAACGACAGCAGACTGCCGATGCCGAAATTGCGGATCGCCAGCGCGCGCAAGTCGACGATCGGCTCTTTCGCGGTGAACGCATGCACGATGAACAGGAAGCCGCAGATCGCCGCTATCCACGTACACGTCACGATTATGTCGTCGCCGAACCAGTTCTTGCGCGGCCCTTCCTCCAGCACGTATTCGAGGCAACCGAGAAAACCCGACATCAGCAGGATGCCGAGGTAATCGCCTTTCTTCAGCAGCGACAGGTCGACGTTGTCGAAGTGCACGTACTTCGGCACCATCAGCGTGACGGCGACGCCGGGCACCAGGTTCAGATAGAACAGCCAGTGCCACGACCATTGCGACGTGATCCAGCCGCCGATCACCGGACCGACGGTCGGCGCGAGCGTGGCGAGCGCGCTGATGGTGGTGGAGGCGATCAGGCGCTGCTTGCCGGGAAACAGCACGAATGCCGTGGTAAACACCGTCGGGATCATCGCGGCGCCGAGCGCGCCCTGCAAACCGCGGAACAGGATCATCGAGTTGATGTCCCACGCGAGACCGCACAACATGCTGGTGAGCGTGAAGCCGAGCGCGGAAAACGCGAACACCCAGCGCGTCGAGAACACGCGGGTGAGCCAGCCGGACATCGGAATCACCAGAATCTCGGCGATCAGATACGAGGTCTGCACCCACGAGAGTTCGTCCTGGCTCGCGGACAAGCCGCCGCCGATATCCTTGAGTGACGACGCAACGATCTGGATATCGAGCGTCGCCATGAAAAAGCCGATGCACATCAACGTGAACGCCAGAACTTTGGTTCGCGTCGGCAAATCGGCGGGGTTGGCGAGAACTTGAGTCATGATCGGCTCAACCGCGCGCCGACGTGTTTTCGGCGCTCCGAAGGGCGTCCCCCTGCGGGGCATCGACATGCACTTTCACCGTGGCGGAGAGACCGGGACGCAGCACGCCTTGCATGTCCTTGGGCACATCGAGGCGCACCCGCACCGGCACGCGCTGCACGATCTTCGTGAAGTTGCCGGTGGCGTTTTCGGCGGGCAGCACGCTAAAGGTCGCACCCGTGGCCGGCGCCAGGCTTTCCACGATCCCGTGGATGCGTTTGCTCGATGCATCGAGATCGACGTCGACGCTGTCGCCGACGCGCATTTTCTTCAACTGGTCCTCCTTGAAGTTGGCGTCGATCCACAATCCACTCGCTGGCACCACCGTCAGCAGCGACACACCCGTGTTCGCCAGCAGGCCGACTCGCGCGGTGCGATTGCCGACATAGCCGTCGATCGGCGAGCGGATCGTCGTGTACTCCACGTTCAGTGCCGCAACGCGTTGGGCGGCTTGCGCGGTGGCGATGCGCGCCTCGGCGTCGCCGATCTGCGCGTCGAGCACGGCGATCTGGCGCTGCGCGGCCACCAGCGCCGCATTGCTGCGATCGACCGCGGCGTGCGCTTTCGTCAGATCGGCGTCCGCGCGTTCGACCACCTGGTTCGATACCGCTTCGTCCTTCACGAGTTCGCGGTAGCGCGTCTGGTCCGCGGCGCTGCGCGTCAATTCGGCGCCCGATGCGCGGACCTCCGCGGCCTGCTCGTTGATCGTGGCGAGTTGCAGGGATTTCTTCGCCTGCAATTCAATCACCGCCGCTTGCGCGCTCTGCACTTCCGCCGTGGCCTGCGCGAGCCGCGCGTCGTAGTCGCGCGCATCCAGCCGGATCAGCACCTGGTTTGCGTGGACGAACTGGTTGTCCTGCACCAGCACGTCCGTGACAAAGCCGTTCACCTTCGGCGCCATCACAGTGACATCGCCGCCCACGTAGGCATCGTCGGTCGTTTCGACGAAGCGGCCGACGAAGAACCAGTACGACGCCGCCAGCGCCAGCACGACGAGGACCGTGATGACCGCGAGCAGCATCCACGGAATACGCCGTGCCGGTTTGGCGGTCTGCGCCGCGCTCGGCGGGGCGATAGTCGATGGAGTAGTGGACATGTTGTCGGTATGTGCGTATGCACTCGTTACGTTGAAAAAAACGGCGCGTCAATTGCGCCGGCCATCCGTTGCCGCACTCGCGGCTTCGGACTCAATCCCGTGTCATTGCAAACAGTTCGCTACGTAGTGCGGCCGCGCGCCGCTCGCCAAAGCGGTGCTCGAATTCGGCTTGCGCGGCATACCAGTGTTCACGGCCTGCCTTGAGCCGCTCCTCGCCTGCGGCGGTGAGCGCGATTGTCAGCGCCCGTGCGTCGGCACCGAGTGCCTCGCTCGACACGAGGCCGTTGCGGCGCAGCGGCTGGATCGTGCGGACCAGGGTCGTGCGTTCCATGCGCATGGCCTCGGCCATTTGCTTCATTGTCATGGGGCCGGTGCGTTTGAGCCGCCCCAGCAGCGAAAACTGCGTAATGGTCAGCCCAACATTGCCCAGATGCCGGTCGTAAATCTGCGAGACATAACGCGCGGCCTGGCGGATGGCAAAACAGTCGTCGTCGATTAGCCCTTCCATTGCTGGACTTCCTCGTGAGTGAGTGCGTATGCACACAAACAGGCGCACGTATGCCCCAGTGAACGAGCGCGGACGCCTCAGCTAGCCGGTGATGCTGAACAGCTCGGCGCGCAGCGTTTTGGCGCGCGCATGGCCGAACTTCTTTTCGAACTCGTCCTGCGCGGCACGCCACGCAATGGCGGCCTGGTCGAACGTTGCTTCGCCCTTCTCCGTCAGGCTGAACAGCAACGTGCGGCCGTCATGCTCCGCGGATTCCGCAACCACCAGACCGTCGCGCTGCAAAGGCTTCATGGCACGGACCAGCGTGGTGCGTTCCATCACCATTGCGTCCGCCAGATCCAGCATGGGCAGATTCGGCGTGCGCGCGAGCTTGGCGAGAATCGTGAACTGCGCAGCCGTCAACCCGACGGCACTGAGATGGCGCTCGTAGATTTGCGTGACGTGCCGCGCCGCCTGGCGCAGCGCGAAACAGTTGCATTCGTCGTAAGAGAGAGGACGGTTCATGATGCGCAGTCTATATGTGCATACGCACAGAGTCAAGTTTCGCTGGCTTGAACACTCTGTTGCGCATTCAATGCACCAGCATGTCGTTGATCTGGACCACGTCGGTGATGCTCAGGGCGGCCGTGTCGCCCTTGAGTTGCATCAGCGCGCCGATGGCGTCGTAGCGGGCGGCCAGCAAATCGCGTTGCGAGGAATAAAGCGCATCGATCGCTCTCAGTACGTCGCTGGCCGTTCGGCTCCCTACCCGAAAGCCAATTCGGGTTGCCGCCAGCACCTCTCGCGAAGAGGCCACGAGGTGCGTGAGCAGATCGATTCGCGTGCGTCCATACTGATAGCGGCTGTAATCGTCGCGCGCCGCGGCCGCGGCGTCGCGCGACGCGCCCGCAAGGCCCTCTTGCGCCTTGTCTTCCAGCGCGGACGACGCCCTCACCTTGGCCTGTGTCTCACCGCCGGAGAAAACCGGGATCGAGATGGCGAGCATGCCCGTTGTCGTCGTGGTGGGACGCGAGTAGCCGGATGCCGCGCCGGCCGGGGTATAGCTTCCGGTCAGATAAACCGAGGGCAGATGTGCCGACGTGGCCTTGCTCACCTCCATTTTTGCAATCTGCCAGTCCAGTTGTTTGAGTTGAACCTCGAACGCATGATCTCTGGCCTGGCCGGCCCACGCCTCGATGTCTTCAGGCTCCAGGCGCGGCATCGGCAACGAGTCAGGCAAACGCGCGAGCGTTTCGAAGGGCACGCCGGTGGCTTGCGCGAATGCCCTGCGCTTCGCACGCAAGGTATTTTCCGCATCCATCTGCTCCAGCGCGATCTTCTCACGCGCGGTCTGGGCGTCGCGCAGATCGATCAGCGTCGCTTCGCCCCCCGCTTTGCCCCGGTTGATCAATTGAAGTTGCTGATCGACAGCGTTCGCGTATTCGCTGACGCGTCTCAATTCGTCTTCGGCAACGAGCGCTTCGAAGTACACGCGCACGGCCCGCAGAATCGCGGCCTGTTGCGCCGCATTCACTTCGACCGTGCCGCGAGCTTCGACGAAATCCGCCTGCCTGTAGTTGCTCCATTTCGTCCAGTCGAACAACGGCTGCGCGATATTGATGGTCCATCCCGACTGCCAGTAGGTCGTCTTCGGAAAACCATCCGTCGCTATGCTGTTATAGGTGCGCCCCCAACCTGCGGAAATCTGTGGCAACATCCCGGCGCGCGCCTGCGGGACGGCCTGCTGTGCCGCCGCGTAGCCGGCGCGCGCCTGCGCAAGGTTGGAGTCGCGGCCGAGCGTCTGTTGCGTTACGGTGAGAAGGTCGGTCGCAAACGCGGGACTCGCAATGGCGCACAACAGACTGATCGCAACGTGCGCGAGACGGAACTCAAACATGGGCCGGCTCCGGCAGACGATGCGGATGATCGGGCATTTCGCGCACCAGCGCGCCGTCCATCAGACGATAGCGAACATCGAACGCGGCCGCCAGTGACCGGTCGTGTGTAATCACCACGACCGTGCAATCCAGCCGGCGCAGCAAAGCGGCTACGTGTTGCACCGAAGCCGGATCGAGATTGGACGTCGGTTCGTCGAGCAGCAGCAGACTGCGGCCCTGATAAAGCGCGCGGGCCAGCAGCAATCGTTGCCGCTGGCCCGCCGAAATGTTCGCGATCGTGTCGCTAATGACGGTTCGTGTGCGCATCGGCAGACGCATGACGTCCTGTAGTAAGCCCACGTCTTCGAGTAGCGCGTGCACGCGGTCTTCATCGATGCTGCCCGCAAACAAGGTGATGTTTTCGGCAATCGAGCCATGCAGAATCAGGTCGCCCTGACGCATGTGCGCGGCATGCCGGCGGATCTCGTCGACGCTCAGATTGGGCCACGCAATGCCGTTCAGCGCTATCTGGCCTTCCTGAAGCGGTTCGGAAGCCGACAGCAATTTGAACAACGTCGATTTCCCCGCACCGGACGGCCCGGTAATGGCGATCTTGTCGCCGTGCCGGATATCGATGCTCACGTCCCGTAGAACCGGCTGGTCGGAAACGCCGTAGCGAAACGTCACATTCCGCACTTCAATCCGCTCGAACATGCGTATCTCGGTCACGCGGTTGCAGTCGGCAAGCGGCGTATACCGCTCTTCTTCGCACTCGACGATATCCGCCACGCGCGCGGTCGGCACACTCAGCATGAAGTAGGCAAACGCACCGTTGACCGCGTGTGCAAAGCGCTCGGACATCAGCGACTTGTAGATCAGAAACGAATAGAAAACGCCCACGGATACAGTGCCCGCCAGCATCAGTCGCGCGGCGAACCAGGTGATCGCAATCGTGTCCGCGTACTGCACCAGCTTGAGAATTGCGTCGCGAGCGCTGGTCAGCCGGTTACTCGCCAGCAGCGCGCTCACATATTCCTTGTACTTGATCATGAAGAGCGCCGTGCGGCGCGTCTCGCCCTGGGCGAGCTTGATCAGGCTCGCTGCGCGGATCGTCTCGATCAATGCATCGTCGCAACGCGCCGACGTCTCGAGCACCAGTGCGTGGTTGTCCCGCATGCGGGCGAACATGCCCAGCGCGACCGCAAGATAGACGACGAACATGCCCACCGCGACGGCCGTCAGCATGCGGCTTTGCACGAGCATCAGAATGAGTGCGAGCGACCCCACGGCGACGTCGATGCACATCGACGTCACGGTACGGGTGGCGTATACGCTGATTTCGTCCTGCGCCTTGATGCGCGCGAAAACGTCGCCGACATGGCGCTTCTCGAACCACGACATGGGATTGCGCAGAAGATGACCGAGCAGCCCCTCGGTCGTGTTGATCTGCGTAAGCTGATGCAGCAATTCGACAAGGCGCGTTTCCACATACTGGCTGAGCGCACCGACCGCGAAGATGCCGGCAAATGTCAGCACGAGCACGCCCAGCAGATTGATGTTGTCAGCCGAGACCACGTAGTCGAGTACGAGATTGCCCAGATAGGGCATGGCGAGGATCGCGAACTGGCTGCCCAGCGCGACGAACATGACTTTCGCCAGTTGCTTGCGCAGTGCGGGATTCAACGCCCGCACGCGCGCCAGTGCGCCGGGCACCTGCGATTTCGCGCGAATGCGCGGCATTGAAGGCGTGGCGGAGCATTCGAGCAGATAGCCGGACACGCTCGCCACGAACGTATCCATCGAGACCCGCCGCCGGCCGCTGGCAGGATCGACAACCTGAACGTAGCCATGACCGCACTTCTCGAACACCACGAAATGCGCGCCGCCAAAGTGAAGAATCGAGCCTCGCCTGACCGACGGCAGATCCGCGACGTCGAACCGGTAAGCCTGCACGGCGAGGCCGAATTCGGTCGCCACGTCGTACAGGTCCATCAAGGACAGGCCGTTCGCCGATATCGGCCTGAATGCGGACAACTCGCGCACTTCGGTGGCTCGGCCCAGGTGCGAGAGCACCATGGCCAGGCAGGCATAGCCGCATTCCGCGACTTCGTTCTGATAAATCGTTCGCACAAGGCCCCCTGATTAGCCTCTGATCATGCGGAAAAGCGGCGCCAACACCCATTCGGCAATCGTTCTACGCTCGATGACGATGCTCGCCGTGGCCCGCATGCCGGGCAAAATATCGAAATGCTGTTTGCCGTAGTCGAACGTCTTGCCGCGCAGCGTCGCCCACGCCAGGTAGTCGCCGTCTCCGCCCGCTTGAGCGGCAAGGGAGCCTGGCACGCCCGGAAGAGAGGGAGACGACTGCATGGTCGTGTCCGATATGGCGTCGATGCGTGCTTCGTAGCTGCCGAATTTCGCGTAGGGAAACGCGTCGAATTTGAGCCGTACAATCTGGCCTTTCTCGACGAAGCCTCGACGGCGCGACGGAATGCGCAGCGCCGCCCGCAATGCGCCCTTGTCGTCTGTCGCAATGACGAGCGCGATGTCGGAGGCTTCCAGCGTATGGCCCGCCACGAGCCTGGAAAACGTGACGACGCCTGCCTGCGGCGCTGAGATCGTTGCGTCCTGGCGCGACTGTTCGAAGCGCATCTGGATTTCCTGAATGCTTTGTTCGTGCCGCGCGTCGTTCTCTTTCAGTTGTGCATTGAGGTCGATCAGCGTGCCGCTCAGCGTGGAAATCTCGCCGAGCAATTGTTCGCGGCGCGCCACGCCCTGGGCAATGGCGACCTTGACCTGATGTTCGTCGGCACTCGCCTGCTCGATACGATCGGCGGTGACGTAGTCCGACACCGACTTGAGGCGCACGAGTTTTTGCTGCGATTCGCCGGAAAGCTGGCGGTTCTGGGTGATCTGCTCATCCAGCGCAACGAGTTCCGCTTTACGGCTCGATCCGGTCAGCAGCGAAGCATCCCGCTGCGCGGTGAGCTGTGCCTTGCGCTGCGCGTATTGCGCGTCTGCCACACGAATCTGCTCGTCGCGCATTTGCGAATCGAACAGGGTGCGCTGCCGGCCGTCGCTCGACAACGACAGGTCGCGCTGCAAGGTGAACAAGGGCGACCCCGAAGTCACGCGCTCCGAAGGACGCACGTACACCGACGTCACGAGTCCGCTCAAACCACGTACCTTCACTTCTGATGGCGATACGATTTCGCACTGCACGTCCTGCTTGAGTTCCACTTCATGCAGAAAGCCGAAGCCGATAGCGACGACCACGATCGCCGATGTGGCATAGGCGATCCATCGCCAGGAAATGTCCTGGTACTGCGGAATACTGGTTGGGTCCATGACTGTCCTGCCGTCTCTCTTCCGAAGACGAGATGGGTATTTCCGGCGCTAGCCGCGTGAATTATCTGGCCGGCGCAAATGCGTACATTGAAGGATGTCCGGCAATCAGCGAGCGTGAATAGTTGTCTCTCAGACCCTTCTCTATACAGTCGGCGACACGCTGCGGCGCATCGCTACGCGCCAGTTCGAGCGGATCGAATACAACGGCGCTAAAACGCCCATGTTCGAAGCGCAGATAGAACGGCAACAGCAGCGCGTCGAGCGGCGCGCCCATGCGAAATACGCCGTTATGAATTCGCGCTGAGCGGCCGAAAATGGATACGCCGACCGTCTCCATGGGATAGCCGCTCAGCGTGAACGGCGGTGCATCGGAGAACAGCACGACAACACCGTTGCGTTTGAGCGAGCGCGCCGCACGCAAACCCAATCCGCTGCGGTTCGTTTCGCTATAGGTGTGGAGGATGTCGATGTGCGGAATCATCGCCTCATCGCTTCCGTAGATATTCTGCGGAACGCCCGATACGACACCGAGGGACGCGAGACCGAGCTGCTTGCGCAGTTCGTCGATCAGGTAAATGTTTGCGTATTGAGAGACGTAATGAAACGGCGAAACGATGACCGGCCGCTCCGGTGTCGCTTTTTTTGCCTTCCTGATGGTCTGCGCCAGAGTGCTCGCCGCGCGCTGCAAATCCGGCCACGCTTCCGCGCGATTGCGCTGCCGCCCGAAATGTAGCCGCTGATCGATCAGTTTCTCGAGCACCCTGCCCGGCAGCACGCGGCGTGCATCGATATGTTCGAGCTTCAACACGTCGCGCCCGACTTCCCGCCGCTCAATACCGTTCCAGCGGAGCCTCGCGTTGAAGCGACTCCTCAAATACCACGCTGAAATAGCAAGCGGCTCGATCGCGCGCAGCGGAATGCGCGAGAGGCAAGCGCCCCGGAGCCGGTCGCGGCTGTGTCTCGCACCGCGCCCGAAAGTGCCGGGCAACGCGCGCAACGCTTTGAATAACCTCATGCTTGTTCCTTCGTCACGGTGACATAGCCGTTCCGCGGGAACGCCATAATTCGTCTTCTGAACGCGAAGCCCAACCGTTCACGATCGGGCTTCGCGAGACTGCGAGCGGACGATCAGTCCACCCTTACACCGCTATCGCGACGCTGCTTAGGCGCGCGAACCCGACTGTGCTGCCGGTGCTGCTGCCGGTGCCTTGGTCGGCGCTGCCGCCTTCGGCGAGCTCGCCGGTGCGCAGCAGCACTTGCAGCAGCCGCCGGCGATTTTCGATTGAGCCAGTGCGTTACGATCGATCTTTTGCATTTTCTTGCCTTTTATTTAAAAAATTAAAGTTAGTACAACTACAGCGACAAACTACGACCTACAAACATGGCTTTGCCTCTTGCGAAGCTCGGCCAATCCTTGAATCCTTTAGCGACCCGCTCTGCACGGAGTCTCTGAAGATCGCGACTCCAGATCCTGTTGGCGAGCGCCGGTCGACATTAGTGATGCCCGTTCCCGCGCTCCACATCCGACCATGAGACAACCGAATTGCGTGCGTACACCTTCATGGGAACGGCATTCATGAACAGCATCAGGCGTTCGGCCCCTTCCGTCTGGTTCGCGGTTGCGATATTCGAAGCGATGCTGTCGTCCGCGGAGGGAGGCGCGTCGCCGAGAACCAGTTGACCTTTCAACGACGGAATGTCGCGCTGCAGGTAAGCCGCGATGTTCTGATATGACGTGCCTGGCCTCGTGATGGACTGGAGGGCGCCCCGCTCGCGCACTTGCCAGTTGCCGATACTGGCGCCGGCAGTGAAGCCGGAATAGTTTTGCGTATCCGCCGCCCCTTGCCCCGACGTACGAAACGTACTGAAAGCGTAGCCGAGCGCCGCCGACGGACTTTGCGCACACGAATTCACGATACATTCGCTCCCAGCGATTGCCTGCCCCGACTCCGTAGCGGAAGCACTCGCGCCATCGTCACGCTGATCGTTGAACTGGGCGCTGCCATCCATGACGGTCTGCGCATGTCCAGGCGCCGACACACAGACGCCGAGCGCACCTAACATCAGCGCATGGGTGCGCCGCTGCGCTCGCCTGTTCATTTCCCGCGTGAATTCGGACTGTCTTTTAGCCGCCATTTCAAAACTACCAATGTTTGTTCTGCGCGTGACGATATGCACACCCGCCTGCATGACGACGATGATCGCCCCGCGCAAAAAACATGCGGCAGGTGTCATCGGCGTCGGAACGTTCTTTTCAGGTTGTTCAGGTTGCCCAGAGCAACGTGTAAAAGTATCCGCGCTGGCGGTCTCGCCAGTTGTAAGATTTCACCGAGAAAACGTCGGAATTTTCCCAAAGATGCCGATAGATTGACCGGCGACATTGACGTTGAATGAAACTGACACCGTGTCGAGTGAAGACACCTGCCGAACAGAGATTCGCGCCTCTCAGAAGTGAAAAGCGGAGTTGTGACCGAAACGGCCGCGACGCTGGTTCGCGGCCTGCAACGTTATGAAGCACTGGAAGAACTACACCGAATATCCGCTGAAAACGGCCTGCGCAGCCCGCATCTAAAGCGCGAGAACCGTCACCCCCACTTCCACCCGATGCGCACCGCCACCGAGAATCATTCCGCGCAGCAACGACACGTCGCTGTAATCGCGGCCAATGGCAAGCGTTACGTGATCCACATCGGCAAGTACGTCGTTGGTCGGATCGAGATCGATCCAGCCGCTGCCGGGGCAATGCACCGATACCCATGCGTGCGACGCATCCGCGCCAATCAAACGCGGCTGTCCCGGCGGCGGGTCGTTGCGCAGATAGCCGCTCACGTAGCGCGCCGGCAAACCCAGCGAGCGCAAACAGCCGATCATCACCTGCGCGAAGTCCTGACACACGCCGCTCTTCAATTCGAAGGCGCGTTCGGCGGGCGTATCGAACATGGTCGCGGAAGGCTTGTAGGCGAAGTCTTCGTGAATGCGGTGCATCAGATCGATCGCGCCGGCGGCAATGGGCATGCCCGGCGGAAAGCTCGGCAATGCATAGGCGCGCAGCGACGGCCGCGGCACGATGTTCGGCGACGCGAAACAGAACTCCACCTCGGGCCGGAACTGGCCGCCGACGCGAAACCGCAGCGCGTCGGCCACGTCGTCCCATTCGGGTGTCGCCTCGGGATCGAGGTCGGTCCAGCGCGGCGTGAGCGACACAGTGGTTTCGCTGACGAGCTGCAGGCGCTCGTGCGGCGCATCGAGCGCGAAATACAGGACGTCGTTGCCGAATGCGTCGATCCGGCTATTCAGATACGACGGTTCGGGTTCGATCTTCTCGCTGTGCGAGACCACGCGTTGCCACGAGCAGGCAATCGGCCGGATCGTCGCGAGATGCTGCGCGGTCTCCACATACGTGGAATACTGGTAAGTGGTGCGATGCGAGACGGACAGCACAGTCGGCGCGTTCTTCATGACCATACCTGCGAGGCGACCGTGCTGGCGTGACTGAAATAGCGCGCGCTGATTTCATGCGCGGCCGCGCCGGCAAACCCGCCGATCTGATCGCATACCGCAATCAGATTGCCGTAGGCGCCGTCTTCGTCGACGGCGCACAGCGATTCGAGCGACGGCAACGAATCCGCCGGCGCCATCAATTCGGCGAACGGACGATGCCGCGTGCTGCCCGCCGCCACGGCGATCTCGTCGAGCTTTTTGCGCAGACGCTCGTATACGCCGTAAATACCGCGCGGATTGGTCGGCTCGATGACCAGCAGATCGAGCAATGCCGGCACTTCGAAGCGCCCCGGATAGAGCGAGCGATACGTGAGCGTGCTGTCGAACAGCTGCAACAGCAGATCGAAACCGGCGGGCGTGGAGAGCTGGCCTTTATCGGCGACCACGCGCAGGAACGAGGTCATCGCCGAGACGCGCTCGATGTGACGGCCCACGAACAGCAGGCGCCATGCTTCGTCGCGTGTCATGCGGTCGCCCTGTGCGCCGCTGATCGCCGACAACTGCACCGACAGCCGTTCGAGCGCGTTCATCAACGTAACGCGATCGTAACGCTCGTAGCGGCCGTTGCCGTTACTGCCATTGCCTTGCGAGGCACCCCCGATGTACCCCGGCGCCGGCATCAGCGTCTGCAACGCGTCGCGAAAATCGTTGCGCGCCGCGAGAATCGTGCGCCAGTGGTCGTTCGACAGACGCCCGCGCACTTCCCCGTTCGAGCGCGCCTGACAGCTCAGGTTCTGGCCGATGCTCGCGGCGCCCGTGCTCTCGCTCAGATTGGCGACCAGCGCACGCTCGAAGGCTTGCGGCGAATGCGGCGAGAACATGTCGCCGGACTGCACGAGCCCGCAATGCATGGCGAGTTCGACCAGGGTCGGAAACATCGCGTCGGCGTCGTTGCCTTCCAGCGAGCCGAGAATCAGGCGCAGCAGCCGCACGTTGTTCTCGGCCCGCTCGCCGTAACGTCCGGCCCAGAACAGGTTTTCCGCCGCGCGACTCGACACCGTGCGGTGCTTGCGCGCGAGGTCGGCAGGCTGCATGGGCGAAGGCAGCAGCGTGAAGGTCGAAGTTGGCTGGCTCGACAGCACCCACGTATCGACGCTGCTGCCGCCGTACTGCATGGACACCGTGGTCTGGCGTTCGGCGGCCATGCGGGTGAAGCCGCCCGGCATCACATGCCAGCCGCCGTTGACGTCCGCGATCGCATAGACGCGCAGCACCGACGGACGGCGGCCAATGGTGCCGTCTTCGTAACGCGGCGTGCAGGAAAAGCGCTGCGCCTGCTGGATCGTATAGGTGTCGGGCATGGCTTCGATACGCTCGCGCCACGTGGACAACCGCTGCCGACCCTGCTCGATGCCGGGCGGCGCATCGCGCGCGGCGACCGGCCACGTGGGCACGATGAGCGCTTCGTCGAGACGCGCGAAGACATGATTGCGCGCCGCTTTCTCGCCGCACCACCACGTCGGCACGCTCGGCAATACGAGATCCTCGTCGAGCAGCACCTCGGCGATGCCCGGCAGGAAGCCATGCAAGGCCGGCGATTCGACAAAGCCGGAGCCCGGCACATTCGAGACGATCACATTGCCCGCGCGCATCACCTGCAGCAAGCCGGGCACGCCGATGCTCGAATCGGCGCGCAGTTCGACCGGATCGCAGAACGCGTCGTCCAGACGCCGCAGCACCACGTGCACGCGTTCGAGGCCGGCGAGGGTCTTCAGATAGAGCTTGTCGTCGCGCACGGTCAGATCCTTGCCCTCGACCAGCGTCACGCCGAGATAGCGCGCCAGAAACACGTGCTCGAAATAGGTTTCGCTAAACGGCCCCGGCGTGAGGAAGGCGATATGCGGCGAACGGTCGACGCCTTCGCCGTCGTCCCGCATCGTGGCCTGCGCCGCCTGCACGAGGGTTGCGATCAGTTGCGAATAGGTCGGCGCGAGCCGGCTCACGCGCATGGCCCGAAACGGATCGGCGAACAGCGTCGACACGATCAGGCGGTTTTCCAGCGCGTAACCGAGCCCGGACGGCGCCTCGGTGCGATGCGCCATCACGGTCCAGTCGCCGTTGGGCGTGCGCGCCAGATCTACCGCGACCACCTGCAGATATTGGCCGCCCGGCGGCGTGAAGCCCTTCACCGAGCGCAGATAGCCCGGATGGCCGAACACCAGCGCGGGCGGCAGTTGCCCGCGCTCGAGCAAGGTCTGCGGGCCGTAAATATCCGCGACGATCGCGTTCAGCAGATGCGCGCGCTGCGTCACGCCGCGCTCGATATGCGCCCACTCGTCCTCGCTGATCAGGAACGGCAGCAGGTCGAGCGCCCACGGCCTCGGCTCGCCGTTGTCCGCGTAGACGTTGTAGCTGATGTCGTTGTCGCGGATCTGCTGCGCGACCGAGGCGAGATGATCGTCGAGCCGCGCGATCCCGACTTCGCCCAGCCGTTCGAAGAATTGCCGCCACGGTTCGCGCAATGCGCCCGAGGCGTCGCGTAACTCGTCCCAATGTCCCTCGTGGGCCGGCAGCAGGCGCAACAGGGACGAAGCGTCCGCGCGCGCCGCGGACGTTTCGAAGGGAAAAGTCGATTGAAAGGCCAAGGTCGTGTCGTTTTAAGAGTGTGCTGGTTTTACCAGTAGCGCAGATCCAGTGTGAAAGGAAACTCCAGACTGCGCTGCGGCGCATCGACCTTGAGCGGCCCCGGCGTATGTCCCGACGCGAAGAAGCGCGCGCGCCGCCGGCTTTCCGCCTCATAGGCGTTGATCGGGAAGGTCTGGTAATTGCGCCCGCCCGGATGAGCGACATGATACTGGCATCCGCCCACCGAGCGGCCACTCCATGTATCGACCAGATCGAAAGTGAGCGGCGCATCCACGCCGATGGTCGGATGCAGCGCCGACGGTTGCGACCACGCGCGAAACCGCACGCCGGCCACATACTCGCTGACGCGGCCGGTCGGCTGCAACGGCACGGGCACGCCGTTGACGGTCAGGACATGGCGGTTGTCGTTCAGGCCCAGCGCGCGCACTTCGAGCCGCTCCACCGACGAATCCACGTAACGCACCGTGCCGCCCGCCGAGCCCTCCTCGCCCATCACGTGCCACGGTTCGAGCGCGTTGCGGATCGTCAGCGAGACGCCGTTCACCGTGGTCTCGCCGACCAGCGGAAAGCGGAATTCGAAGTGCGGCGCGAACCAGCTGCTGTCGAAGGCGAAGCCCGCGCGGTTCAGTTCGCCGAGCACGTCGTCGAAATCCATCTTCACGAAGGTGCCGAGCAGGAAGCGATCGTGCAGCTCCGTACCCCAGCGCGTGAGCCGCTGCGTGTACGGCGTATGCCAGAAACGCGCCACCAGCGCGCGCAGCAGCAGTTGCTGCGCGAGACTCATGCGCGCGTGCGGCGGCATTTCGAAGCCGCGCAATTCGAGCAGGCCGAGACGGCCGGTCGGGCCGTCCGGCGAATAGAGCTTGTCGATGCAGAACTCGGCGCGGTGCGTGTTGCCCGTCACGTCGATCAGGATGTTGCGCAGCGACCGGTCGATCATCCACGCCGGCAGGCTCGCACTTTCGCGGCCGCCGAGCATGTCGATCTGCCGCTGCAATTCGCGCAACGCCACTTCGAGCTCATAGACCTGATCGTTGCGCGCTTCGTCGACCCGTGGCGCCTGGCTGGTCGGCCCGATGAACAGCCCGGAAAACAGATACGACAGCGACGGATGGTTGTGCCAGTATGCGATCAGGCTAGCCAGCAGATCGGGACGGCGCAGGAACGGACTGTCGGCGGGCGTCGCGCCGCCGAGCACGAAGTGATTGCCGCCGCCGGTTCCGGTGTGGCGGCCATCGGTCATGAACTTCTCGCTGCTGAGATAGCTTTCCGCCGCCGACCGGTACAGATACTCCGTGTGGTCGACCAGTTGATCCCAGTTTGCCGCGGGATGGATGTTCACCTCGATCACGCCGGGGTCCGGCGTGACCTGCAGCATTTTCAGGCGCGCGTCGCGCGGCGGCGGATACCCTTCGAGCACTACCTGCATGCGCAACTCGGCGGCCGTCGCTTCGACGGCGGCGAGCAGATCGAGATAGTCGTCGAGTTCGGTGAGCGGCGGCATGAACACATGCAGCAGCGTGCGGCCGCTGCCGAACGCGTCCGTTTCGGCCTTCGGACCGGCCGCGCGCTTCGGGTCGCGCGCTTCGACGCAAATCGCCGTACGAATGGTTTCCTTCGACGACTGCCCGCGCGCCGGCACCTCCTGATCGCCGGGCTGACCTGCGTAGCCCACTACGCCGGCACCGGGCATACCGCTCAGCAATTCCGCCGCCGAAGACGACAGCGCCGCCGCGCGCCGCGCATCGGCGGGGCTCAGGCTGCGCTGCTGGCCGTCGTATTGCATACGCAACTGCGCGGCCGAACGCAGCGGCACGGGCGGCGCAAACGGATCGTGCGCGTGCTGATACGGATAGTCGGTCTTCGACACCCACGGCAGCGAATCGAGCGGCAGGCGATAGCCCATCGGCGAATCGCCGGGAATCAGGAACATGCGCTCGTCGCGGAAAAACCAGCGGCCGCTGACCCATTTGGGCGACTCGTGCGGCTCGTCGCGCTCGCGCGCCAGCGGCAGCACGTAACCGGTCGCGCCGCCTAGCCCCGCGTCGAACACGCGGCGCAGACGCACGCGCTCCAGTTCGTCGTCGAGGCGCGCGTCGAGCGGATCGACGTTGACCGGCAGACGGCGCTCGCGCCACAGGTAGTACCAGACGTCCTCGAAGCCGGGCTGGATGCAGTCCGTGTCGAGCGCCAGTCTGGCCGCGAGATGCGCGAGGAAGCGTCGCGCGTCGGCCGCCGTGTAGGTGCCGGGCTCGCGCTCGTCCGCGAACAGCGCCGGATTGTGCCAGCACGGCTCGCCGTCGGCGCGCCAGTACAGCGACATCGCCCAGCGCGGCAATTGCTCGCCCGGATACCACTTGCCCTGGCCGATATGCAGGAAACCTGTCGCGCCGTAACGCGCGCGCAGCTTCTCCATCAGCGCGACCGCGTAGCCGCGCTTGGTCGGGCCGAGTGCGTCCGTATTCCATTCGGCGGCGTCGCGATCGCGCACCGACACGAAGGTCGGCTCGCCGCCCATCGTCAGACGCACGTCCATGTCAGCGAGTTTCTGATCGACCTGAGCGCCCATTTTCAGCACGTCGGCCCACACCGCTTCGCTGTACGGCCTGGTGACGCGCGGCGTCTCCAGCACCCGCTCGATCGACATAGTGTGTTCGAACTCGACCTCGGACTCGTCGACGGCGCCGGAGATCGGCGCCGCGCTGCCCGGCTCGGGCGTGCAGGCGACGGGGATATGCCCTTCGCCCGCCAGCAGCCCGGACGTCGGATCGAGGCCGATCCATCCGGCGCCCGGCAGATAGACCTCGCACCACGCGTGCAGGTCGGTGAAGTCGACCTCGGTGCCGCTGGGGCCGTCGATGGATTTGACGTCGGGCGCGAGTTGCAGCAGATACCCGGACACGAAGCGCGCCGCCAGCCCCAGTTGCCGCAAGGTCTCGACCAGCAGCCAGCCCGAATCGCGGCACGAGCCCGCCGCGCTCACGAGCGTTTCCTCGGGCGTCTGCACGCCCGGCTCCATGCGGATCAGGTAACGGATCTCGCGTTGCAGCCGCTGATTCAGCGCGACGAGAAAGTCGGCGGTGGCGGCCGGCGTGCGGTCGATACTCGCGACGAACTCGGCGAAGCGCGGCGTCATGGGCCGCTTGACGAGGTACGGCGCGAGTTCCAGCGCGAGGCCGGGCGAATAGTCGAACGGGAATTGCTCGGCCGAGGGCTCGAGAAAGAAGTCGAACGGGTTGTAGACGGCCATCTCGGCGATCAGATCCACCGTCACCTTGAATTCGCGCGTCTTCTCGGGGAAAACGAGCCGCGCCTGATAGTTGGCGAACGCGTCCTGCTGCCAGTTGATAAAGTGTTCAGCCGGCTCGACCCGCATCGAATACGCGAGGATCGGGGTCCGGCAATGCGGCGCAGGCCTGAGACGCACGACCTGGGGCGACAGTGAAACCAGCCTGTCGTAACGGTAATGTGTGACATGATGCAACGCGACGCGTATGGACACACCGGACTCCTGGACGAAGGATGGCAGCCCGCCAAAAAGCAAGCTTCATGCCGTTTACTGAACAACTGCGAAAAACCGTGTGAACGGCCCGTACCGCCCGGATCATCGCGTGCCGTGAAGTTTGCCGCACCTGGCTTGCGGTCCGGTCGATCGAACAGAGCGCCCTTCCCCGGCCATTTCCGTGGCCGCGCACCAAAGCGGCGCAACGCTCATGCACGATCATGCACGTAATGTGCGTTAAACCAGTGACGTCTGGCAAATGCGGCATGAAGATTGCGACACTGTTCGCCCATGATTGCCATCCCACCTCCCAGGCTCGACCGATGAAAACCTTCCACTGCAATCATTGCTCGCACCTTGTGTTCTACGAAAACGTTCGTTGCGAACGTTGCGAGTCATTGCTCGGCTATGTGCCTGAACTGGCGGAAATCAGCGCGTTCGAAGACGCCGGCGAAGGACGCTGGCGCAGTCTGCATCCGGGCGCCGAAGGCGCGCTGTTCCGCCAATGCCATAACTACGCCGTCGAGAACGTCTGCAACTGGATGATCCCTGCCGAGTCCCCTGACGTGCTGTGCCGCGCCTGCCAGCTGACCCTGACGATTCCGAATCTGAGCGCGCCGGACAACCGGCTCTACTGGTATCGGCTGGAGATGGCCAAACGGCGCCTGCTGTACACCCTCGCCGAACTCGGCCTCGACGTGAAGTCGCGCCAGGCCGATCCGGAGCATGGCCTTGCCTTCGAATTCCTGGAAGACGGCGGCGACGGTTCGCGCGTCATGACGGGCCATGATAATGGCCTCATCACGCTTAATATCGCCGAGGCGGACGATGCGTACCGTGAGAAAGTGCGTACCGCGATGGGCGAGCCCTACCGCACCTTGCTCGGCCACTTCCGGCATGAGACCGGGCACTACTACTTCAGCCAGCTGGTGGAGAACAACCCGCGCTGGCTGGAGCCGTTCCGCAAACTGTTCGGCGACGAAAGCGCCGACTACGGCGAGGCGCTGAAGGCCTACTATCGGGACGGTGCGCCGGCGGATTGGCAGGCGTCGTTTATCAGCGCGTATGCCACGATGCATCCTTGGGAAGATTGGGCCGAGACGTGGGCGCACTACATGCTGATCGTCGACGTGCTGGATACATCGACCTCATACGGCGTTGCGCTGCTACCCGACGACCCCAGCGAGCCCACGCTGACCGATCGCACGCCGGTGGAAGACGCCAGCTTCGAGAATCTGATGAAGCGCTGGTTTCCGCTCACCTATGCATTGAACAGCCTGAACCGGAGTCTCGGCATGCCGGACGGCTATCCGTTCACGCTCGCCGCGCCGGTGGTGGAGAAGTTGCGCTTCGTGCATCGCGTGATCGAGGCGGCTTGCGACAAATCCGTGCCGCGCGAAGCGGCGACGCCGCCGGGGCAGGCCGCTGCGGCGCAAGGTGGGAAGCAGCCGGCGGCGGTTGAGGTTTCAACGGCTACACCACAACCGGTGGACGCGCCGCCGCTGCAGCCTGTGGCGCAGCCAGCCGCCAAAGTGGTGACATCACAGGCTCCGCCACCGCCTGTGGACGCGTCACCCGTGCAGCCCTCGGGGCAGCCAACCGCCCCGGCTATAGCCGCCCAAGCTCCGCCACCAGCGCCGCAACCGGTGGCATCCGAACCACCACTGCAGCCGGCGCCCGCCGCCGTCCAGACAGCCCAGCCCAAGCGGGCCACGCGGCGGCGCTGACCGCTGCCTCGCATCAAGGTCGCTCTTAAAAGTCTTTCTCAAAATAAGAGTCTTCCTAGATGCAGCCCGGTCGAATTCTCTGACAATCGGATTCCGTTGGCGGCACACACAGCATGCGGAAATCGCCCCCCGCTCGGCTCAACGCGTTTTGACTCACGCGTCGCACTCCGACCTGGGTATCACGCGTGCCCGCCGCCCGCCTTCCTGTCATTGAACACAACGCGCGTGCGGAACAATGCACGCCGTTCACCCTCGACCCTAGCGATGAGCACAGATTTCTCCCTCGATCGATTCGAATCCCAGATCCAGTCCCGTGACTACGACGCCGCGCACGAGGAGTTCTGCGCGCTGCTCAAAACGCTGTCCGAACAGCGCGGCACGCTCGGCAGCGAGCGCTTTGCCCGCAGCAGTCCGAACTCGCCCGGCGACGAAGCATCGCTGCGCACCTTGCAGCGCATCGCCGACGGCTTCACGGCGCTGTTTTCGGCGCCCGAGTACACGCTCGCCGCGGAAAAGATGAACATCATGTTCTGGGGGCGGCCGTGGATCAACATGATCTTCGCCGTGACGTCGTATGGATCGACCGATCACATCGTACGCACGTTGCTCGACACCGCGCGGCACAGCGACTCCGCCGCCACGCGCGACGCACTCACCCGCAAGCAACTCGTGCTCTACACGTCGGGCTCGCAATACGACATCGACTTCGCCGACCTCCACCGGTGCGACCCGGTGCTTGCGACAAGCCTCGGTATTTCGATCGTGAGCGCGGCCGTGCATATCTCGCCCGCCGCGCACGCGAAACGCGAACGGCTGCTCGACTGGCTGCCGGGCGCACTGGACACCATCGAAGACCTCGACGACCTGCCGACCGCCGCCGTGTGCGGCGCCTACATGCATTGCAGTTATTCGCTCTCGCCCGAGCGGCACGCGATCAAGCGCAGCATCAACAAGCTGGTTCGCAGGAAGCTGGATACGCTCGGACTGCTCGACCATGAGGCGAGCATCCCACGTACGCCGGCTATACAACGCGAGCCGGGCCGCAAGCCGGTGATGCTGGTGGTCCTCGAATGGTTCACGGGCGGCCACTCGATCTATCGCACCCACTCACGCACCATGCTCGCCGCGCGCCGCCGTTTCGAAGTCGTCGCGTTCGGCGAGGCGCAGCATGTGGACGAAACCGGGCGCGAGATTTTCGACCGCTTCGTCGAATTCGAGCATCCGGAATACATCGGCGACTGCATTCGCCAGATCCAGCAATTCGCCACACGCGAGCAGCCCGAGGTGCTCTATATGCCGAGCGTCGGCATGTTCTCGCATACGATCTTTCTGTCGAACCTGCGCGTCGCGCCGCTGCAGATCGCGGGTCTCGGCCATCCGGCTACGATGCACGCGGCGCATATGGACTATGTGAGCGTGGAAGAAGATTTCGTCGGCGACCCGGCGTGCTTCAGTGAAAAAATGCTGCGTCTGCCGAAGGACGGGCAACCGTACGTGCCGTCGAAACTGCTCACCGGGATCGTGCCGTCCGTTCCTGCGCGCGGCGACGTCGTCAATATCGGTGTGACCGCGAGTGCGATGAAGATCAATCCGCACTTTCTCGAAACCTGCAAGACGATCGTTGATACCGCTCGCGTGCCGGTCAAATTCCACTTCATGACATGCTGGAGCGAAAGCATCGATCTGGCGTACGTCAGAAAGTCGATTCACGCGACGTTGCCGGAACCGAGCGTGGACGTGTACGGCTCGCTCGACTACCCGACCTATCTGAAAGTGCTCAACACAATGGACATGTTCGTGAGCCCGTTCCCGTTCGGCAACACCAACGGTATCGTCGATTCGTTCACGATGGGCCTGCCCGGCGTCAACCTGTGCGGACGGGAAGTTTTCGAGCATATCGACAGCGGCCTCTTCGAACGCGCCGGACTGCCGTCATGGCTGACCACTCACTCGACCGGCGAGTACGTGCGTGCCGCCGCGCGGTTAGCCGAACAGCACGATGAGCGCGAAGCGCTGCGCCGGCGCCTGATCGACTCAAAAACCGTCGAGCGCATTTTCACGGGACGCCCCGAAGCGTTCGGTGAAGCCGTGTTGGCGTTGCTGAACGGTCTCGACGACAACTAGGAAGCTAACCTGCCTCGACTGACGGGCCGCGACGGAACACTTTCCGTCGCGGCCCGTTTCACATCCGGCAGGCCGAATTCAATACGCGAATTCAATACGCAACGTAAGGCCCGGTGCCGCCGGGCGTCGGCTGCTGCTCGACGGCGGCGTACACATTGCGGCCGTAAAAGAACGGCAGCCCCCAATCGAAGATCGTCGACCTGACGAACGCCGGTCCAGCCAGCAGCGGCAGCGCCGAGTTGCCGATATACGTCTGCGCGATCGCCGTGGCGTTGCCGACGCTGAAATTCACCGCGCTCGTGGTCCCGTTCACGCCTTTGATCATCGCGCTCAGTTGCTCGGTCGACACCGGGCAGTAGTACGAATTGTTCGGGCTCGCGCATACCGGCAACGCGCTGGTCTGGAAGAACAGGCCGGTCGAGCCGCTGTCCAGAATACTGCGCGAATACGTGATGCCGTTCTGCACCGTCGTGAAGGTTCCGTTCGAGGGACTCACGCCGATCACCTGCGCGCCGCCCAGCGTATTGTTGGTCTGCGTGCCGATGCCGAACACCAGTTGTCCGCTGACCGACTGCGCGGCGCCGGACACCGTCGGCAGGCTCAGCATCGAGCCGTTGTTGTCCGTCGCGAAGTAGGGAATCGGATTGGCGACCTGAAGTTCCTCGGCGAGCGGAATCGACGTGCACGTCGCGCCGTTGCAGCCGTAGTACGTGCCGGCCAGCGCCTGCTGCACGCAGTTCGCGCCGCAGTCGTGCTTGAACACGCCGATACCGAGAATGCCGTTGGCCTGCAGCGTGGCCGGCGTGTTGCGCGACGCGCCGAAGCTTGCGCAATCGGCCGGCAGCGCGGCGTAGTTCGGATCGATCACCTGGATCGGCAGCGCAGCGGCTTTTTCGCCGGCGATCTGCAGATCGGCGAGCTTTACCGCGCCCCACGTGTAGCCGTCGAAGAACTGCATGCATTCGGCGACCGGATTGCCCGAGGCGTCCTTCTGTTGCGGCAGCGTCATCGAGGCGGGCAACTGGGAGGCAAACAGGCGCACGCCCCACGATCCGGTATCGACCAGTACGTGGTCGATGGTCTGGCATTGGCTCGTGCCCGGCGCGCAAATCGTGATGCTGACGAACGGCATGTTCGGCACGTCGCTCACGCCGGAGTCGACCGTCACGCGCACGGCGTTCGCGGCGAGCACTTGCGATGACGGCGAGGTGTTGATCACGTTGGGACCGGCCGGGTTCGGACTGCCGGAGTTGGCCGTGCTGCCGGAACCGCCAGAGCCGCCTCCCCCGCCGCCGCAGGCACTGACGAGCAACGCGAGCAGCGCCGCGCACAGCAGGGTCTTGAACGAAGACGTATCACGCATGATCCGCTCCGTTATTGAATGACGCCGACATCGACGCCCACCGGCACCGCTTGCGGCAGATACGCATGGCCGGCGAACGCACGCAGATGCCCGCCCGAGTAGACCACCAGATCGCTGCTGGAAACCGCGAGCGGCGTACCGCGGCGCGTCGCGGTGGCGGCGACGTAGGTGTCGAACGACATCCCCAGCATGGATTTCAGATCGGGCAGCGTCGGACCTTCCCATGCGACGCCGAACACAATGCCGTTATGCGCGACGTACTCGCGCACCTGCGTGCCGGACGGCAGCGTCATCAGGTGGACTGAATACGCGCTTTGCGTAGTGGCCGTATGCGCCAGCGCGCGCAACTGGGACTGATCGCTCTCGACAGTACTGACGTTCTGGCCGAGCGTCGCGTGCGCGGCAAACGACAGCGCGCAGCTGGCCCCGAGCATTGCGCGAGCAATGCGGGAATAGAGCATCGGTTTCAAGAGAATTCCTTCGAGGTGAAACGCTCATGGCCACGCGGCGAGCCGGTCACGAACGGAAAACTAGGGGCGCGCCTCGCCGGTGGTGCCGGTGCGGCATTCACACGGGTCAAGCTGCGTGAATGCGTCTACGGAGTGATGGCGCGAAACTTTAGGGATCGCGGCGACGCGCTGTAATCGTTTGCGAAACGATTTAAACCTTTGCGCCACGCGGGGACGTTTGAGCGCGTTTGATTTTTCGGGACCAGATCACCGATGGGCGCCGCTTGAGGGCATCTTTTCGCCTCGCTACTCGTTTAAAGCGAACGACGGTGCACATTGCCGTTGCGTCGCGCATAAAAAATTT